>NZ_JAIWOT010000001.1:2937500-3237500 GCF_021295335.1 Komagataeibacter sp. FNDCF1 | reverse complement strand
TGCCGCGATCGTGCCGATGCCGGAGCGTGCGACCAGCTTCACGGTCACGGTAGCCTCGGGGTTGATCTGCTTGAGGTCGTAGATGAGCTGGGCCAGATCCTCGATCGAGTAGATGTCGTGATGCGGCGGCGGCGAGATCAGAGTCACGCCTTCGGTTGCGTGGCGCAGCTTCGCGATCAGTCCGGTCACCTTGAAGCCGGGCAGCTGCCCGCCCTCGCCCGGCTTGGCCCCCTGCGCCATCTTGATCTCGATCTCGCGGCAGTCATTGAGGTACTGCGCGGTCACGCCAAAGCGGCCCGACGCGATCTGCTTGATGGCGGACGATGCGTTGTCGCCATTGGCGCGCGGCCTGGCGCGTGCCGGGTCTTCACCGCCCTCACCCGAATCGGATTTCGCACCGATGCGGTTCATGGCGATGGACAGCGTCTCGTGCGCTTCGGGGCTCAGCGCGCCCAGCGAGATGCCGGGGGCGATCAGGCGCTTGCGCAGTTCGGTGATGCTCTCGACCGATTCCACGGGGATGGCCGTGCGGCCGCCACGGAAATCCAGCAGGTCACGCAGCGCCACCGGCGGCTGGCGGCGCACGGCATCGGCATAACGCTGGTAGACCGAGAAGCTGCCCGTGGTCACAGCAGTCTGGAGCATGTGGATCAGGTTGCCATCAAACGCATGCACCTCACCCGTGCGGCGCAGCTTGTAGCGTCCGCCGACCGAGAGTGTCTCGACCTGCCTGTTCCACGCCTTGTGGTGGAAGCTCAGCACATTGCGCGCGATGCCGGTCAGGCCGATGCCGGAAATGCGCGAGGGCATGCCGGGGAAGAATTCCGCCGTCAGCGCACGCGACAGCCCGATGGCCTCGAAATTGTAGCCGCCGCGATACGATGCCACGATGGAGATGCCCATCTTGGACATGATCTTGAGCAGCCCCTTGTTCACCGCCTTGCGGTAACGCTCCACCGACTCGCTCAGCGTCAGCCTGCCGAACAGGCCCCGGCGGTGGCGGTCGGCAATGCTTTCCTGCGCCAGATACGGGTTGACCGTGGTCGCCCCCACCCCGATCGTGACCGCGATGGCATGCACGTCCAGCGCACCCGCCGAGCGGACGTTGAGCGATGTGAACGTGCGCAGCGACTGGCGCACCAGATGCGTGTGCACCGCTGCCGTGGCCAGGATCATGGGGATGTAGGCGCGATCACCGGACTGGTGCTCATCGGTCAGGAACACATGGGTGCAGCCCTGGCGCACGCGGTCCTCGGCTTCGGCGCGGATGCGGGCAATGGCGGCGCGCAGTCCGGCCTCACCCTCGGCGGCGGGGAAGGTGCAGTCAATGATACAGGCATTTTTGCCACAGAAATCGACCAGCGCCTGGAATTCACCCGTGGTCAGCACCGGGGAAGGCAGCTGGAGCAGGTCGCACTGGCTCTCGCTTTCCTCCAGGATGTTGCCAAGGTTGCCAAGACGGGTCACGAGGCTCATCACCCGCGTCTCCCGCAGGCTGTCGATGGGCGGGTTGGTGACCTGGCTGAAGGCCTGACGGAAGTAATGCGCCAGACCCCGGTAGCGGGTGGACAGCACCGCAAGCGGTGTATCATCACCCATCGACCCGATGGCCTCCGCCGCATTTTCCACCATCGGCTGCAGGATGGTTTCAAGATCTTCCAGCGTCAGGCCAACGGCAAGCTGGCGACGGCGCAGGGTTTCGGCGTCATACAGCACCGGCTCGCTGCCATCGGGGCGGACAATGGACGAGATTTCCTGCGTGCGCTTCACCCAGGCGGAGAAATCCTGCCGCCCGGACAGCTCATCAAGCAGTTCCTCGTTGCTGTAGAGCTTTGCCGCATGCAGGTCGAGTGCAAGCGACTGCCCCGGGCCAAGGCGGCCACGGCTTACGATATCGGCTTCGGGCACCTTTACCATACCCGTCTCGGACCCCACGATCAGCAGGCCGCTGCCGGTCACGGTGTAGCGCAGCGGGCGCAGGCCACTGCGGTCGAGGCCGGCCACCATCCACCGTCCGTCGGTGGCGCATATGGCGGCCGGCCCATCCCACGGTTCCATCACCGCGTTGCAGTAGGAATACATGTCCCGGTGCCGCTGCGGCATGGCGGAATTGCCGCCCACGCTGGCCGGGATCATCAGGCAGCGCGCCATGGGCGCATCACGCCCGGCAAAGGTCAGCAGTTCGAACACGTTGTCAAAGCATGCCGTGTCCGACCCCTGTGCCTGCACCACGGGCTTGAGGTCATCCATATACGGGTCAAGGACGGGGTCGGCCAGACGGGTCTCGTGGCTTTTCATCCAGTTGACGTTGCCCGAGATGGTGTTGATCTCACCATTATGGGCCAGCCGACGGAAGGGCTGGGCCAGCTTCCATGTCGGGAAGGTGTTGGTCGAATAGCGCTGGTGATAGATCGCGAAGCGGCTGACAAAGCGCGGGTCAAGCAGGTCGGGATAGAACTCCGTCAGGTGCTCGGCCAGGAACATGCCCTTGTAGATCAGCGACCGGCACGACAGCGAGCAGACATACAGGTCCACCTGGTTGGCAATGGCGCTTTTCTCGATCCGGCGGCGGATCACGTACAGATCGCGCTCGAACTCGGCCTCGGCACTGCCGGGCAGGTTGCGGATCAGGATCTGCTCGATCTCGGGGCGGGTGGCGTTGGCCTTTTCCCCGATGCAGTCGGTGTTGATGGGCACCTGCCGCCAGCCATAGATGCTGTAGCCAAAGGCCAGGATCTCACTTTCGATGATCTGGCGGCAGCGTTCCTGTGCCGCGATATCGGTCTTGGGCAGGAAGACCATGCCCACCGCAATCTGGCTGTCCACGCCGCCTTCGGCGCCGCCGGCATGGATCGCATCGGCAAAGAAATCCTGCGGGATCTCGACATGGATGCCAGCACCGTCGCCGGTCTTGCCATCGGCATCGACGGCCCCCCGGTGCCATACCGCCTTGAGCGCCGCGATACCGGCTTCCACCACATCACGGCGCGGCCTGCCATCAAGCGCCGCGACCATGCCCACGCCGCAGGCATCGTGTTCATCGGCGGGGGTGTACAGGCCGGAAATGGCCTGCGCGTTGTCGCGCCATTCCTGAACGAAATCGGTGGACTGGTTTTCAAACTGATCCATCATGCTTACTCCGCCACCTCGGCCTGTGCGGCCGTCAATTCCTCTAGCCATGCATGCATCTGCGCTGCCGCATCCCGCCCATCGCGGATGGCCCACACCACCAGGCTGGCCCCACGCACGATGTCACCCGCCGCGAACACGCCGGGCAGGCTGGTCATGAACGTGTGGCGGTCGATCATGAGCGTGCCCCAGCGCGAGACCTCCAGTTCCGGCTGGCCCCACAGCGTGGGCAGCGGTTCGGGGTCGAAGCCCAGCGCCTTGACCACCATGTCGGCTTCCAGCGTAAAGGCGCTGCCTTCCACCGGCTCGACGGACTGGCGGCCCGATGCATCGGGCAGGCCCAGCTTCATGCGGGTTGCGCGCACGCCGCTCACGTGGCCTTCGCCCTCGAACGCCTGCGGGGCCGCGAGCCACACGAACTCGACGCCCTCTTCCTCGGCATTCTTCACTTCACGCACGGAGCCGGGCATGTTGGCGCGGTCGCGGCGGTACAGGCACCTGACCGACTTCGCACCCTGGCGGATGGCGGTGCGCACGCAGTCCATGGCCGTATCGCCACCGCCGATCACAACGACCGACCTGCCCGCGGCATTCAGTTCGCCACTGTCATATTCCGCGACCCTGTCACCCAGCGAGACGCGGTTGGACGCCGTCAGGTAATCCAGCGCGCGCACGATACCATTCAGGCCGGCGCCGGGACCACCGATATCACGCGACTTGTACACACCCGTTGCAATCAGCACGCCATCATGGCGCGCGCGCAGGGTGGAGAATGCAATGCTGTCCGCGCCATCCGCATCGCCAATACCCTTGCCCAGATGGAACTGCACGCCGGATTCCACCAGCAGTTTGTGGCGGCGCAGGACAATGTCCTTTTCCAGCTTGAAGCCGGGGATGCCATACATCATCAGGCCGCCAATGCGGTCGTAACGGTCATATACATGGACCTGGTACCCCTGCTCGCGCAGCTGCACCGCGGCGGCCAGCCCGCCGGGACCGGCACCGATGATGGCAACACTTTCGTCACGCTCGGCCACCGGCTTCACCGGCCTGACCCAGCCGTTATCAAAGGCGGTATCGGTAATGTAGCGCTCGACCGCGCCGATGGTGACGCTCTCGAACCCGTCCTCGATCACGCAGTTACCTTCGCACAGGCGGTCCTGCGGGCAGATGCGGCCACAGATTTCGGGGAAGGTATTGGTGGCGGACGAAAGTTCGTACGCTTCCTCCATCCGGCCCGCCGCCGTCATCATCAGCCAGTCGGGGATGTTGTTGCCCAGCGGGCAGTGCACCGAGCAGAACGGCACGCCACACTGCGAGCAGCGCGAGGACTGTGCTTCGGCCCGGGCGGGCACGAATTCCTCATAGATTTCATTGAAATCCCTGCTGCGCGCCCCGGCAGGCCGCTTGTCCGGCTGCTCCTGCGCCACAGAGACGAATTTCAGCATGCGCTCGGCCATCGGTCTGCCCCCGGTGTGCGGATGGATAAGGATGCCATGGCGGCACCTGCACCCCCGTGGCGAGGGACAGACCTACGCAACCCCACACGCAAAGAAAAGACAGCAGTACTGACCTTAATGGAAGAAAACGGCAAATTCCCCCAGTTTTCCTGCCTCAGCCCAGGATCAGGTCCATCGGGGCGGGCGTGATGCCCAGCATTTCGATCGTGCGCGCGCCGGGGGCCACGACATTGTCGACATAAAGCAGCCGGACCTGGTCGCGTGTCAGCACCTTGCCGGGCAGGTGCTCGAGCACGCTGGCCTGCGCACTGGCCAGCCAGCGCGGCACCTCGAACAGCGGACGCGGATGGCCCGCCCACCGCGCCGACCATGCCACGATCTGGCGCATGGTCATGATTTTCGGCCCGCCGAATTCGAACACGGCACCCGCCATGTGTTCCCCCGTTGCGATACGCAGCATGCCCTCGGCCACATCACCCACCCAGACCGGCTGGAACCGGGTAGCCGCGCCGAATACCGGCACGACCGGCATGAACCGCGCCATGCGCGCAAACATGGCGGGAAACGGCCCGTCCACCCCGAATATGAGCGAGGGCCGGATGATCACCGCCTGCGGCATGGCGCGGGCGACGGCGCATTCTCCCTCCGCCTTGC
The DNA here is from genome assembly GCF_021295335.1 of Komagataeibacter sp. FNDCF1. NCBI lineage: Bacteria > Pseudomonadati > Pseudomonadota > Alphaproteobacteria > Acetobacterales > Acetobacteraceae > Komagataeibacter > Komagataeibacter sp. FNDCF1. The sequence goes on along the minus strand of NZ_JAIWOT010000001.1, from coordinate 3,232,257 downwards.
TGCGTGCGTAGGCGGAGGGACTGTCGATTGCAGCCCCCAGCGCCGAGACATGGATCAGCCGCTCCACCCCGGCGGCGGCGGCCAGCCGGGCGACACGCCCCGCCCCCTCGACATGGATCGCCTCGAAGGTTACGCGCCCGCGCGGCGAAAGGATGCCCACAAGGTTGATGGCAAGATCACTCCCCTCCAGCGCCGCGACGCAGGCGGCCTCGTCCGTGATGGAGGCGACAACGGGCACGACCTGCCCCACTTCGCCCTGCATGCGCAGCGCCGGGGCCATGCCTGCGCTGCGCCCGGCCACGCGCACCACGTATCCCGCCCGCGCCAGCCGCCCGACAATGGACTGCCCCACGAATCCCGATCCGCCAAAAACCGTTGCCACCCTGCGTGTCATGAACCGCTCCTGTCTGTGGCGCGTGACTGCGCCGCCTGCCATATCCGATCTCACCTGCCATTTTTCGCACGTGTCCGGGTGGCGTCACAGTCCATTCTGTCACGCCACCGGGCATCCTGCGCAGGCGACGGAAGAAAAAATGCACCTGATTTCAAAAAAATGCATTTAGCCTGTTGACCGTACCCGGCCGCCGGACTAAACACCGCTCACACCACCCCGGCGGCCTCCGCTGGGGAGCCTCTGAGCCCAGATGGCGGAATTGGTAGACGCGCAGGTTTCAGGTACCTGTGGCCGCAAGGTCGTGGAAGTTCGAGTCTTCTTCTGGGCACCATTATTTAGTGAAAAACAGGATAATACACCCCATCGGGGTTGGTAAGGGCAGCCCGTCAGGTCTGCCCCGTTATCTTTTTGTCTGTTTCCCGGCCCGAATTGGTGTAAACCGCCCACGAACATATCCTTCACGCGCAGGTCCGCCTGCACGGCCCCGCACCGATGGGGCCCGCGATACAACGGGCGGCCTTCCTTGCGGTTGCCTTCCAGACCTGCCACCGTGAGGGCAATAGCGTGACGGAGCGTTTTCAACATGGCTGCAAGCCCTGCACCCGATGCCATCCATTTCCATCGCGGCGACCTGCCCGCCGATGTAACCTTTGGCGGCATGGTGGCTGTCGATACGGAAACGATGGGCCTCAACCCCCACCGTGACCGGCTGTGCCTGGTCCAGCTTTCGGCAGGGGACGGGCAGGCCCACCTGGTGCAGGTCAAGGCCGGTGCAACGGCGGCGGACTACCCCAACCTGATCCGCGTACTGACTGATGGCCATGTAACCAAGCTCATGCATTTCGCCCGCTTTGACGTGGCGATCCTCCAGCACACGTTCGGCGTTACGGTCGCACCCTCCATCTGCACCAAGATCGCCTCCAAGCTGGTCCGCACCTATACCGACCGCCATGGGCTGGCCAATCTGTGCCGTGAACTGCTGGGGGTGGAACTGAGCAAGCAGCAGCAGAGTTCGGACTGGGGGGCGCCGGACCTTACGCGTGAACAGCTATGCTACGCCGCCTCCGATGTGCTTTACCTGCATGCGCTGTGGGAAAGGCTGGAAGCCCTGCTGCACCGCGAAGGCCGGCGCGCGCTGGCGCAGGCCTGCTTTGATTTCATGCCTGCGCGTGCACGGCTTGATATACTGGGCTATCAGGACCCGGACATCTTCGCGCACCGGGCCGCCTGACACCGCTCCCGGTTTAACCGGCAGCCTGTCGCAACAACACAGATCGGGCATGAACAGCAGCCTTTCCCCCTTCCCCACCTCTGCCTCCGGCGAAAGCACGCGCACGCCACAGGCGCGCATCCTGCTTGATGCCTGCAATGTGCTGCGCACCGAATCCGCGGGCCTGCACGCCATGATCACGGCACTGGACGCGCCCCCCACGCCCGGCGGGGGCGGGCTGGGGCAGGCCTTCATCCAGGCCATCGAACGCATCCTGACGGACAACATGCGCGTGGTCGTGACCGGCATTGGCAAGTCGGGGCATATCGGGCGCAAGATACAGGCCACCCTTGCCTCCACCGGTACGCCGGCCATCTTTGTCCATCCCGCCGAGGCCTCGCACGGGGATCTGGGCATGCTGCAGAAGGGGGATGCGGTACTCGCCATCTCCAATTCGGGCGAGACATCGGAGATGGCCGATCTCATTTCCCATGCCCGGCGCTTCGGCATGCTACTCATCGCCATGACATCATGCGCCGATTCCACGCTGGCCCGCACGGCGGATATCGTGCTGCTGCTGCCCCGCGCGCCGGAAGCCTGCCCCAACGGTCTGGCCCCCACCACCAGTTCCACCATGCAGCTGGCGCTGGGCGATGCGCTGGCCATCGTGCTGCTGCAGCGCCGCGGGTTCAGCGCCAGCGATTTCGGCATCTTCCATCCCGGCGGGCGGCTGGGTACGCAGCTGCGCAAGGTGCGCGAACTCATGCACCTTGGCTCCAGCATGCCGCTTGGCGCGCCGGACATGCCGCTGCGGCAGGTCATCATGGAAATGACACGCAAGGCTTTTGGCTGCATGGGCGTGGTGGATGCGAACAACCATCTGGTCGGGCTGATCACCGACCGCGACCTGCGCCTGGCGCTGGACCTGGACCTTGATCACACCCATGCCGCCGATATCATGAACACCCGCCCGCAGACCCTGGGGCCGGACGTGCTGGCGGCGGAAGCACTGCGGATCATGAATGACCGCCCGCGCCCCATTTCCAGCATTTTCGTGCTGGATGACACGGACCAGCCTGTCGGCATCGTCCATCTGCACGACCTGCTGCGTGCTGGCATTGCATGACGGATCGACCCGACGATACGGACGGCGGGAGTGCTCCCGACCGCATAGAGCGTGAGGACTATCTCGGCAACGCCGACGATGCGGAGCGCCGCCGCAGCATATTTGACCTGTCCACCCGCACGCGGCTGCTGCCCAATGCCGCAGACCTTGCGCGCCGGCAGACCATCATGCGTTCGGCCAAGTGGATGCTGCCGCTGCTGGCGCTCATCCTGCTTGGTTCCATTGCCGCGTGGCCCGCGGTCGAGCGCGCCGTGATCATGCATACCGGCACCATGGCGCAGATGAGCCATGTGCGCGTGAAAAGCGGCAGCATGCTCAACCCGACCTATCGCGGGCTGGATGAACATGGCCGCCCCTACATGATTACCGCCGATGAGGCGCGGCAGGTCTCGTCCGAACGCATTGACCTGACCAACGCCGCCGCCGATACCCTGATGGATAACGGAAACTGGCTGTACGTGACCGCCAATGAAGGCGTCTATATCCAGCATGCCCAGATGCTGGACCTGACGCACGAGGTCACGCTCTATCGCAATGACGGAACCCTGATGCTCACCCCTACCGCCGATATCGACATGCGTCACAACATCATCGTAACCGACAGCTGGATCCATGGCGAAGGCCCCATGGGCGTGATGGACGTGCAGGGCGGCATGCTGGACATCCATGGTGGCATCATGCTGTTCCGTGGCCCCGGCCGCATGATCCTCAACGCAGCGGAAAGGGCGAACTGATGGCACGCGCACCCTCCGCCCGGTCGCGGGTCGCCCTGTCCACCCTGTCGCTGGGTGGCGTCCTGCTGGGGCCGGCGGTGGCGGCACCCGCCATGGCGCAGGGGCTGGACATGTCGCACGGCCAGCAGATCAACGTGACGGCCGCCGGTGGCTTCGACTGGGACCAGAACGCCCAGACCGTAACCGCCTATGACCGCGCCCAGGCCATCCGGGGCGACGTGACCGTACGCGCGGACCGGCTGATCGCCTTCTACCGCAAGAAGGCGGCAGCGCCCGCAGGGTCAAAGGGAACAACGGGCGCGACCACCACCGCCGGGCAGCCCATCGCGCAGCCACCTGGCGCCAGTGCCCCGCTGGCCGACCATATGGGGGTCGCGCCCCCGCTTGAAACGCGTCGGCCCCATATCGTGGATGACGCCCCTGCCCCCGCTTCCACGGTCCAGCCACCCACTGCACCCGCGGCTTCCGTGCCTGCTGACCCGGATGTGGATACAAGCCTTGCCACCGGGTCCGACACGCTGCCACAGGATCTGCCCACACCGGATAGCCCGACACCCGCCGGCGCGCCCGGCGGCCCCGGCACGGCCGGCCCGTCCGGCAACGGGTCCGGCGGCGACAGCGGTCCCGGCGGCGCCAGCGAGGTCTACCGCCTGGAAGCGCTGGGTCACGTCCATTCCTTCAACATGAACGATCAGGCATGGGGTGACCGTGCGGTATATGACGTGGATCAGGCGATCCTGGTCATGACCGGCCAGCACCTGAAGATGACGACGCCGCAGGATATCCTGACCGCGCGCGACGTGCTGGAATACCATTCGCACGAACACATGTCCGTCGCCCGCGGCAACGCGACCATGACCACCAGTGACGGACGGCAGATCCGTGCCGACGTGCTGGTCGGCTACGACAGGCCAAAGGACCAGCGCAGCCACCCACGACGCGAATGGAATGACACCCACCCCGACGGGAAGAAGGATACGCCGGTCGACACAGCGGATGACCGGCCCGCCCCCGGTGCCGGCACGATCGACCATGTGGATGCCTTTGGCCATATCGTGATCCGTACCCGCACCGAGACCGTGACAGGGGACCGGGGCGTGTATGTACCCGATACGGGCATTGCCCGACTGGTGGGCAACGTGCATATCACCCGTGGGGAAAACCAGGTCAGCGGCACATCGGCCATCGTGAACATGCATACCGATATCGCGACACTGACCGACAACCCCGGATCACGCGTGAGCGGCCTGGTCATTCCGAACCAGGCTGGCAAAGGTGACAAGGGATCAGCACGATGAACATGACGCCCCCGGCACAAGCCACAGACGCGACCGTTCCCGCCGAACAGCCGGTCGCGGCCCCGTCCGCCGGGCTGATCGCCAGCGGCATCGGCAAGAGCTACAAGAAGCGGCAGGTGGTGCGTGACGTCTCGCTGCAGGTACAGCGTAGCGAGGCCGTGGCCCTGCTTGGCCCCAATGGCGCGGGCAAGACCACCAGCTTCTACATGATCGTGGGGCTGGTGCGGCCCGACATGGGCACCATTACGCTGGATGGCGCGGACATAACCCAGCTGCCCATGTACCGCCGCGCGCGGATGGGTATCGGTTACCTGCCGCAGGAATCGAGCATCTTCCGCGGCCTGACCGTTGAACAGAACATCATGGCGGCGCTCGAGATCGTGGAACCCGACCCCGACCGGCGGCAGACGATGCTGGATGGCCTGCTGGGGGAATTCGGCATCACGCGCCTGCGCCATTCCTCCTCGCTGGCGCTGTCGGGTGGTGAACGGCGGCGGCTGGAAATTGCCCGCGCGCTGGCCAGCCAGCCGCATTACATCCTGCTTGACGAGCCGCTGGCGGGCATCGACCCCATTGCGGTGGGCGAAATCCGTGATCTGGTCGCCCATCTGAAGGATCGCGGGATCGGGGTGCTGATTACCGACCATAACGTGCGTGAGACGCTGGAAGTCATTGACCGGGCCTACATCATGCATAGCGGGCAGGTCCTGACCGAAGGCCGGCCGGAGGAAATCGTGGCGAACGAGGACGTGCGCCGCGTGTACCTGGGTGAAAAATTCACGCTCTAGCCCGGCCACCCCTGTATGCAGGGGATGGAACGCAAGCCTTCATTCATACAGAATCCTGCTATCTTTTATGCAAACAAGGCATGGACAGCCCCCCTGCAACCATGCCCAAATGTACCCGTTCGGGACCATGTGCCCGACGGGTAACAACGCAACAGCACACGACGCAGCCCGCATGGAACAGGATCGGCCCAGCATAGACATACCCATGAACTGAACGACCGTATCCGTCCACCCCTGCGACTGCGCCGTGATCAGATAAGGAGCCATCCCTTATGCACATCAGTGTTGCCGGAAAGCAGATCGACCTGTCCGATGCCCTGAAATACCGGGTAAGCGCCCATCTGGACCGTATTTCGGAAAAGTATTTCGGGCAGGCCATGGAAGCACGTGTCACGTTCAGCCGCGCGCGTTCGTTTTTTACCTGTGACATCAATCTCCATGCCACACGCGGGTTGACCCTGCGCGGCGAGGGAGAGGCAGCCGATGCCCATTCGGCCTTTGACGACGCGGCCGAGCATATCGCCCGCCGCCTGCGCCGCTACCACCGCAAGGCCACGAATCACGGCCATATGAAAACCCGCCAGCAGGTGCCCGAATTCGGGCGCAGCTATGTCCTGCGCCCCGGCACGGCCCCAGCGGCCACCATGGATGAGGACAGCCCGCTTGAGGAAGAGGACGCGGCATTGGCCACGGCCGGCCCCTACGCCACCATCATTGCCGAACGCCCCGCCGAGATCCCGACCCTGAGCGTGAGCGAGGCCGTGATGCGCCTTGATCTGGCCGATAGCCAGATCCAGCTTTTCCGCAACAGCAAGACCGACACGGTCAACGTGCTCTACCGCCGACCCGACGGAAATATCGGCTGGCTCGACCCCGCGGGCAGGACCGGCAACTAGGCCGACGGCCCTCGGCACCCGCGCGGCAGGAGTTTTAGCGCCTGCCTCGCGGGGTCATCATGCCCCTGATGTACAGGGGATCCGATCCACAACAAAAATGGCCCTGCCCGCATGTGCGGACAGGGCCATTGCCTGTGTGCGGCTGCAAAAGATCTAGTGCAGCGGCACCAGGATCATTTCGTGCTGGAGGATGGCGTTGACCGCTGTTTCCCGGTCATCCGTCACCGCCATGGGGGTACCATCGGCCGCGTGTATGGCGAAAGCATCCTCGCCCTCCACCTGCACCGCGCGGATATAGGCCACCGACTCCATGCCCAGTCCACGCAGTTCGCCCGTGGTTATGATATGGGGGCTGGCTGCCACTTCGGGTTCGTTATGCAGCACGACCCGGCCATTCTGTGTTGTGACTCTCATCGCGTCATCTCCTGCATCATGAAAGGGCACGCGCCCCTTCGGCTCTGCATTGCAATACTGGCCGTTACATTACGGCGTACGCTGTCATTCCTCGTCAATTACCCTCACGACACGTTGCTTGCGGCCCATGGGCACATCAACCACGGGCGGAACACGATCACGCGACGCGGGCGCGGTGGCCGATGGTGCGCGCGTGATCTCGATCTTGCGCACGCGTACCTCGGGCTGCGGGCGCGCCAGTTCGATATGCAGCAGGCCATTATCCATCCAGGCGCCGCCGACCTCGATTCCCTCGGCCAGAACGAATGCCTTCTGGAACTGGCGTGCCGCAATCCCACGGTGCAGGAAGATGCGGCCCTGCCCGTCATCACTCTGCCGCCCGCGGATGACAAGCTGGTTGTCCTCCTGCGTGATGTGCAGGTCCTCCATCACGAAACCGGCCACCGCCAGCGTGATGCGCAGGGTCGTGGGGCTGACCTGCTCTATGTTATAGGGCGGATACCCATCCGTTGCGTTCTTCGATGCGCGTTCAAGCATCTGTTCAAGATGGTCGAACCCCAGGAACATGGGGGACCCGAAAACTCTTCCCGACAACTCGGCCTCCTCTGCTGCGAGCGAGACAAGAAACGTGAAACGAACCCGCTCAGGCGTCCGCTTCCGTTCTTTCACGATATGGGAGAATAATAGCCATGCGCAAGGGGAGGCACCCGCCAGCCCTGTCACCAACGGGATGCCACATGCGCCATTTTGGCCGCATCACCACTGGCATCACGGGTACGGACACGCTAAATGGCGATCTATGATTGATCATGATGTCATCGCTCAGGCGACCCCCATGCCGATCCTGGTCGCGCCCCAGGCGGTTCTGCGCCAGAAAACCCGCCTTGTCCGGCCAGAGGACATGGGCGAACTGCGCACCATCATCCCCCGCATGTTCTCCGCCATGTACCAGGCCCCCGGCATCGGGCTGGCGGCGCCGCAGGTCGGGCTTGGCATGCGCTTCGCCATTGTGGACGTGTCCGACAGGAACGAAGCCCGCAACCCGATCGTGCTGATCAACCCCGAGGTGATTGCCGAGACGGACAGCATGGCCGCGCGTGAGGAAGGCTGCCTGTCGCTGCCCAACCAGTATGCCGAGGTCATCCGCCCCGAGGCCGTGCGCGTGCGCTACCAGGACATGGAGGGCAAGGTGCAGGAACTGGAAGCCGATGACCTTCTGGCCACCTGCCTGCAGCACGAGATCGACCATCTGGAGGGCATCCTGTTTGTCGATCACCTGTCCACGCTCAAGCGCAACATGATCATGCGCCGCCTGGCCAAGGAACAGCGCCAGAAGCACTGACCGCACGCGGATCACACCCGCCGGAACCTTGGGTTTTCCAGCATGGGGCCGGCCCAGCCTGAACGGACCCCAACGCCATGCGACTGGCCTTCATGGGCACGCCCGATTTCGCCGTGCCCGCCCTTCGTGCCCTGCACCGGGCCGGGCATGACATCATAACCGTCTACAGCCAGCCCCCCCGGCCCGCCGGGCGCGGGAAAAGGCTGCGCCCCTCGCCCGTGCAGGTCGCGGCGGAAGAACTGGGCATTCCCGTACGCACGCCGCTTTCACTCCGCCGCAATGTGGAAGAACAGGCCTATTTCCGCGGCCTTGACCTTGATGCCGCCGTGGTGGCCGCCTACGGGCTGATCCTGCCCGAAGCAATGCTCGATGCCCCGCACCGGGGCTGCCTGAACATCCATGCCAGCCTGCTGCCGCGCTGGCGCGGTGCCGCCCCCATACAGGCAGCGATTCTGGCGGGGGACAGCGAAAGCGGCGTCACCATCATGCAGATGGATGCCGGGCTGGACACGGGGGCGATGCTGCTGCGTGACCATGTAGCCCTGACCCCGCGCACCACCGCCACCACCCTGCACGATGATCTGGCGGCCATGGGCGGACGGCTGATCGTGGAAGCCCTGCGCCAGCCCGCCTATCCCGGCACGCCGCAGCCCGAGACCGGTGTAACCTATGTACAGCGCCTGAGCCGGGAGGACGGTCGCATCGACTGGACGGCCCCCGCCCCCGCCATTGACCGCCAGATCCGTGCCCTGACCCCATGGCCCGGCACCTTCACCGTGCTGAATGGGGAAGTCATCAAGATCGGGGCGGCAGAAATTGCGCCGGGTCACACACAGGCTGCCCCCGGCACGGTGGTGGATGAACGGCTGCGGGTTGCCTGTGGTAAGGGCACGATGCTGCGCATCATGCGCCTGCAACGCCCCGGGCGCGGCATGATGGAGGCCGATGCCTTCCAGCGCGGACAGGCTGTTGCGCCCGGCACGTGTCTTGGCACGGAGCGGCCCGATGCCTGACATGCCCCCTGCGCGCCCGGACGATGCAGCGCCCGCTTCGGTCTGCCGCTGGGCGGTGCTGATGGAATATGACGGGCGTGGCTTTGTCGGCTGGCAGCGCCAGAAGGCGCCGGACCTGCTTTCCATCCAGGGCCTGCTGGAAGCGGCGGCCCGCCGCCTGACCAACGGCCGCGACGTACGCAGCATTACCGCCGGCCGCACCGATGCGGGCGTGCATGCCAGCGGGCAGGTCGCCCATCTGGATTTTCCGGCTGATGTCACGCTGTCCAGCGCCACGGTGCGCGACGGTCTGAACTTCTACATGAAACCCCACCCGGTCGTGGTGCTTATGGCACGCCCGGTGCTGCCACAGTGGAATGCCCGGTTTTCCGCCATATCCCGTGCGTACCGCTACCGTATCCTGAACCGTGCGGCACGCCCGGCGCTGGAAGATGGCCAGGTATGGCATGTCCGCGCGCCGCTGAACGTGGAGAGCATGCAGCAGGCCGCCACCTGCCTGCTTGGTCGGCATGACTTCACATCCTTCCGCGCCACGGCATGTCAGGCGCGCAGCCCGGTCCGCACGCTGGACCGGCTGGATGTGCGGCGGGAGGGGGAATATGTGATCATTGAAACGGCCGCGCGCTCCTTCCTGCACCATCAGGTCCGCAACATGGCGGGCACCCTGAAGCTGGTGGGCGAAGGCCGATGGGAACCGGTACAGGTCGGTCATGCCCTGGCGGCACGTGACCGCCGCGCGGCAGGCCCCACCGCCCCGCCGGAAGGGCTGTGCCTGACCGGTGTGGGTTATGCGGAAAACCCGTTCAGCCGCTGAATGATCCGTTGATGAAAAGTGATGAAAGCTTTTGGGCGCCCTCTTTTTCAAAAAGGTGGCGTCTCCTGAAGCTTTTCGAAAAAGCTTCAGGAGAAACTTCTGATTTCCTGAAAAACGGGCCTAGTGCGCCGCCCCCTGCTGCACCAGCATGGGATAGAGGAATTCATGCCATGCGCGCTGTCCCGGTGAAAGCAGGCCGGTCATGAGTACAAGCAGGCCAAGACTGCCCACAATGGCCAGCACAAGCACCACTGCCTGCCCCCGGCGCAGCAGCAGGCCGATACGGGCCACATACCATGTCAGCCACAGGCTGTAGGCGAACTCGACACCATTGAGGATCATCGCCCCCATGGCGGATTGCAGAAGCCTGGGTGACGCCAGCGCCATGAGAAACGCAACCGCAAGCCCAACGAACAGCGTGACCCAGTCCGTCCACCACGTGGCGGTAATGTAGCGCGGCCACAGCGCCTCCCGCTTCCAGCGATGCGCCAGGGTATAGGTCACGACCGCAGGCAGCAGGATAAGACACAGGGCGAACAGCACCTTCACCCCGCTGATCGCCTGCGGCGCATAGCCCAGGGTCAGTCCACCCAGCACCAGCCACAGCGCCAGACGCGGTGCCAGCGCGGACAGCACGGCATCACGCGAACTGCCGAAATAGGTGATCCCTTCCGCCCGGCCACGGCCCAGCAGCAGCATTCCCCTGAGGATACCACCAAACCCCGCTGCATTGGGGTCGGGAGATGCGCCGCGATCAGACATCAATGCATTACCTTTTCAAGAAAGCCGGCATAGATCGCCGTCAACTGCCGCAGGTCCGCCAGACTGACATGTTCGTCCGTCTTGTGCATGCTGGCGCCCACCAGCCCGAATTCCGCCACGGCGCAGTAACGGCTGATGAACCGGGCATCGGACGTGCCGCCCCCCGTATCCAGCCGGGGCACATGCCCCGTCACCGTGCGCACCGCGGTGCGCAGGGCCTCGACCGGGGCACGGGGCTCGGTCAGGAACGACTCACCACTTATGGATATGTCCACCTGTGCCCGGGGTGCGTGGCGTGCGGCCACGGTGCGGATCCAGCCCGCAAGGTCGGCCCCGGTATGGAGGTCATTGAAGCGGATGTTCAGCCGGGCTTCGGCCTGTGCAGGAATGACATTGGTGGCCGTGTTGCCCACGTCAAGGCTGGTGACCTGCAGACTGGAGGCCTCGAACCACTCACTACCCGCATCCAGCGGGGCGGCGGTCAGTTCCCCCAGCAGGGCCAGAAGCCGGTGGACCGGGTTGTCCGCCCGGTGCGGATAGGCCACATGCCCCTGCGTGCCGTGCACGACGATATGGGTATTGAGGCTGCCACGGCGGCCGATCTTGATCACGTCCCCCATGCCCGCGGGATTGGTGGGCTCACCCACCAGGCAGAAATCGGGAATCTGTTGATGTTCCGCCATCCATTCCAGCACGCGTACGGTGCCGTTGGTGGCCGGGCCTTCCTCATCGCCTGTAATCAGCAGGCTGATCGACCCCCGTGGCGTGCCGACTTTCTGCAGGTACAGGCGGACGGCGGCGACAAAGGCGGCAATGCCCCCCTTCATGTCGCATGCGCCGCGCCCGAACAGGATGCCATCATGGATCTCGCCGCCAAAGGGGTCATGGCTCCACTGCGCCGCATCGCCCACCGGCACGACATCCGTATGGCCCGCAAAGCATACATGCGGCTGCCCCGTGCCCAGACGCGCGAACAGGTTGGGGGTGCGGGACGCCCCCGCCCCGAATGGCAGCAGGGTCACGCTGAAGCCGATGCGTTCAAGCACATCGGCCAGGGCGCCGATGGCGCAGCCATCATCCGGCGTGACGGACGGGCAGCGGATCAGGTCACGCGCAAGGCTGACAACGCCACCGGGATCCTGATCCGTATCCACCATTCCGCCATCCGTCATGATGCTACTCAGCCGCGCAGCAGGTCGTTGATCGAGGTCTTGGCGCGCGTACGCTCGTCCACGCGCTTGACGATCACCGCGCAGTCCAGCGAGGGCAGCGGCCTGCCATCAGTGCTGGTCGCCTGACGCGGCGGCAGCGTGCCGGGCACGACAACGGAATAGGCCGGGACGCGGCCCATGAAGATCTCACCCGTGGCGCGGTCCACGATCTTGGTGGAAGCACCAAGGAACACACCCATGGACAGCACGCTGCCACGCTCGACCACCACGCCTTCGGCCACTTCCGAACGGGCGCCGATGAAGCAGTTGTCCTCGATGATGACGGGGGCGGCCTGCAGCGGCTCCAGCACGCCACCAATACCGACACCGCCGCTGATATGGCAGTTCTTGCCGATCTGGGCGCAGCTGCCGATCGTCACCCATGTGTCGACCATCGTGCCGCTATCCACATACGCACCGGCATTGACGAAGCTGGGCATCAGCACCACACCGGGCGCGACGAAGGCGGAACGGCGCACGATGGCACCAGGCACCGCGCGGAAACCGGCATCGGCAAAGGCCGCCTGGTCCCAGCCCGCGAACTTCAGCGGTACCTTGTCATAGCTGGGCGCGCCCGCGCCACCGCCTTCGACCAGGCGGTTGTCGTTCAGGCGGAAGGACAGCAGCACCGCCTTCTTCAGCCATTCATTGACAGTCCAGCCGCCTTCACCCGGTGTCGCCACGCGCAGCCTGCCGGAATCCAGCGCCAGCAGCGCGGTCTCGACAGCTTCACGGTCAGCGCCGGTGGTTGCGGTGGACAGCGTCTCGCGACGCTCCCACAGGGCCTCGATCTGGCTCTGGAGGGATGTATCGGTCATATTGGTAAATATCCTGTCTGGGGCGGGATCCCTGCGGCCTGCGCCGGGTGCCCCCGCCTTTACTGATTGCCTGCGGACCATGCGAAGGATCGGGTCCGATGTCAACGCATGCGCCGGGTGCGGCTACGCGCCGCGGATCAGGGTGCCCGGCCCGGCTTCGGTAAACAGCTCGAGCAGGCAGGCATGCTGCACGCGGCCGTCAAGGATGACAGCGGCCTTCGCCCCCGCGCGCACGGCTTCAAGGCAGGTTTCCACCTTGGGGATCATGCCGCCCGAGATCATGCCGCTGGCAATGCCACGGCGCGCATCTTCCGCCGTCAGTTCGGGGATCAGTTTCCCATCACCGTCCAGCACGCCGGGTACGTCGGTCAGCATGAGCAGGCGGCTGGCGTTGACCGCCCCCGCGATCGCACCGGCCGCCGTATCGGCATTGATGTTGTAGGTCTCGCCATTCTCACTGCTGCCAATGGGTGCGATGACCGGTATCAGCCCGGAACCGGACAGCGCATAGATCACGCGCGGGTCGATACGCGCGGGTTCCCCCACGAAGCCAAGGTCGAGCAGGCGGTCGGTTTCCACCCCGTTCTCGCGCGCGCGGCGCTGCAGGCGGCGTGCAGTGATCAGCCCGCCATCCAGCCCCGAAATGCCCACCGCCAGCGCGCCGGCACGGTTGATCAGGCCCGCGACCTGCTTGTTCACCTTACCACCCAGCACCATCTCGATCACGTCGATCATGGCGGCATCGGTCACGCGCAGGCCATCGATGAAGCTGGATTCAATCTGCAGCCGCTTGAGCATCGCGCTGATCTGCGGGCCGCCGCCATGCACCACCACCGGGTTCACACCCACCTGCTTGAGCAGCGCGATGTCATGGCCGAATGCGGTGGAGAGCGAGGTATCGACCATGGCGCTGCCACCATACTTAACCACCACCGTATCACCCGCGTAGCGACGCAGGTAGGGCAGCGCCCTGGCCAGAACCTCGGCCCGTACCTGTGCTTCCCGGTCGCCCGGTCCTGTTGCTGTCATCCGAACGGTCCCTTCGCTCCTGACGTGTCGTTCATCCTGCCCCGTGGCATGGAGCAGGCGCTTGCATGGTTTCCTATGCCGGCGGATTGGCCAGCCGCGCGAGTTCGGCGCGCAGGTCCTCGATCCCCATTCCCGTCTCGCTGCTGGTCGCGAGCACGTGGGGAAAGGCCGCCGCGTGCGTGGCCACGATGGCACTTACCTCACGCAGCTTGGCCTCCAGCACATGCGGCTTGGGCACGTCGCATTTGGTCAGCACGACCTGGAACGTCACGGCCGCGCGGTCCAGCATCTTCATGATTTCCTGGTCGCTCGCCTTGACCTCCACCCGGCTGTCCAGCAGCAGCACCACCCGGCGCAGGGTCGGCCTGCCACGCAGGTAGGAAAACATCATGCCCTGCCAGTCTTCCTTGACCGCCTTGGCGGCCTTGGCAAAACCGTAACCGGGCATGTCCACCAGGGTCAGGCGGTGGGCCATCTCGAAGAAATTGAGCTGCTTGGTCCGCCCCGGCTCCGAGGAAGCCCGCGCCAGCGCCCGCCTGCCCGTAAGCGCATTGATCAGGCTGGACTTGCCCACGTTGGAGCGCCCGGCAAAAGCGATCTCGGGCAGGATCGGGTCCGGTAGCTGCCCCAGCTTCTGGGCACCGAACACGAAGTTGAATTCACCTGCGAACAGCACGCGACCGATTTCACGGTCGCGCTCCATTTCTTCCGGTGTCGGTGTGGAAGAGGAAAATTCCACCATCATGCTCCGCGTACCTATTTCTTTCCGGCGGGTTTCTTTGCAGCCGGTTTCTTCCCGGCGGGAAGCCCGGGACCGGCGGGCGGCTGCACGACGGGCGTGCTTCTGTTCATGCGGCGCTGGATCAGGGTCTGCTGCGCCATGGTCAGCAGGTTGTTCCAGCAATAGTAGATCACCAGCCCCGATGGCTGCCGCGCCATGAAGAAGGTGAAGATGATCGGCATGAACTGGAACATCTTCTGCTGCGCCGGGTCGGCGGCAGGTGTGGGGTTGAGGCGCATCTGCGCGAACATGGTCAGGCCGAAGGCGATGGGCCACAGACCAAGCTGGAGCATGGACGAGATGACCGAGGGATTCCACGGAATCAGGCCGAACAGGGTGAACAGGTTTGTCGGATCGAACGCCGAGAGGTCATGGATCCAGCCGAAGAAGGGCGCATGCCGCATCTCGATCGTGACATACAGATCCTTGTACAGGCACCAGAACACCGGGATCTGCAGCAGCATGGGCAGGCAGCCGCTGGCCGGATTGACCTTTTCCTGCTTGTACAGCGCGATCATCTGCTGGTTTAGCGCCATCTGGTCGTCTTTGTAACGTTCGCGCAAGGCTTTGATCTTGGGCTGGAGCTGGCGCATCTTGCCCATGGAATGGAACTGCTTGGTCGCCAGCGGGAAGAACAGCGCCTTGACCAGCAGCGTGAACGCCATCAGCGCCAGGCCGAAATTGCCCAGCATGGTGTTCAGCCAGTCCAGCACCGTGAAGATCGGGCGCGTCAGGAACGCGAACCAGCCAAAATCGACCGCTTTCCAGAAATCGGGGATATGCAGGCTGGATTCGTATTTCTCCAGCAGCGGCACTTCCTTCGCACCGGCAAAGACATGGCTCTCGGTGCTGGCTTCGCCCCCCGCTGCCACGACCAGCGGCGCACGCGCGGTAAAGCCTACGTCATAGGTACCTTTTTCCCCGCCACCCGTGCCCTGATAGGCATAGGTGCCTGCTACGTCGCTATCCTGCTGCGGGATGACGGCAGCCAGCCAGTACTTGTCGGTAATGCCGGCCCAGCCGCCCTGGCCCGCCTTGGTCCAGGCAATATTGCCCGGCGGCACGGCGCCCTTGCGCAGCGATTTGTAGGAACTTTCGTCCAGCCGGTGGTCGATGACGGAAATCGGCCCCTCATGCACAAGATAGCCACCCGTCTCGACCGGGGTATAGCCACGCTCCACGCGGGAGAAGGGATACAGCGAGACCGGCTCGCCCCCGTGGTTGACCACCTTCTGCGTGACCGAGAACATGTAATTCTGGTCAATTCCGACCGTGATGCTGAACACCTGCCCCTGCCCATTGTCCCAGCTCAGGGTGACGGGCTGGGCCTGTGTCAGGGTCTCGTGGTCGGCGGTCCACAGCGTGCTGGCGTCCGGCACGGCAACATGGCCGCCGCCGATATTGCTCCAGCCCACCTCCACCAGGTTAGGCTGTTCCTGCCCGCGCGGTTCAAGCACGCGCACCAGCGGGCTGCCGTCCTTCACGGTCTCATGGTAATTCTTGAGCACCAGATCATCGAGGCGCGCGCCACGCAGGTCAAGCGAGCCATGCACGCGGTCCGCGTCGATCGCCACGCGCGGGTCGGGCTGGTCGGATGCGGCCTGTGTGTCGGCGGGGGCCGCACCCGTTCCGGACGGGGGGGCCACTGCCGGGGCCGGGGCCTGCTGCTCGACCGTCTTATGGTTCTGCTGTGGCAGGAAATATTCAAAACCGACCAGCACCACGGCAGACAGTGCCGTTGCCACCATAAAACGCTTGATATCCATCAGCGACCCGCCAGATTTTTACTGTTTTTCATGGAGTCATGCATGTCACAGCCGCAGGCCATGCCGGGCACGGGATCGTACCCACCCGCGTTCCACGGGTTGCAGCGCAGGATGCGCCAGCCGGCCAGCACGCTGCCACGCATTGCCCCGTGCCGGGCAATCGCGTTACGTGCGTAATGACTGCATGAAGGGGAGAAGCGGCAATGCGCGCCCCATATGGGGCGGATCACCAGTTGATACGCGCGGATGGCCGCACGCAGCATATGGGCAGGCAGGCTGATGGAAGACGTCATCACGATTCTTCCTTCACCCCTGCCTTGCGCAGGGCCTTGCGGTAGTCACCCATCAGGGCGTCAAACCGCCGCCCGCATGTACCGGACCGGCCGATCACCACGATATCGACGCCCGTAAGCGCCAGTTCGCGGTCCAGCAGCCGGACCACTTCACGCAGGCGCCGCCGCGCCCGGTTGCGCACGACGGAATTACCCACTTTCTTGGTAACGGTAAAACCGTACCGGGCAGCAGCCGTGTCACCGCGTTCAAGCGCCTGAAGCACCAGCCCCGGTGCGGGTGCCTTGCGGCCCTTGGCCGCCACCCGCAGGAACTCGGCGCGTTTTTTAAGGCGCGTGGACTGATCGGCCACTTTTAGCCGCCCCTGTTATCGAGACATTCATGGTCCCGGGCACCGTGGTGCGAGGACCGTACAGACGTCACCTGCCTCAGGCAGAAAGACGCTTGCGGCCCTTGCTGCGACGGTTTGCAACAACTTTACGGCCACCAACGGTTTCCATACGCGAACGGAAGCCGTGGCGACGCTTGCGGACCAGCTTCGAGGGTTGATACGTGCGCTTCACAACGGCACTCCCAGATTGACAATGACAGACAGGTTACGGAATAAATTCCACCAGGCACCGCATGATACGGATGCCCCGAGCGGCGCCTTATACTGCCGCTTTCGGGCAACGTCAATGCTGATACCCTTCTGCGCCACAACCGGACGATTTACATGACCAGCCCAGCCAGCGACTCTGCCCCACCGCTTGATGAAACGCTGCGGCGGCACATCCACGACATCCGTGGCCACCTTTCACCCGCCATGCTGCGCGCGGATTCGCTTGCCCTGAGCGGGGACGAACGCACAAGGCAGGCGGCGCAGGACATCCTGAAGGCACTGGACGCGGCGACAAAGGAACTCGGCGCCATGCGCCGCCTGCTGGCACGCCCTGCACCCTGACGGGCGCGGGCGGGTTCAGGGCTTCTGGATCAGTTCGATCTTGTAGCCATCCGGGTCTTCCACAAAGGCGATGAACGTCGTGCCGAATTTGACCGGCCCCGGCTCGCGCGTGACCTTGCCGCCACCTTCGCGCACGGTTTCCACAACCGCCGTCACATCCGGCACGCCCACGGCAAAATGGCCGAAGCCCGTGCCGACCTCGTAGCCATCATCCTGGCCCCAGTTATAGGTCAGTTCGATTTCCGCCTGCCCGGCCGCGTTGTCTCCGTAGCCGATGAACACAAGGGTATATTTGCCGTCGGGCACTTCCCGGCGGCGCAGTTCATGCATGCCCAGCAGGCGATAGAAATCAAGACTGGCCTCGAGATTGCGCACGCGCACCATTGTATGCAGGTAGGTTCCCATCCGGCGTTCTTCCCTTTCAGATTATCTTTTCATCCCCGCTGCCGATTCCGGCCAGGAAAAGACCGGCCTCATCCGCCATGGCGATACAGGCGGCAGGGTCTGTTATCAGCGTGGCGCCCGCCTCCATGGCGATGCCCCGCAGCCCTGCCGCCATGGCGCCCGCAACCGTACGCGGGCCGATGGTCGGCAGGTCGGCCCGGCGCTCCTGCCCCGGCTTGGCCATCTTGACCAGAACGCCACCCGGCCTGTCCGGTTGCCGCAGGGAGCCCACGCGCTCCAGCATCCGGTCCGTGCCTTCCAGCGCCTCGACCGCCAGCACCAGCCCCCCCTGCACCACGCAGCCCTGACCGATATCCAGCCTGCCCAGCTGCCGCACCACGTCGCGGCCAAGAACAATATCGGAACAGGCTGATGCATCAGGGCCGACGGCGCCAAGCACGCCACGGCGCGCCACCGACCCGGGCAGGAATTCATGCGCACCCCGGACGGTAAAGCCTTCTTCCCCCAGCACACGCACGATCGCGCCCAGCAGGCCGTCATCCCCCGCGAACAGGGCCCTGCCAATACGTGCAAGGATCCGCGCGCCCGTGGCATCGGGCCGCAGGCTGCCAAGGGAGGGCCGCTTTACCGGACCGATCAGCACAAGGTCACGACATCCATGCGCATGCAGGCCGGACAGGATATCCCCCGCCGCCGCAAGCCGGACCATGCGGTGCGGCCAGTGCCCGATGACCCCGGGTTCAGCAAAACCCTGGAACCCTATGATGAATACGCGCCCTCCCGCCTGCTCGACGGCGCGGGCAACCTGAGCGGGCAACGGGCCGCCACCGGCCAGGATGCCGACGCATGCCCCATGTAGTCGACCATCGGGCCGGAATTCAGGCGCCATCGCTCTCGATCATGTCCCCACTCTGGACACGTACCAGCCCGCGATGGCTGGGAGCGGCGATGAAATCAAGGATTTCGACCACACGCGGGTCATTGCCATAAGTCTGGCGCACATGTTCCAGCCGGGCCTGAAAAACCGCGCCGGTCGCGTGCGCGGCCTTGGGATACAACGCCCGGAAGGCCTGCCGCATGCGGCGCACTTCATCTGCCTGCACGCCGTTGCGACGCAGCCAGATCCAGTGCAGCCCCACCAGCCGCGCCCGGTTGCCCAGCACGCTGCCATAGGGAATGACATCGGCTTCGACACCACACACACCGCCAACCAGTGCCGCATGCCCGATCCGCACGAACTGGTGCAGCGCCGCGGCTCCCATGATGCGTGCGTCATCCCCGATCACCACATGGCCACCCATGACCACGTTGTTGACGATGATGACCCCACGGCCCAGCGTACAGTCATGCGCGACATGGGAATTGGCCATGATCAGGCAGTCCGGCCCGATGCGGGTCACCCCGGTACCTGTAGCCGTGCCACGGTGGATGGTTACGTTCTCACGGATGATGGTGCGCGCGCCAACCTGGCATGCCGTCGGCTCGCCCCGGTATTTCAGGTCCTGTGGCGCCATGCCCACGGTGGTGAAGGGATAGCACACCACGCCCTCGCCCAAGGTGGTGTGTCCGTCAATCACGACGTGGGAGATCAGCTCGGCATTGTCCCCGATCTCGACATCCGGCCCGACCGTGCACCATGGCCCGATCCGCACGCCACTGCCAAGACGCGCACGGCTGGAAACGATGGATGACGGATGGATTTCAGGCGCTTTTCCACGCCGTTCATCCATTTGGGTACCGTTAGATGAACTTCCTGCCAGAATAGCCTCCATCCCCGCAAGTAATATGGCCTACAGACCCGAAGCAGGCCACGCGTACCACAGGGTACACGCAGCCGGAACCGCTTCGTGCGGGATCAACCCATAATCATGGCGCTGAATGTTGCCTCGGCGACAGATACGCCATCCACGCGCGCTACACCCTTGAATTTCCAGACATTGGCACGGCTACGTTCTTTTTCGACATGAATGCGCAACTGGTCGCCCGGCCCGACCGGGCGGCGGAACTTCGCGCCATCTATGGTCATGAAATAGACCAGCTTGCCCTCGAACGCCGCCCCCAGCGTCAGCACCACCAGACTGGCCGCGGTCTGGGCCATTGCCTCGATGATCAGGACACCGGGCATGACCGGGCGCGCGGGAAAGTGCCCCTGGAAATGCGGTTCGTTGACCGTGACATTCTTGATGCCGACCGCCGACTGCCCCAGCACGATATCCACCATGCGATCAATCAGCAGGAACGGATAGCGATGGGGTATCGCTTCCATGATCCGCATGATGTCAATCGATTCCAGGATCGCGGGCGTCTTGTCCGCCGGCAGTGCCTCTACTTCTTTATCCACGTCGTCCAACCACTTGTTCGGTCAGGAAAGGCCCGCCACCAGATGGAACAGGCCCCGCCTACCGGTTGCATATCTGATGGGATCAGGCGATCAGGCCCTGTCGGCCTTTTCCCCGGCTCCATCCTGCGTCGTTTTCTTGGCCATCCGGCGCAGGAAGGCCACATTCCGGAAGAACTCCCGGAAAGGCATGGCCGGACTGCCTATGACATCCGCCCCTGCCTCCACATCGGACATGACACCGCACTGCGCCCCGATCCTCGCCCTGGCGCCGATCTTGATATGTCCGATCAGCCCGGCCTGGGCCGCGACCGTGACAAAGTCACCCAGTTCGGTCGAACCGGAAATGCCGGCCTGGGACACGACAATGCAGCAGCGTCCCAGCCGCGCATTATGGCCAATCTGCACCAGATTGTCGAGGCGTGAGCCCGCGCCGATCACCGTATCGCGGATCGACCCGCGATCAACGGTGGAGTTGGCGCCGATTTCCACCCCGTCCTCCAGCACGACAAGGCCGAGCTGGGGTACGCTTTCGAAACCTTCGGGCGTCACGGCAAAGCCAAACCCGTCCTGCCCGATCCGCGCGCCGGGCAGCAGCGTCACCCGCTCCCCCAGCAGTGCGTGCGAAATGGCGACATGCGCGCCAATGCGGCATCGTGCCCCGATCTGCACACCCTGGCCAATGCTGACATGCGTGCCGATATCCACGCCCGCGCCCACGCGCACCCGCTCCCCCAGCACCGTAAAGGCGCCAATGGCAGCCGTGGGGTCGATCTCGCACCCCGCGCCGATCACGGCGGTCGGGTGGATACCGGGGTTTACCGGCGGGGGGGGATAGAACACCGATGCGATCCGCGCCCATGCCTGGTAAGGCGACCGGGACACAAGGGCCGCGGCATGGGGGGGCACCTTGTCGACAAAGGCCGGCGCCACGATAACCGCCCCTGCCCCCGTTCCCGCCAACAACGGCAGGTAGCGCCGGTTATCGAGAAAGCTGACCTGCCCACGCGTAGCGGACTGCAGCGGCGCGATCCCGGTAAAGCCACCAGGTACGGCCACGCCATCCGCCGCCGGCCGCAGTTCCGCACCGCCATGCCGGGCCAGTTCCTCCAGCCCGAACGGTCCATGCTTTACAAAAAAACGCGGATCGCCCGGGACATTATCCGGCGTCACTGTCATGAAGGCGACCTTAATGCTTCGCGGGGGTAGCGGCAGGCGCCGCGGCGGGCCTGTCGGCATCGGCCGTGGTCGGCATGGTGCCGGACTTGGCCAGAACTTCGGGGTCCACGTTGGCGGCAGGGATGAATACGGTGGGCAGCACCGCGTTCAGCTGAGTCGCCACCTGCTGGGTAATGTCCAGGCTCTCCTGGCTCAGGGCCACCTGTTCACGATGCAGCACCAGGTTCATGCCACGGCTGGCGGCAAGCTGGCGGATGATCTGGACCAGTTCACGCTCGATCTGGCCAAGGGCGACCTGTGCCGCTTCCTGGATGATGCGGTTGCGGTTGCGGAAATCCTTCTGCGCCGCGATCACACGTTCCTGCAGCTTGCGCTCGCTGGTCTGTATCTGGTCGGACGACATGGTCTTGGCCTGACCCTGCAGCTTCTGCTGCTCGTCACGCCAGCCTGCCTGTTCCTTCTGCGCCTCGCGCGCCAGGTCATCGCGGCGCGCGCCCAGCACGCGCTCGGCCTGCTGTGCCGCGGACGACAGGCGCATCACTTCCGGCACGCTGATCACGCCAATGATGGGGGATGGCGGCGGCGCGCTCTTGGGCACGTCCGGCGCCTTCGGCACGGGGGGCACCGGCAGGATGGGCGGGTTCTGGGGCTGCGCGTCCTCGCTATCGGCGGGGGCGGCGGGCAGCGCCACCGGGGCGGCGGCCTCGTGCTGGGGCGCGTGGGTGGCGGGCTGGGATGCCTTGGGCACGAACCAGCCCGCGTTGCCGCCATTTCCCTGGGCACGGGCATCCGGTAGGGCCACGGTTCCCCACCCGATCAGGGCGGTTGCGGCAAGCAGACAGAGGCCGGATTTACGCAACATTATCACCTCAGAATTGTTGGCCGAAGCCGAAGCGGAGCAGCTGGGTCCTGTCGTTCGTGCCCTTGTGCAGCGGCACGCCCAGATCGATATTCACAAGACCGAACGGACTTTTCCATGCAATACCAACGCCGGTCGATACCACCGGTGTCAACGTATCGTCATAGACCGGGGTATATTTCGGCCAGTCCTTCATGGACGTGTAGCGACGGCGCACGCGCAGGCCGTCCAGACCGCCCATATCCACGAAGTAACGTCCCTTGATCCCCATGGCCGATGCAAACGGGATGGGGAAGTCCACCTGGGCGGACGCGGTGTACATGAACCGACCACCAAGGAAGTCCTGCTGCGAATGCATGGGGTTACCGTCACGCGCCGGGATGGCGTAGCTTCGTGGGCCAACGCCACCATCCATGAAGCCGCGCAGGGAGTTACCGCCAAGGTAGAAGTTGTCGATGATATCGCTGCGACCACCGCCCCAGTTCATGATGTCACCCGCACCCGCACGGAAACTGACGGTCCAGTCATGGTTGCCCATGATGCTGTCAAGCGGGATGTAGTAGGCGGCATCCACCTTGCCACGCAGGTAGCGCTCGTTGCCACCGATGCCGGCAAAGTCACCGCCCACACGTACCACGAAACCTTTATGCGGCTGCTGCCTGCGGTCACGTGTATCGTATGTCAGCGTGGTGCTCAGCTGCGACAGGAGCGACCAGCCATTCTGATCCTGCACGTAATACGACGAATCCGACCACGTATCCCCGATGTCACGATCGGTCAGCGTATAGCTCCACGATTGTGACAGGTGGTTGTTGTACGAATACCCCATGCGCAGTGTCATGCCGATACGCGCTTCGGAGTAGCTCTGATACGTCATGTAGCGGTTCTGGATACCGAACAGGTCGATGCCCGCGACAAGATTGCGGTTGAGGAAATACGGGTCCGTCAGCGAGATGTCGGCCTGATCCTCGTAATAGGCTGCCGTGCCGGTAAAGCCTGCGTCGATGCCCGTGCCCAGCAGGTTGTGCTGCTTGAGGCCAAGGTTGCCCAGCACGCCGGCATCGGCCGAATAACCGCCACCCAGCGAGAACTCGCCCGTCGGCTTCTCCACCACGTCGGCCGAAATGTTGACCTTGTCAGGCGCCGAGCCGGGCGTCTGGTCGATCGAGACGGTCTTGAAGAACCCGAGATCCTCCAGGATCATCTTGGAATACTTGCGGTCAAGCGGGGTGTACGGGTCGCCTTCGGCCATGGGCAGCTGGCGGCGGATCACCTTGTCCTCGGTAATGGTGTTGCCATTGATGTCGATGCGTTCGACATACATCCGTGGCCCCTCGCTTATGTCAAACAGCAGGTTGACGGTATGCTTTTCGGGGTTGCGGGCAATTTCGGGATGGACCATGGCGAAGGGATAGCCCTTGCCCTGCAGCATCTCCTGCATGTCCGTGGCATTGTGCTGGATGGCGGAGCCGTCGTACCACTGGTTATGGAACAGCGAGATGTACTTGCGCATGGATTCCGCGCTGACATGGCGCAGCGATGAACGCACGTCCATCTTGTTCAGGCGGTAACGCGGCCCTTCCTCCACCGTATAGGTGATGTAGAAGCTCTTGCGGTCAGGCGAGAGCTCGCCCGTCGCGTTCTTGACCTGAAAGTCGACAAAGCCGTTCTTCAGGTAGAAACGGTGCAGCAGCTCCGCATCGTATTTCATCCGCTCGGGGTTGTACTGGTCGGTGGATGCGAAGAAGCGGTACCACGCCGTCTCCTTCGAGGAGACGACACCTGCCAGCCGTGCCGTGCTGAAGGAACGGTTGCCAACGAACGTGACCTTCTTGATCAGCGTTTTCTGCGCTTCGTTGATGTGGAAGATCACATCGACACGGTTATGCGCGAGACGGATGATCTGTGGCGTCACGGTCGCGGCGTAGCGGGCCTTTTCCGCATACACGCCCAGGATCTTCTGCCTGTCGGCCGAAATGCCCTGCGGGGAATAGACCGCACGCGGGCGCAGGGTGATGACCTTGGTCAGGTCCTCATCCTTGGCGGCGTGATTGCCTTCGAACACGATGCGGTTGACGATCGGGCTTTCGACCACGTGCACTTCCAGCACGTTCCCCACGCGCTTGAGCGTCACGTCATGGAACAGGCCGGTGGCGTAGAGGGTCTTGAGCGAACGGTCCAGCAGGTCCTGATTGAAGCGGTCGCCCGGCTGGACCACCATGTAGGACAGGATGGTGCTGGTCTCGATCCGGCTGTTGCCCTTGATGTCAACCGCCTCGATCGGATCTTCAAGCGGGGGTGCCTTGATGGGCTCGACCGCAGGTTCCTGCTGTTCCGCTCCCTCCACAGGTGCCATGTCCCCACCGAATGGCGTGTTCTGTGCTCCTTCGTCCTGCGCATGCGCCCCGGCCGTCCAGAACAGCGGGATAATGCAGGCAGACGCAAGCAGCGCTGAACGTTTACTCGACAAAATCGCTATTCCTCACCACTCGGCATGCGGATCAGCCATGCATTAAGACCGGATGGAGGGCCGGCTCCCTTCCTGTCATGTATCAGCCTTCGTGGCGGACCTATCCGATATACGCCACCCTGTGCAAGCCCTTGTGACACCCGCTGCACCTTAACCCTGTCCAGCCCGCGATGCGAGCCACTGAAACAGGCCAAAATGTGACAGATCGTTAAAGGTTGAAAACAGGAACAGTCCCGCAATCAGCGCGAAACCGGCCTGGAAGCTGATCTCCTGCACACGCCGCGAAACCGGTCGCCCCAGAATAGCCTCAAAAATATAAAACACCAGCCGACCCCCATCAAGAATCGGCACCGGAAACAGGTTGATCAGACCAAGGTTGATCGACAGCAGCGCCATGAACGAGACAAGGCTGGGCAGCCCGTACTGCGCCACCTGGCCCGACATCTGGGCGATGCGCAGCGGGCCGCCCAGGTCCTTGGTGCTGTGCTGGCCGGTGATCATCTGCCACAGCCCCTGCAGGGTCTGGACCGAGACGTTCCACGTCTCCTTTACTGCAGAGACAAAGGCGGTGGGCAGGGACTGGGGGCTGCCCATTTCCATGGCAAAGGACACGCCGATCTGCCCGTGCGGTGTCCCGCCCTTTTCCGCCACGCTGCCCACATGCACGGGCAGCGTCATGTCCGCATTGCCCCGGTGCACCGTAAGCGTGGTCTGTGCCCCCGCCTGGCCACCGACAAAGGACTGCAGATCGGTCACGTCACGCACCGTGTGCTCACCCACACGCAGGATCACGTCGCCCTTTTCCACTCCGGCCGCAGCGGCGGCGCTACCGGGGACGACCTGCGCCACCTCGTTACGGATGTGCGGCTGGCCGGACATGGCGAACAGTCCGGTGAACAGTACGATGGCCAGCAGGAAATTGAAGACCGGCCCCGCCACGATCACGATGGCCCGTGACAGGACAGGCTTGTCATGAAAGGTGCGGCCGGGCTGCCATGCGGCTTTCTGTTCCTCGGTCGCGTCTTCCGGCCCTTCGAATCCATGCGGGCGGACATAGCCGCCCAGCGGCACCGGACACAGGCGCCATTCCGTGCCCACGCTGTCATGCCAGCGCAGCAGCGGACGGCCGAAACCGATCGAGAATACCTCCACATGCACGCCACGCCAGCGCGCGGCGAGGTAGTGACCCAGTTCGTGAATGAAAACCAGCACCCCGAGCACAAGGGAGAAGGCCAGGACGGTCCGTATCAGATCATGCATGAACGCTAAGCTATCTCCCGACGGCCCGAAACGCCATCCAGAATCATGTCAGGCCGCGCGGGCAATCGTGCGAAGGCGGGCGATACGGCGCGATTCCGCATCCCAGTGCAGCACTTCCTCCAGCGTATCGGCACGCTGTGCACCGATGGAGTGCATCACATCCTCCACGATCCGCGCAATATCCAGGAACCCGATTTCACGATTCAGGAACGCCTCGACCGCAATTTCATTGGCGCCGGACAGGATGGCGGGCATGGCGCCCCCCATGCGCAGGGATTCGCGCGCCAGACGCAGCGCGGGGAAACGGACCTCATCGGGCGCCTCGAAATCCAGCCGCGCCAGCGCCGCCAGATCCAGCCGGGGCGAATTGGTGGGCATGCGCTTCGGCCATGCCAGTGTGTGGGCGATGGGAATGCGCATGTCGGCCGAGCCAAGCTGCGCCACGACCGAGCCATCGGTATACTGCACCATGCTGTGCACGATCGACTGCGGGTGCACGACCACATCCAGCCTGTCTTCCGTCACATTGAACAGGCGCGCGGCCTCGATCAGTTCCAGCCCCTTGTTGAACATGCTGGCGGAATCGATGGTGATCTTGGCGCCCATGCTCCATGTGGGGTGTTTCAGGGCGGCTTCCAGCGGGGCCTTTTCCATTTCCTCCAGGGTGGCGCGCCGGAACGGGCCGCCCGATGCCGTAAGGATGATCTTCTCGACTTGGTCCACCTGCCGGTCGGCCATGGACTGGAATACGGCATTATGCTCGGAATCGACCGGCAGCAGCGTAGCCCCCGCCTCCGCCACCGCGCGCAGCATGACATCGCCCGCGCAGACCAGCGCTTCCTTGTTGGCCAGCGCCACATGGCCGCCATTGCGTACGGCCGCCAGCGTCGGCTCCAGCCCGGTGGCCCCGGTAATGGCCGCCATGGTCCAGTCCACCGGCAGGGCAGCCGCCTCGATCACGGCAGCACGGCCACCGGCGGTTTCCACGCCGCTGCCCGCGAGCAGGGTTTCCAGTTCCGGCAGCAGGCTTTCATCGGCAATGACGGCACGCCGCGCGCCCAGCAGACGGGCCTGCTCCGCCAGCTTCGTGACATTGCGGCCACCGACCAGCGCACCGGTGCGGAACTGATCAGGCGCCTGCAGCAGCAGGTCCACCGTGGAACAGCCAATGCTGCCCGTGCTGCCCAGAACGGAAACTGTTTTCATTATTGTGTCATTCCCCAAAACTTTTCATGGCCGGGACCATGGCTTCAGCGCAGGCCCACATACCAGAAAGCAGCGCCGCCCGCTGCCCCCAAAGAGAGCAGGGCCGCCATGGGGGCGGCTACCAGCAGGCCATCGAAACGGTCCAGCAGGCCGCCATGGCCGGGCAGGATGGTGCCGGAATCCTTGACCCCCCGTGCACGCTTGAGCGCGCTTTCCGCCAGATCGCCCACCTGCGCCGCCACGGCCACCAGGCCACCGAACACGGCGCCGCGCAACAGGGCACCGGGCTGCGCACCGGGCAGAAGGGTCGCAATCAGCATGCCCGCCACCACGGCGCAGCACAGCCCGCCGATGGAACCGGACCATGTCTTGGCGGGTGAAATACGTGGCGCGAGCTTTGGCCCGCCGAACAGGCGGCCCGCCATGTAGGCACCGGTATCACTCAGCGCCACGCAGGCGACAAGGAACAGCACGACGCCAGCCCCCGGCACGCTCATGTAACGCAGCCACAGAAGCGACAGCCCCGCGCAGCCGATGGCGACCTGCCCCGCCCACAGCGCCGGCCCCAGCACAAGACCCGTCGCCATGACCAGCAGCGCGCCGCTCCAGTGCCCCGCCACCGCCGCAATACCCATGCACGCGGCCCAGGCAAGGCTGAGTTGGCCGCGCCTTGTCTCAAGCCCGAAACCGAACATGCGCGCCCACTCGGCCGCCATGCCCGCCATGGCCAGCACGATCATGACGCCATAGACCACGCCACCCACCCACACGCACAGCGCGGCAAGCGGCACCAGAACGGCGGCGGAAAGCACCCGGGCACGCAGGTCCTTCCAGTTCCCCGGTTTGCCGGATGGGGGGGGCTTTGCCCCGTTTTCAGGCTGGTCTGGCACCGAATCGCCTTTCACGCCGTGAGTAGATGTTCAGCACGGTATCGAAATGCGTCTCGTCAAAATCCGGCCACGGGGTATCGAGAAAGACCAGTTCGGCATAGGCCGACTGCCACAGCAGGAAATTGGATAGGCGGCACTCCCCGCTGGTCCGCACCACCAGATCCGGGTCGGGCATGCCCGCCGTCAGCAGTGCGCTGGCAAAGGTGGCTTCATCAATATCGGCGGCGGCACGCTCGCCCCGTGCCACGGCCTGCGCCATGCGGATGGCGGCCTGCACGATATCGGCCCGCCCGCCATAGGACAGCGCCAGCACCAGCACCAGCTTGCCATTGGCCGCCGTGACCGCCTCGGCCCGCCTGGCTTCTTCCTGTATGTCCGCGGGGAAGCGTGACAGGTCGCCGATGATGCGCAGGCACACCCCTTCGCGCGACAGTTCCGCCACCTTGTGCCGCAGGTAATAGCGCAGCAGGCCGGTCAGATCCGCGACCTCACCCGGTGCGCGCCGCCAGTTCTCCGAGGAGAAGGCATAGAGCGTGATCCATCCCACCCCGCGGCTTATGGCCGCGCGCACGGTACGCTGCACGGCCTCGGCCCCGGCGCGATGTCCCGCCAGCAGCGGCAGGCCCCGCATGCTGGCCCACCGACCATTGCCATCCATGATGATGGCAACATGCGCCGGCAGGCCGGCACGACCTGTGGCCCGATGATCTGACTCCGACAAGAGCTGGCTGCCCCCCTCAGTCACACATATGATGGAGCAGGATGGATACGCTGCGCACGGAACAAATCAGACCTGCTTGATCTCGCGCTCTTTCTCGGCCAGCAGGTCATCCACGCGCTTTACGTACTGATCCGTCAGCTTCTGGATGGCGTCGGACCATGTCTTGACATCGTCCTCGCTGATTTCACTGGACTTTTCCAGCTTCTTGGCCTGGTCCATGCCATCACGGCGCACGCCGCGCACGGCGATCTTGCCATTCTCGGCATACTTGCCAGCCGCGCGGGCCAGTTCGTTGCGGCGTTCCGCGGTCAGCTGCGGAATGGGCACGCGCACGGTCTGGCCATCGGCCGCCGGGTTCAGGCCCAGCCCCGCATCCCGGATCGCGCGTTCGACCGCGCCCACCAGCGTGCGGTCCCATACCTGCACCGTCAGCATGCGCGCTTCGGGCACGGCGATGGAGCCGACCTGCGTCAGCGGCACTTCGCCGCCATAGGCTTCCACACGCACCGGTTCCAGCAGGGCGGGGCTGGCCCGGCCAGACCGCAGCCCCGCGAAGTCACGGCGCAGGCTTTCGATGGCGCCGTCCATGCGGCGGGTCAGATCCGCCAGCAAACTTTTCTGATCGACAGACACTGTGGCCCTCCTTCTGATTCTCTGTGCACGGGTCCCGCCCGTGTATGCCCTGCCTTATTCCGCCGCCACGATGGTGGTGAAGCGCCCTTCGCCCTGCATGACACGGGAGAAGGCGTTCGGCTCATGGATGTTGAAGACCACGATCGGCAGCCGGTTCTCGCGCGCCAGGCTTATGGCCGCCGCATCCATGACATTCAGGTCATTGGCCAGCACGTCACGGTAGGTCAGGGTGTCGTAGCGCTTCGCATCGGGCACCTTGCGCGGGTCGGCTGAATAGACGCCATCGACCTGGGTGCCCTTGAACAGGGCGTTGCATTCCATTTCCGCCGCGCGGAGTGCCGCACCCGTATCGGTGGTGAAGAACGGGTTGCCGGTTCCGGCGGCGAAGATCACCACCCGCCCCTTTTCCATGTGGCGCACGGCGCGGCGGCGGATATAGGGTTCGGCAATGGAGGACATGTGGATGGCGGTCATCACACGCGTGGGGATGCTGTGCCGCTCCAGCGCGTTCTGCATGAGCAGCGCGTTGATGACGGTGGCGAGCATGCCGGCGTAATCACCCTGCGCACGGTCCATGCCGCGTGCGGCGGCGGCAACCCCGCGGAAGATGTTGCCCCCCCCGATCACCAGGCAGACCTCGATGCCGGTGCGGGCGACGGCGGCCACGTCGGCCGCGATACCATCGACTGTCGCCGGATCGATACCATACGATCCGCTGCCCATCAGGGCCTCCCCCGATACCTTAAGCAGGACGCGCTTGTAGGATGACGGGGCTTGGGGTTTGACGGACTGGGTCATTGATCCTCGGCACAGGTCAGGCAAACAGGACTGGGGACGGGCAGGCCGCCCGACCATGCCCTGTCATATAGAGGGATGCCCCCCCCCACAAGCCGATCCATTCCTCTTTTGAGGATTCAGGACGCATCATCCAGGCCGAGGGCGCGCAGGCGGGCACGTTCCTCATCCCATCCCGCGCGTTCCTTCACATTCAGGAAAAGATGGCAGGTACGCCCCAGCAACCGCCCCAGTTCATGGCGCGCCTTTTCGCCAATGGCGCGAATCCGGCTGCCGCGCTCGCCGATCAGGATGGCCTTGTGGGATGCACGGGCAACATAGATCGTGACATCGATCCGCACGGACCCGTCGGGGCGTTCCTGGAAGCCCTCGGTTTCCGCCGTGGCGGCGTAGGGCACTTCCTCATGTGTCTGCAGGAAGATCTGCTCACGCACCAGTTCGGCCGCCAGCAGGCGGTCGGGCAGGTCGGTCAGGTCGTCCTCGGGGTAGAGGTACGGCCCTGCGGGCAGGGCTGCCGCCAGGCGGTCAAGCAGGTCGTCCACCCCCTCGCCCGTACGGGCGCTGACCATGAACACGTGCTCGACCGGCAGGATGGTTGACAGCTCCGCCGTCAGCGGCAGCAGCGTGTCACGCTTCACGAGGTCGGTCTTGTTCAGCACCAGCCACAGCCTGCGCTTCTGCCCGGCCAGCCGGGTGGCAATGGCGCGCAGCGCGTCGGTCATGCCCGCGCGGGCATCGACGATCAGCAGCGTGATGTCCGCATCATCCGAACCCGTCCAGGCGGCGGCCACCATGGCCCGGTCAAGCTTGCGCCTTGGCTGGAAGATGCCCGGCGTGTCCACCAGCAGGATCTGGGCGTGCTGGCGCATGAGAATGCCCAGCACCCTGAAGCGCGTTGTCTGCGCCTTCGGGCTGACAATGGACAGCTTGGTGCCGGCCATATGGTTGAGCAGCGTGGACTTGCCCGCGTTGGGCGCGCCCACGATGGCCACGAACCCGCAGCGTGTTGGTGTGTTGTCGTGATCCTGCGCGGTCATTGTCCGTGCCCCCTGCGGTCGGTGGAAGATGCGGCCTGCCCGTCCGCGCCGAGCTGGCGCAGCAGGTCGGATGCGGCATCGCTTTCGGCCGCGCGCTTGCTGCCCGCCACTCCCTGCCCGGTTTTTCCCTGCGCGTCCACCGCAATGACGAAACGCGGCGCATGGGATGGCCCCTCCGCCGAGACCACGCGATAGCGCGGCAGGGGCAGGCCACGGCCCAGCACCCATTCCTGCAGGGCAGTCTTGGGGTCCTTGGGCGGGCGGGCCTGCGCCACGATGGCATTCCGCCACATCCGCCGCACGAAGGCGCGGGCCGGCGCCAGCCCGCCATCAAGGTAGATGGCGCCCAGTATGGCCTCCACCGCATCGGCCAGCACGTTGGCCATCTGCCGCACGCCGGCGCGGGCCTCGTGCTCGGCCACGTCCAGCGCGGATTGCAGGCCCATGGCGTGGGCTACCTCCGCCAGTACCGTGCGTGAGACGAGATGCGCGTGGCGCGGACCGAGCGCGCCCTCCTGCTCGCCCGGAAAACGTTCGAGCAGCCATTCGGCCATGATCAGGCCCAGCACCCGGTCGCCAATGAATTCAAGCCGTTCGTTGGAACCCGCACCCCGGGTTGCCACGGCCTGGCGCGTACGGCGGTTTCCGCTGCGCTCATGCGCCGCCGAGCGGTGGGTCAGCGCACGCAGCAGCAGGTCGCCCCGGGTAAAATGGTAGCCCAGACACGCCTCAAGCCGCCGGATTTCGGCTTCGGGCACGCGCTGCGCCTCCATGGTCAGTGGACTCCCATGAACAGGCGGCCCCACCGGATCTCGGCCGGCCAGTACCAGACCTGCCAGAACGGATGTGCCGCATCGACGGACATGAAGATCCATTTGGCCTGCCCGATCAGGTTCTCCATCGGCACGAACCCGAGATCCTGCGGCTCATCCCCCATGAAGCGGCTGTCCGCGCTGTCATCACGGTTGTCGCCCATGGCGAAGAAGTAGCCCGGCGGCACCACGTATTCCGGCGTGTCGTTCTTGCCGCCCTCATCCGTCAGCTTGAGGATATCATGCGCGACCGGCCCGTGGCCCGCGCTGCCGGGCAGGATCTCGCGGTAGCGGTCGCCTTCCATATGGGTGCGGTGCTCGTCTATGGCCGTGTATTCGCCTTCCGGCTCACGGGGGACTTCCACGTCGTTGAGATACAGCCTGCCTTCACGCATCTGTATCTTGTCACCCGGCAGCCCGACGATGCGCTTGATGTAGTCGATCGACGTATCCTTGGTGAAGCGGAACACCGCCACGTCACCCCGGTGGGGCGTACTGTCGAGAATGCGCCCCGTGAACAGGTTGGGCGAACCGGGCAGCGAGAAATGCGAATAGCCGTAGCTGTATTTGGCCACCCATACATAGTCCCCCACCTGCAGGGTCGGGATCATGGAGCCCGACGGGATGTTGAACGGCTCGAACAGTACCGTACGCACGCTGACCGCCAGCACGCCCGCAATGACCACCGTGCGCACAAGGTCGACAATGCCGCCATCACGGCGCGCCGCACGGGTCTGGGAGGGGGAGGGAACCGTCTTGTTATCGTCCATGGGCATATAGCTGTTCTTTTATCCGGATCTGGCATCGACCGGACAGGCATCGCCGGACGAATAACGGGGGGATCAAGCCCACGCACACCCTGCCTGTCAAGCATTGGCCCGCGGGCCTGCACGGGCTTCAGCCGGCGGGGGCCTTCCGGGCCATGATCATGACCTGGGCGAAGGCATAGGGATGTTCATCGGTCATGGTCAGGAAAATGCAGGCTTCATGCCCGGCGGGCAGCAGCATTTCCAGCCGCGACCGCGCGCCCCCTTCCAGCCGCATGACCGGCTGGCCGCCGGGCAGGTTCTCCACCCCCATGTCGCGGTGGAACACGCCATGGGCAAAGCCCGTGCCCAGCGCCTTGGCGCAGGCTTCCTTTGCCGCCCAGCGCTTGGCATAGGTGCCAAGCCGGGCGTCTCCCTGCCTGCGCGCCGCCGCAGCCCGCTCGCATGCGGTAAAGACCCGCTGCTCGAAGCGTGCGCCATGCCGTGCGAGAACCCGTTCGATGCGTCTGGCATCGCACAGATCGGAGCCTGTGCCGATCAGCATTGCCTAACCCCTTGCCCGCTCGACCTGCACCACACCCCTGGCCGCACGCAGCGCCACCATGATGGCGGTCAGGTGCCTCAGGTCACGCACCTCGATATCGGCAAGGATCTCCATGAATTCAAGCTGGCGGTTGATGATGCGCAGGTTGACCATCACCCCTTCGTGCTTGGCGGCGATGTTGGTCAGCGTGGCCAGCATGGCGGGCTCGTTGGCGGTGACGACACTCAGCCGCCCGGTATGGGCGCCGGTGGCGTTGCGGGCGATCAGGTCGTAATCCCAGTCAAGGTCCATGAACCGCTCCGGGGTGGCGGCAAAGGTTTCCAGTGTCTGGCAGCCCATGGCATGGACCGTGATCCCCTTGCCGGTCGAGACGATGCCCACGATCCGGTCACCCGGCAGCGGGTGGCAGCACCCGGCAAAATGCACAGCCATGCCAGCGCCCACGCCCGCCAGCGCCATGCCGCCCGCCACGGGTCTGCGCCGTGCGGGTGCCCCCCCGCTTAATGCACCGCCTGCCGGCGTGCGCATGGACAGCCCCGGCACCATGCGCGGCGCGCGCGGCGCGCGGCGCAGTTCGGGGTAGGCAAGCTGCACCACCTCACGCGCGGACTGGTTGCCATTGCCCACGGCCACATACAGGTCGGCAACACTTTGCAGGCGCAGGTCCCTGAGCAGGCTGTCCAGCACCTTTTCCGAACCGTCCACCCCTTCCTGCCGGAAGGCCTTGGCCAGCGCCACGCGGCCGCTTTCCAGATGCGCCTCACGCTGCTGGAGCGCCACATGGCGGCGGATGCGCGCACGCGCCTTGCCGGTGGCGACAAACCGCTCCCACGAAGGCGAGGGCGTACCCCCGCGCGCGGTCATGATCTCGACCTGGTCGCCGTTCTGCAGTTCGTGGCGCAGCGGCATCAGGCGGCCATTGATGCGCGCGCCAACGCAGGTATCGCCTACCTGGCTGTGCACCGCATAGGCGAAGTCCACCGGGGTCGCGCCACGCGGCAGGGAAATAAGTTGTCCCTTGGGCGTGAAGCAGAAGACCTGGTCCTGATAGAGTTCAAGCTTCGTGTTCTCGAGGAACTCGTCAGGGGCTGCCGAATCCTCAAGGATGTCCAGCAGGTCCTGCACCCAGCGCAGGCCGGACACCACGCCCTTCGCTTCCCGGCTGCCGGCGGCATCGGGCAACTGCTTGTACAGCCAGTGCGAGGCCACGCCGTTTTCCGCCACGTCGTGCATTTCCGGCGTGCGGATCTGCACCTCGATCTTCTGGTTGCGCGGGTGGCGCAGGGTCACGCCCGTATGCAGGCTCTGGTAGCCGTTGGCCTTGGGGGTGGAAATATAGTCCTTGAACCGCCCGGCAATGACCGGATAGGCCGCATGCACCGCACCCAGCGCCACATAACAGTCCCCGCGCGATGGCACGAGAATGCGGAACGCCATGATGTCGGACAGCTGTTCGAAGGCAACGTTGCGCCGCTGCATCTTCTCCCAGATGGAATAGGGCGTCTTCTCCCGCCCCGTCACCTCCACGCCCTCCAGCCCGGCCTGCACGCACAGGGCCTGCAGTTCGCGGCGGATCTCCTCGATCACATCGGCGCCCTGCCCGCGCAGGTAGTTCAGGCGGGCGCGGATGGTGGCCATCGCCTCGGGCTCAAGCGCCCCGAAGGACAGGTTCTGGAGTTCCACCTTCACCTTGTCCATGCCGATACGGCCGGCCAGGGGGGCGTAGATCTCCATCGTCTCGCGCGCGATGCGCTGCCTGCGGTCCAGACGCTGCACGTAATGCAGCGTGCGCATGTTGTGCAGCCGGTCCGCCAGCTTGACCAGCAGAACCCGGATGTCGCGCGACATGGCCAGCACCAGCTTGCGGAAGTTTTCCGCCTGCTTGGTCCGGTCTGACTGCAGTTCCAGCCGTGTCAGCTTGGTGACGCCATCCACCAGTTCGGCAACGGTATCGCCAAACTGTTCACGCAGTTCCTTCTGCGTGACCCCGGTATCCTCGATCGTGTCATGCAGCAGCGCCGTGATGATCGAGGCGGTATCCAGATGGAAGCCAGCCAGTATGTTGGCAACCGCCAGCGGATGGGTGATGTAGGGATCGCCATTGTCACGCGCCTGCCCCGCATGGGCGGCCTGCGCCACGGCAAAGGCCCGGCGGATCTGGTCCGCATCGGCCGTGGGGTCATAGGCGTGGATGCGACGGATCAGTCCCTCGCATGATATGGCGCGCTCCCCGCCACCCGCCGTCACGGGGTGGGTGGCCGCACCGGTGGCGGCCACGCTACCCGTGACCGGCACGGGCATGGAGGAAGATGTCGTGTCCGATCCGGCCGGGTCAGTCACCTTCCACCCCTTCGTCAGATATTACCGGCCCCGTCCGCTCAGCGCGGCCTCGACCGAGGCCTCGAGTTCTTCAGCGGACATGCCATTGCCGGAGTTGCGGGCCTCTTCCTCGGCCGAGACGTCCTGCAGGCCGAAGATGTTCTGTTCGGTCGGGATCAGGTCGACCACTTCCTCATCGGCGGGCTCGGGCTCGGGCGCGCGGGCCAGCGAACGGATGAGGTCGCTGCGGATCTGCTCCAGCCCCACGGTCTGGTCAGCGATCTCGCGCAGGGCGACGACGGGGTTCTTGTCGTTGTCGCGGTCAATCGTCATTTCCTCGCCACGCGACAGGGCGCGTGCACGCTGGGCCGCCAGCAGCACCAGTTCAAAACGATTGGGAACCCGCTCAACGCAGTCCTCGACAGTGACGCGTGCCATCAGGCCTGAACTCCGGTTGTTAATTGGTTGTGTTGATCAGAATTTACCCCAGTAGCCCCTATCCTGTCCCAACGCAAGTATTTCAGTCCGCCGCGGGGTCCACCATGGGCGTGATCTCCTGCCCCGCCACGCCGGGCAGGAAGGCATCGATCCCCTGCCCCGTCACGGGATCGCGCCAGTCGGGCATGACATCACGCAGGGGCAGCAGCACAAAGGCCCGCACCGTGGCACGCGGATGCGGCACGACGGGGTCAGGGGCCGTACGCACGAGCGCGCCCATGGTGATGATATCGAGATCAAGCGGGCGGGCCGCGTTGAGGGTGGTACGCCTGCGCCCGGCCTCGGCCTCGATCTCATGCAGCCGCGCCAGCAGCCATGCCGGGTCCACCTGGCCGGACAGCCGCACGACTCCGTTCACATAGGGCGGCTGACCCGATGGCGGCACCGGCGCGCTTTCATACCAGCGTGATACCCCCACCACCCGCAGCCCCGGCAGGCGTGCCAGCCGCTCCACCGCCCACAGGCATGTCATGGCCGCAGTTTCACCACTTTCACGTGGCAGATTGGCGCCAACGGCAACTGTTATGTCATTGGGGGAAGTGGCATATTGCGGCATTGTCATATGAAA
The DNA here is from genome assembly GCF_021295335.1 of Komagataeibacter sp. FNDCF1. Taxonomy (NCBI): domain Bacteria; kingdom Pseudomonadati; phylum Pseudomonadota; class Alphaproteobacteria; order Acetobacterales; family Acetobacteraceae; genus Komagataeibacter; species Komagataeibacter sp. FNDCF1. The sequence goes on along the minus strand of NZ_JAIWOT010000001.1, from coordinate 3,195,326 downwards.
ACTGTATTCCGGAAGCTTCGTGTCGGTTAGTAATCCCTGCCCATGGGGAACTTCCGCCATGGCTGGGGTTTCTACATATCGAGGATCATTGCTGTCAGACAACTTGCCACTTCGATACAAAATACATGCCAGACCAGAATTTAACCTAGTTATGACATATTCACATTCTTGTTTCAGGGACAGATCATAAATGTTTTTTCAACCCCAGGAGCGGCTTTGTCTTTTCATAGATGGCACCAGCCTGTACTCCGCATCCCGCAATCTTGGCTTTGAAGTCGATTACCGCAAACTGCTGCAGTTTTTCCGCGCGAAATCAAATGTCCTGCGCGCCTATTATTATTCCGCCGTACTGGACACAGAGGAATATTCCCCCCTCAAGCCCCTGACCGACTGGCTTGTCTATAACGGCTACACGCTGGTCACCAAGAACGCGCGCGAGTTCATCGACCACAATGGCCGCCGTCGCGTACGGGGCAACATGGATGTGGAACTGACGGTGGACATGATGGAAATGGCGCCGCATATCGACCACGCCGCCCTGTTCAGCGGGGATTCCGATTTCCGCCGCGTGCTGGAATCCGTGCAGCGCCAGGGCGTGCGCACCACGGTGGTCGGTTCGATCAAGACCACGCCGCCGCTGATCGGGGATGAACTGCGCAGGCAGGCCGACCAGTTCATCGAACTGGCCGACATCTCGTCCAACTTCATGCGCCGCCATATCGAAAACCGTGTGCCGCGCAACGCGGCGCCGCCCGTGCGCCACCCAGCCGACCAGATGAGCGAACACGACGAGGACTGATCCCGCAGCCCTGATACAGGTCCCCTGTCCCGCCCCGCCATACTGGCCGGGCGGGTTTTTTATGGCTGCCTCAGCCTTCCATCTGCAGGGTCTTGCGGGTACGGGCGCGCACCTGGGCACACAGCGCCGCGTCCTGCCCCAGCTTGACGCCATAGGATGGGATCATCTCGCGCAGGCGGGCTTCCCACTGCGGCAGACGGGTGCCGAAGCAGCGCTGCAGCACCGTCAGCATGATGGGTGCCGCCGTGGACGCACCGGGCGATGCCCCGAGCAGCCCCGCAATGGACCCGCCCGCCCCGGTCACCACCTCCGTGCCGAACTGCAGCACACCACCACGCACGGGGTCCTTCTTGATCACCTGCACACGCTGGCCCGCGGTGATCAGTTCCCAGTCCTCCTTGCGCGCGGTAGGCACGAAGTCACGCAGCGCCCTGAGCCGGTCCTCACTGGACTGGAGCACCTGCTGGATCAGGTATCGGGTCAGCGCCATGTTATCGCGGCCCACCGCCATCATGGGCCCGATATTGTCCATGCGGATGGAACGCGGCAGGTCCAGCCATGACCCCTGCTTGAGGAACTTGGTCGAGAACCCGGCATAAGGCCCGAACAGCAGCCCGCGCTGGCCATCGATCACGCGTGTATCGAGATGCGGCACCGACATCGGCGGCGCACCCACCGATGCCTTGCCGTACACCTTGGCCTGGTGCCGGGCCACGATCTCGGGGTTGGTGCAGCGCAGGAACTGCCCGCTGACAGGGAAGCCGCCAATGCCGCGCGCCTCCGGTATGCCACTTTTCTGCAGCAGGTGCAGTGCACCGCCGCCCGCGCCCACGAACACGAATTTCGCGCGGACCCGGCGCTCCGCCCCGCCATGCATGGCGCGGACCGATATATCCCATTCATTGCTGCCCGCGGGCTTGAGATCTTCCACCTCATGGCCGAGATTGAGGTCGAAGCCCGCCTTGCCACGCAGCAGATCGATCAGGCGGTGAGTCAGCGCGCCGAAATTCACGTCCGTGCCTTCCGGATGCCACGTGGCCGCAAGCTGCTGGCCAGGTGCCCGGTCCTGCATGACCAGTGGCATCCACTGGCTAAGCTGTGCCGCATCAGTGGAAAGGGACATGCCCTCGAACAGTGGATGCTGCTGCAGGGCCGCATAGCGCCGGCGCAGGAAATCGACATTCTCGGGGCCCCATACAAAGCTCATATGCGGCACGGGGGTCAGGAAATCACGCGGGTTGGGAATCTGCCCCGTCTCCACCAGATAGGACCAGAACTGGCGCGAGACCTGGAAGGCTTCGTTCACGTTCACGGCCTTGGAGATATCGACGGTCCCGTCGGGACGCAGCGGGGTGTAGTTCAGCTCGCACAGGGCGGAATGGCCGGTACCCGCATTGTTCCAGCCATTGGAACTTTCCAGCGCCACGTCATCAAGCCGCCCGAACAGGGCGATGGACAGGCCCGGCTCAAGCTGGCGCAGCATGGCGCCCAACGTGGCACTCATGATTCCGCCGCCAATCAGGACCACATCGTAAGTGGAGGCGGCAGAGGAGGAATTCGAGGTCATGGCATTCTCCGGATCGGCATCGGAAACCCGCTGCGTGGCTGTTCATCGGCTGGACCGGGCAGCCACCCGGTGGCGCGGGGAACCCGGCCTGATTGCACGTTCATGATCTGGCGCCGGCCTGACCGGCACCCCGGCCCGCATGGCACGCGCCACATGGCCGGTACAGTCTGTCAGCCCCTTCCTTGCCACCATGTGCGGCAGGCCACGGCATCATCTCTGCGCGAGGAACGGTACCCGCCCTTCCGCCCGGGCGCGGTGCGCGCCGCAATGCCCCGCCCACCGCGCCCGGAACAGGGCGTGGCCGGCATGGACAACATCCCGCGAGCAGGCGGCCCCTTCCATACACGCATCATGGTTGGGCGTCATCCACGCGGGCCGGTGCCGGGCCTGTGCCATAGCCCTGCGCGATCATGGTTGCCGCCACCCTACATGACAGCACGCGCACCGGCACCGCGTCGGCCCGGCTGGTCAGGATGACGGGCACACGCATGCCCATGACAATGCCCGCCGCCTGCGCCTGCCCGATGAAGGTCATCTGCTTGGCCAGGATGTTGCCCGCCTCCAGATCCGGCACCACCAGTATGTCGGCCAGCCCCGCAACGGGGGAGGCAACGCCCTTGCACCGCGCCGCCTCGGGGCTGATCGCGTTGTCCAGCGCCAGCGGCCCGTCCACCACGCCGCCGGTGATCTGGCCACGTTCGGCCATCTTGCACACGATCGCCGCATCCAGCGTGGAGGGCAGGTCGGGGTTGACCACCTCCACGGCGGAAAGCAGCGCCACGCGTGGCTGCGCGATGCCCAGCATGCGCGCAAGGTCGATGCTGTTCTGCACGATGTCGCAGCGCGTGGCGAGATCGGGGGCGATGTTCACCGCGCTATCGCTGACCAGCAGCACGCGCGGGGCCTGCGGGGCATCCAGCACATAGACATGGCTCATGCGCCGCTCCGTACGCAGCCCGCCTTCGTGATGGCCCAGTTCGTGCAGGAAAATGCGGGAATGCAGCGATCCCTTCATCAGGGCCGCGACCGTGCCCCCATGCGCCATGGCCACTCCCCTGCGCGCCGCGTCCTGCGGGGTGGGCACATCCACCATCCGGCAGCCATCAAGGGAAAGGGAGGCGGAAGCCGCAAGCTGGCGGATCTCCGCCGCCGGCCCGATCAGAAACGGCACGGCCAGCCCCTGTCGTGCAATTTCGGCCACGGCGTGCAGCGCGGGCACGCTGCATGGATAGACCACGCCCAGCGCCATGGGCGGATGGCTGGCGAGGTCATGGGCAAGATCATCAAAAAACCGCAGGCTGCGCATCGTGTCTTCTTCCCGTTACGGACAGACGACTGTTGCCACCTGATGCCACACGACCCCATCCCCCACCGCCATCATCTTTATGCGAGCCAGCGCCTCAGGGTGACAGCGGGGCCTGTCCTCATGCATGCTGGTCCCCACATCATGAAGGCGTGGCCCCATGGGCCACATGCAACCTGACAGGAGAACACGCATGTCCACCACTCCCCTGATCGGCTTTGTCGGCTTCGGGGCCATGGCGTCCCGCATGGGGGCCAATCTGGTCAAGGCGGGCTACCGGATCGCGGCCTACACACCCTCGGGCAAGGGGGGGGATGGCAGCACGCGCTTCCTGCCATCCGCCCGCGCACTGGCGGCGGAAGCCGATATCGTGCTGGTCTCCGTACCCGATGACGAGGCGCTGGCCAGGGCCCTGCATGGCCCCGAGGGCGTGCTGGCCGGACTGAAGACGGGCGGCGTGCTGATCAACACCAGCACCATCGCCCCCGAGACCGCCGAAGCCCTGGATGCGGAAGGCACGGCGCGCGGCCTGCATGTGATCGACGCCCCCGTGGCGGGCAGCACGCCGGAGGCGGAGGCAGGCAACCTGATCGTGCTGGCGGGCGGCACGGCCGATGCGATAGGGCGCGTGCAGAAGGTGTTCGACACCATTGGCCGCCTGACCATCCACGCAGGACCCGCGGGCTGCGGCACGAAGCTCAAGCTGGTGATCAACGGCATCATGGGATCGACGCTGGCGGTGGTGGCCGAAGGTGTTGCCTACGGTCTGGCCGCCGGGCTGGAACGCGGCATGCTGTTCGATGCGCTGGATGAGGTACCGGTCATCTCGCCCCATCACAAGCGCAAGCTCAAGGCGGCGAAGGCGGGGGATTTCAGCCCGCAGTTCCCCGCCCGCCTGATGCAGAAGGACATGCGCCTGCTGCTGACCAGTGCCGCGCGCCAGACTGCCCCCCTGCCCGCCATGGCGGCTGCGACCCAGAGCCTGTCGCTCACCCGCCGCCGCCACCCGGACGAGGATTATTCCGCCCTGTTCGCGGTCATGGAAAGCCTGGTGGCCAACACCCCCTAGATCCGCCCGCGCAGCAGCGCCGCCATGACCGCCAGCCGGTCGCCCATGCCGCGCGGCAGGGCATCGCGCGCTGTCGCTGTCATGGCGGCGGATCGCATGTCGCGCAGCCCCAGCACGGCGGGCAGGCTGGCGGCCAGTGCCGGGCGCGGCAGGCGGCCACCCATGCGCGCCTGCGCCAGCCAGTCGCGGCCCTGCTGGCGCAGCATGGTGCGCAGGGTTTCGATTTGGGCGGGCGTGGCCTGCCCCGTACGCAGTCCGTCACGCGTAAGCCCGGCCTCGGCCAGGGCATCATCAGAGAGCGGACAGCGGCCCGCGGCCAGCACGGCGGGCAGGTAGCGCACCAGCGCACCCACACCATAAACCCCGCCCAGCAGCCGCACCCGGCCCAGCACGTCCGCACCCGCGATGCCCGCCGCCTGCGCCATGGCCACCTGCATGCCGCCCGCGCCATCGAGCATGGCGGCCTGCCATGCCGCGCACTCCGGCAGGCCTTCGAGTTCACATTCCCGTGCCTCGATCATCGCCAGCAGCGTCCCCCGCCGCACCACGCCACGTGCCAGCAGGTCGAGTACGCTTGCGGCCAGTTCCACACGCTGCGCGTTGCCACTTTCCAGCACATCGCGCCACCATTGCAGCCGGATCAGCCCCGCCATGGGGCCTGCCACCGACCACGACGCGGGCATGGACAGGGCGCGCGTGCATTCATGATTGAAGGCCATAAGCACCATCGCGACACTGCGCGCGGGCGGCGGCAGGAACAGCGCGCAGAAAAAGCGGTCCGGGTCCACCTGGCGGGCGGTGTGCATGAGCGACAGGGGCGAAGCGCCCGATGGGCATGCATCCATCCCGCCCGTCATGGCGTTGGGTCCGGATGGCATGGGATGGCGGTGCTCATGTGTCCGTCACTTGACGCGTCCGCTCCGCCCCCATAGCAATCTTGGTATGGCGGCCGCTGGCTGCCCCTTGCAATTCCCAGGAGAATGTTCATGGCTTTCGAATTGCCGTCCCTTCCCTTCGCCTACAATGCCCTTGCCAATCGTGGCATGTGCCAGGAAACGCTGGAGCTGCATCACGACAAGCACCACCAGGCCTATGTGACGGCCCTGAACGGGTTTGTCGAATCCAAGCCTGAACTGCAGGGCAAGTCGCTTGAGGAAATCATCCTCATGGTCAAGGGCAAGCCCGACCTGGCGCCCGTGTTCAACAATGCGGGACAGCACTGGAACCACATCCTGTTCTGGCAGAACCTGGCGCCGTCGGGCGGTGCGATCCCCGATTCGCTGAACAGGAAGCTGATCGAGGATTTCGGCAGCATCGAGAAGTTCAAGGCCGACTTCAAGGCTGCCGCCGCATCGCAGTTCGGCTCCGGCTGGGCATGGCTGGTGCTGGGTTCGGACGGCAAGCTGAAGGTGACCAAGACCGCCAACGGCTCCAACCCGCTGGCCGAAGGCCAGGGCAAGGTGCTGCTGGGCCTCGATGTGTGGGAACACTCCTACTACCTGGATTTCCGCAACCGTCGCCCCGACTACATCGTCAACTACCTGGACAAGCTGGCCAACTACGAATTCGCCGAGGCACAGCTCCAGTCCGCCTGATCCGGCCCCAGACTGGCCAGACCACGAAAAACCCGGCCATGTGCCGGGTTTTTTGTATCCGCGTGTCCTTCATGCCGCCACGTGGCACCCGCCAGTCACGACCGCATCCGGCTGCCCAGCGCACGCAGGCGGGTGCCGCGCATCAGTTCCGCCTCGATCTGTTCCAGCGTCATGCCCCGTGTCTCGGGCACGCGCAGCACCACCATGACCAGGAACAGGGCATTCAGTCCCGCATAGATCCACAGCACCGTATCCACCCCCAGCAGTTCAAGCCCGGTCAGGAACGTGGCGCTGACCAGCATGTTGGCGACCCAGTTGGCGAAGGTGGAGCACGCCATGCCGAATTCCCGCCCGCGCAGCGGCAGGATCTCGGCACAGAGCAGCCACGCCAGCGGCCCGGCGGAGAACGCGAACGCGCCAACGAACAGAAGCATGAACCCGCCCATGAGCAGCCGCATGACCGGCATGTCCGGTATGCCGCCCGCTACCATGATCGCCTGCCCCGCCATGGCCACCGCCATGAGCGCGAATCCGCCAATCAGCATGGGCCTGCGCCCCACGCGGTCGACACAGGTGGTGGCGATGCAGGTGGAAAGCAGGTTGATCACCCCGACCCCTACCGGCCCCCATACCTGTGCGTAATGCCCGTATCCGGCCAGTCCGATCAGGCGCGGGGCATAGTACAGCACCGCGTTGATGCCCGAAAACTGCTGCGCCACCTGCAGCCCCACCGCCAGCCACATGGCGCGGCGGCAGTTGGGGTCGCGCATGAAGCTGCCAACACCGTCACGCCGCGCCGAAAGCCGGGCCATGATGGCATTGCGCTCGGCCATGACCATGCGCGGCAGGCCGCGCAGTTCGATCAGCACGCGCCGTGCATCACGCTCACGCCCCTGCGCCAGCAGCCAGCGCGGGCTGGGCGGCAGGAACAGCACCCCCATCATGAACACAAGCCCCGGAAAGCCGACAATGCCCAGCATCCACCGCCATACCCCGAAATAGGAGAACAGCCCGTCGGACACGAAGGCCGCCAGCAGCCCGAACGAGATCATGAGCTGGTAGCCCAGGATCATTGCGCCACGCCTGCCTGAATCGGCAATTTCGGCAATGTAGAGGGGGGTGGTGAAGGTGGTCGCCCCCGTGGCCAGCCCCAGCAGCAGGCGGGCGAACAGCAGGATGCGGAAGGATGTGGCCTCCGCGCACAGCAGCGGGCCGATCACGAACAGCCCCGCGGTCAGCACCAGCGTGCGCTTGCGCCCCCATGCATGCGACATCCACGCCGCGCACAGTACGCCCACCGCCGCCCCCAGCAGCATGATGGCCACCATGGATTCGCGCTGGAAGTCGGACAGGATGAACTCCTGCGCGATCAGGTCCAGTGCGCCGGACATGACCCCGGTATCCAGACCGAACAGAACACCGGACAGCGCGGCCAGTACCCCGATCAGTCCGGCGCGCCCCCGTATGGCTGGCCTGTGCCGGATGCTCTGGTCAGTCGGGGCGGCGCCGGGCTGCGTGTGCATTCACCATCACTCCTGCTTTGCACCAAGAACGGCACAGCAGGGGGGAAGTTCGCCCGCGCGCGCGGAACGATGGAACAATAAAGCGGGGTCAGGCGTTCTTCTTGGCCGTCTCGGGCTTTGTGTCATTGGCGGGGGTGGCCGCGCTGGTAATGACCGAACTGATGGTATCGCGCAGCACGGCCACGCGCACGCCCTGCGCGATCTCGACCTCGACCTCGTTGGACTCCGCCTGTACCTTCTGCACCACGCCGATGATGCCCCCTGCCGTCAGCACCCGGTCACCCCGGCGCAGGGAGGACAGCTGACTGCGCAGCTGCTTCTGCTTGACCTGCTGGGGGCGGATGAGCAGGAAATAGAAAATGGCGAACATGGCGACATAAGGCAGCACGGCCATGATGCCATCCCCGCTGAGCAGGCCGCCGCCTGCCGCCTGCGCATGGGCGGGGGTTGTCAGTAAATCATTGAAAATCGAGGGCATTGCTATCTTTCCGGCAAATGGAGGGATTGAACGGGTTGCGGGTTTGCCATGCGGACCATAGTTTTCGCCTGTTTCCCGTCAAGGCGTTCGCCTGCCACTGCTGGCCAACGCGCTCCGGAGCCCCCGGTGGCAGACACCACCGAAATTCCACGCTGAAGCAGGACCGACGATGGACAGCACGACCCTTCCCGTTCTCGAACGCATTGCCGCCGCCCTTGAGCGGCTGTCCCCCCCGGCCCCGTCACTGGCGGGGCTGGAGGCTGCGGACGCCTTCATCTGGCACCCCAACCTTGGCCGCCTGAGCCCCGTTGCCCATGTGGCCCATGTCGACATGGGGCTGCTGCAGGGCATCGACCGCCAGCGCAGGCTGCTGCTGGACAACACGCTGCATTTCGCCGCCGGACTGCCCGCCAACAACGCCATGCTGTGGGGCGCGCGCGGCATGGGCAAGTCATCACTGGTCAAGGCGGCGCATGCGCAGGCCAATCTGGTGGATGGCAGGTCCCCCGCCCCCGGCACGGGGCGACTCGTCCTGGTCGAGATCCAGCGCGAGGACCTGGCCAGCCTGCCCGACCTGCTGGCCCTGCTACGCGAAAGCCCGCGCCGGTTCATCGTGTTCTGTGACGACCTGTCCTTCGAGCGCGAGGACGCGGACTACAAGGCGCTGAAATCCGTGCTGGATGGCGGCATAGCAGGGCGACCGGCCAACGTGCTGTTCTACGCCACGTCCAACCGCCGCCATCTCATGCCGCGCGAGATGATCGAGAACGAAAGCTCCACCGCCATCAACACCGCCGAGGCAACGGAGGAGAAGGTCTCGCTGTCCGACCGTTTCGGCCTGTGGATCGGCTTTCATAACTGCGCGCAGGACACGTTCCTGGCCATGGTCCGTGCCTATGCGAAGGAGCGCGGCCTGCCGATCACGGATGCGGAGCTGGTACGGCAGGCCAATGCGTGGTCACTGGGGCGCGGCGGCCGGTCAGGACGGGTGGCGTTCCAGTTCATCGAGGACCTGAGCGCCGAACTTTCTGCCCAAGGATGATCCATCACAAGGATTGCACCGGACCGGTACTGCCATAGGGTAGGATGGCCGGCCCATGGGCGGAACGGGCGTGGCCGGTACGGGCGGGAGGAACCGGAACATATGTGACAAAGCATGATCACGTTGAACCATTTGCCCTGCCCGTAAAAAACATCCTTAATATCGCCATGGCGGCAAGATATTGTTGGGAATGTTTCGCAACTTACCTGTACAACCTGTGTCCTGCCCATGGCACATCAGGCTGCCGTGCCCTGTAAACAGTCAAGAGAGACAATGGATCAGTCGCTATCGCCCGACAGCATGCAGTCTTCCGCCCCGATAACCGGGCGGGACCTGCGCCGAATCCGCGCCAACCCCGATTTCTGGTATCCTGTCGCCTGGTCACGGGAAGTGAAGCCCGGCAAGACGATCGGGACCCGGTATGCCGGGCAGCCCATTGCCCTCGTCCGCCCGCTGGAAGGGGGCAGCCTTTTCGCGCTTGAAGACCGCTGCGCCCACCGGCAGGTCCCGCTCAGCAAGGGCACGGTCAAGGGCGAATCGGTGCAGTGCTGCTATCATGGCTGGGCCTATGGCCGCTCGGGCCGCTGCATCGACGTGCCCTATCTGGGCAAGGGCAAGCTGCCCAATGGCGTGCGCACCTATCCCGTGCGGGAGGTCGATGGCCTGATCTTCATCTTCCCCGGCGATGCGACAAAGGCTGACGCAACCCCCTTCCCCCGCCTGGCGGAAGTGGCCAGCCCGGCCTACAAGACCCGCCGCTTCGGCCAGCTTGTGCATTGCCATTACAGCTTCATGCACGAGAACCTGATGGATATGAACCACCAGTTCATGCACATGAAGCAGATGGGCCAGATGAAGCCGCGCTTCCTGGGCCAGGAACGTGGTCCCGGCCTGGTGGAGGCGCGCTACAGCTTTGCGCGCACCGGCGGCAAGCAGCCGATCGGCGAGGCGCTGATCTTTGGCCAGAAGCGCGATAACAGCGAGAAATTCGCCCATCGCGACGTGATGACCATCCGCACCACCTATCCCTACCAGACCCTTCATATCCAGACGGGTGACAACGCGCCGGTCATGGATCTGTGGATTGCATACGTGCCACAGGACGAAGCGGAACTGACCAACCGGGTATTCGGGCTGCTGTCCATCAAGCGGCCGGGCATTCCGGGCATACTGGATCTGGCCTGGCCGTTCCTGACCGCGTTTACCGAACGGATCTTCCGTGAGGACCGCGAGATCGTGGAACTGGAACAGAATGCCTGGTACGAGCAGGGGGGGGACCGCAACCAGGAAATCTTCCCCGTTATCAACAGCCTGCGTTCCCTGCTGGCCGAATGCGGACTGCCGGCGGAACAGGATGCGCCCGCACCCGTCGCCCGGGGTGCCTCCGGCGCATGAGCGTTCATGGAGGACATGATCCGGGTACCCTACTGGAGGCTGGCGAATACCGCCTGCGTGAAGTCCGCACATCAGATGCGGGCACAATGCACAGGCTGATCAATGACTGGAGCGTGGTGCGGATGCTCAGCCGCGTTCCCTTCCCGTATTCGCTGGCCCTGACCGAGGAATGGATCGCGGCCACCATAGAACAGTCCCAGCGTGGCGAAGCCTATCACTTCGCCATCACCTGCCCGCAATCCGACCAGCCCGATGCACTGATCGGCTGCATCGGGCTGCGCATCAACGCCGCCGACCGCTCCTGCTCGCTGGGCTACTGGGTGGGCCGCGCGCACTGGAACCGCAAGGTTGCCAGCACCACGGCGGGGCGGCTGGCGCGCTGGGCGCTGGCCAACCTGCCGGTGGACCGGCTTACGGCTTCGGCGGCGCACGACAACCATGCCTCCATCGCGGTGCTGAAGCGGATCGGCTTTCGCGAGGACGGCACCGGCACGCAGGAATTCGTCTCACGCGGGGGGGAATACCCCGTGCGCCTGTTCGTGGCACGCCATGCCGACCTGTCTGGCGAAGCCATGCCCGACGCCAGTGCCGGGCCGGGCAACCCGCGCCGGATCGTTCTGGTCGCCGCCGTGGCGCTGGTGGATTCGGATGCCCGCGTGCTGCTGGCGCGCCGGCCGGAAGGCAAGTCCATGGCCGGACTGTGGGAGTTCCCCGGTGGCAAGGTAGAAACGGGCGAGACACCGGAAGAAGCGCTGGTCCGGGAACTGGATGAGGAGCTGGGCCTGGATGTCGCCCGCTCCTGCCTGGCGCCGTTCACCTTCATTTCCCATGATTACGGGCATTTCCATCTGCTCATGCCCGTCTATGTCTGCCATCGGTGGCGGAATACGCCCACCGCGCGCGAAGGCCAGAAGCTGGAATGGGTACCCGCCGCAAACCTGCGCGACTACGCCATGCCAGATGCCGACCGTCCGCTCATTCCGCTTCTGCAGGACCTGCTCTAGTTCCTAACCCTGCGTGATGCCGCGCAATGCCGTCACTTCGTCCACCGGCAAGGCGACCGGCGGCTGCCCCGGCACGTCCACGCGCATGCTGAACAGGCTGCCCGCCTGCGGGAAGCGGTCCAGCACGTCCGGCGGCGTATTCTTCCGCGCTGTCGTGATGTAGAGCGTACGCAGGTCGGGACCGCCAAAGGCCACCTTGGTCACATTGACGGCAGGCACCGCCACCGGCGGCAGTTCCACACCATCGGGCGTGAAACGCATGATCCGTCCCCCGTTCCATGCACCCACCCACAAGGTGCCCGCGCTGTCCACCACCACGCCATCGGGGTAGCCATCCGTCACACGGGCGAAGATGCGCCGGTTGGACAGGCCGCCATCAGGGGCAAGGTCGAACACGTAAATGATCCCGGCGGGGGAATGGTTGTGGTACAGCTTCGTGCCATCGGGCGAGACGGCGGGGCCATTGGTCACGACATATCCCTCGTCATGGCGCTGGACATCCAGCCCGCCCGCATGGCGGGTGACGGAATACAGCGCACCGCTGGGCGCGGTCTCGCTGTCATCCATGGTGCCGAACCACAGGCGGCCTTTCGAATCGACACAGCCGTCATTGATGCGGTTGCCGGGCAGTTCCCGTTCGATCGCGGCCAGACAGGTGAACTGCCCCGTTCCGGGATCAAGGCGGTACAGCCCGCCCTTCAGCCCGCATACAAGCGTGCCGTCGCTGACCGGCACCACGAATCCGGGGCGCAGGGGGGCCGCCCATGAGTCATGCCTGCCATCCGCGGGGTGGAAACGATGGATGGCCTGCCCCACTATATCCACGAAATAAAGCGCCTGCTCGCGCATGGACCAGACCGGGCCTTCACCCAGCTGCGCCCTGATATCCCATACACAGTGTGGCTGGGGCATGGCTGGCGTGTTCATGGCTTCTCCTTTTGATGGGCTGTCTGTCATTATAGGGTGACCGTGAAATGCCCCCGCCCGCAACCGAGTGGAATGAGTACAATGAATCCCACAGCCTGCCTGCTTGTCATTGGCAACGAGATCCTGTCCGGCCGCACACAGGACGTGAACGTGCAGTATATCGCGCGCCGCCTGTCGGAAACCGGCATCACCCTGAGCGAAGTCCGGATCATCCCCGATATCCGCGCCGTCATCGTCCGTACCGTAACCGAGGCCCGCGCGGCCTATGACAACGTGTTCACCACCGGCGGCATCGGGCCGACGCATGACGATATCACGTCAGCCTGCGTTGCGGAATCGTTTGGCGTGCCCTGGGTCCACCAGCCTGAAACCTTCAGCCTGCTTGAAGCGCATTTTGCCCCCGGCACGTTCAACGCCGCCCGCCAGCGCATGGCCACCATGCCGCAGGGGGCGACACCCATCCGCAACGCGGTCTCGGTCGCGCCTGGCTTCACCATGGGCAACGTGCATGTCATGGCGGGCGTGCCGCGCATCATGCGTGCGATGTTCGAGGAAGTGCTGCCCACCCTGCCACACGGCACGCCGGTCACATCAATGGCATGGCATGCCAGCGGGCTGTATGAAGGCGCACTGGCCGCGGGACTGGAAGCGATACAGCATCGCTATCCCGCCATCGACATCGGCTCCTATCCCTACCGGCTGGATGAAAACCAGCGTGGCGTGTGCCTGCTGTGCAAGGGGACCGACACGCAGGCGGTGCGGGACGCGGCTGGTGCCGTGCGCGACCTGATTGCCGGGATGGGTTTTGAACCGCAGGAAGGCGAACCCGGGAAAGCCTGACGATCAATCCCCGCCCGTAGCCGCATACGGCGGCACGGGCGGGGGAGCTGAGAGATCAGGAAACCGCTTCACGCCCCATGGCAAGGAACTTGTCGCGCCGCTGCGCCTTGAGCAGTGCCGGATCCTTGGTCTGCAGGCCGGGCAATTCGGCGGCAATGGCGTCACCCACGGCCCGGATGGCCGCAGCCGGGTCACGCTGCGCACCGCCCAGCGGTTCGGGAATGATGCGGTCGATCAGGTGCAGCTGGAGCAGGTCCTGCGCGGTCAGCTTCAGCGCATCCGCCGCGGTGCTCGCCTGCTTGGGGTCACGCCACAGGATGGAGGAACAGGCCTCGGGCGAGATGACGGAGTAGATGGCGTGCTCCAGCATCATCACCCTGTCACCCGCGCCAAGTGCCACGGCACCGCCGGACCCGCCTTCGCCGATGACGGTGGCGATGACCGGTACGGGCACGTTCAGGCAGGTCTCGGTGGAGCGGGCAATGGCTTCCGCCTGGCCGCGCGCTTCCGCATCGATGCCGGGCCACGCACCCGATGTATCGATGAAGGTCAGGACTGGCAGGCCGAATCGTCCCGCCAGCTTCATCAGGCGCTGGGCCTTGCGGTAGCCTTCGGGCCGGGCCATGCCGAAATTGTGCTTGAGCCGTGTCTCGATCTCGGCACCGCGTTCGGTCCCGATCACCACCACCGGCTGGCCATTGAAACGGCCGATGCCGCCAATGATGGCCTTGTCCTCGCCAAACAGGCGATCACCGGCCAGCGGCGAGAATTCGGTAATCAGCGCACCGATGTAATCCACCGTATGGGGCCGCTGGGCGTGGCGGGCGACCTGCACCTTCTGCCATGGGGTCAACTTGGCGTAGGCCGTACGCAACTGCCGGTCGGCTTTCTCGCTCAACCGGGTGATCTCTTCCGCAATGTTGATCCCGTCCGGACCGGACATCCTGCGAAGCTCGTCGATCTTGTTCTCAAGCTCGGCGACCGACTTTTCGAAATCTAGAAACTGGCGCATGCGCTGCCGATAGCACAGCCTGCACGCCAGCCAAACATTTTCGCACGGCGAAATTGTCCCGCCATGCATTTTTGTCTACCCGGCGGCCTGCTCCCCCGCATGGGACAGGGGATGATGGGCCGCCACCGCATCGCGCAGCCGGTCCAGCATGACATGGGTATAGATCTGTGTCGTCGCGATATCGGCATGACCCAGCAGCACCTGCAGCGCGCGCAGGTCCGCCCCGTGGGCCAGCAGGTGCGTGGCGAAGGAATGGCGCAGCACATGCGGCGACAGCCGTGCCGGGTCCAGCCCCGCGCGCAGGGCCGCGTCATGCAGGATTCGGTCAAATCCCTGCCGGGTCATGGGCCGGGCCGCCCCGCGACCGGGGAACAGGAACGGGCTTTTCCGCCCGGCATCGACATCCATCAGCGCGCGGGCGGCGGCCCGCGCACGGGCCGACATGGGCACCATGCGCTCGCGTCCGCCCTTGCCACGCACCAGCATCATGCCCGGCGCCGCATCCAGCGCACGGCGTGGCAGGGCCAGCAGTTCGGATATGCGCAGGCCCGATGCATACAGGATCTCCAGCGCCGCACGGGCAAGCAGGAGCCTGCGCCTGCGCGCCGGTGTGGCATCGGGTTCCGGAATGCAGGCGGCCAGCAGGTCCGTCACCTCCCCCTCCGACAGGAAACGCGGCAGCGGCGTGTCCAGACGCGGGGCTTCCAGCAGCGCGGCAGGATTGTCCGGCCGCAGTCCCTCCCGCGCCAGGAACAGGAAATACTGCTTCAGGCATGACAGCCTGCGCGCCTGCGTGCGTGCCGCAAGCCCCTGCCGCGCAAGGCCGGACAGATAGGTCCGCAGGTCATTTTCCCCCGCCGTACGCGCCGTCAGGCCACCGGCATGCAGGACCGCCGCGAGATCCGCCAGGTCACGGCCATAGGCATGAAGCGTATTGAGGGCGGCACCCCGTTCGGCAGCCTGCATTTCCAGAAAGGCGTCAACGCCGTCCATCGACACGGCGCCGCCCCTCAGTGCATCGGCGCGAGCGGTGTCACCGGCAGCGGCGCGGGCGTGCCCAGCGGCGCCGGAAGGGCCGCCGCAGCGGGCGGCGCAGGCGGGGCGAAGGTAATATCCTTGTGCACGGTCTGCTGCACCAGCGCGGGCGGAAAGGCGCCAAGCGAGAAGAAGCCCCCCACGGCGCACAGGGCCAGAACGCCAACCACGGCAATAACTATACGGACCATCCAACCGCTTCCCATATCCAGCACATTCCGGCATCACGCCCGTCACGGCCAGATGCGCCCCATGCGCGACACTGGCCCCGGGGGCGGAGTCTACCGGTCCTGTCCTGCTGTATGTTAGGTTGTGCCGCATGTCACGCCAGATTCCCCCCGACCGGCCCAGCCCGGAGTCCCCATCGCTCAGCATTCCGCTTGACCTGACCGCCGTTGGCTCATCCGCCCCCCGGCAGGCCGGCTGCGGGCGGACCATCGTGCTGGTGGGCCTGATGGGGGCGGGCAAGACCACCATCGGCCGCATCCTTGCGGCGGCGCTGGGCATGCCCTTCATCGATTCGGACGAGGAAATCGAACGTGCGGCAGGCTGCTCGATTGCCGACCTGTTCCAAAGATACGGTGAACCGGAATTCCGCCGGGGCGAGCGGCTGGTCATCCGCCGCCTGCTGTCCGGGCCGCCGGTGGTGCTGGCAACGGGGGGGGGCGCATTCATGGACCCCCGCACGCGCGCCAGCGTGCGCGAGCATGCCGTGTCCATCTGGCTGCGCTGCCCGCTGCCGCTGCTGGTGCAGCGGGTTGCGGAACGCACGCACCGCCCGCTGCTCAACGCGGCCTCCCCGCACGCGGTGCTGGCGGATCTCATGCACATACGCCACCCGGTCTATGCGGAGGCGGACATCATCGTGGATTGTGGAGATGACAACGTGGAACACAGCGCCGACCATGTCATGCAGGCCCTGAAGCAGAACCTGCAGCCCCTGCGCGTGCCCGTGCGGCTGGACCGCGCCAGCTACGAGGTGATGATCGGCCCCGACGTGATCCGCCGCGCGGGCGCGCTTCTGGCGCCCGTGCTGCCACAGAAGCGCGTGGTGATCCTGACGGACCGGACCGTCTCCCCCCTGCACCTGCCCCGCCTGATCGAAGGGCTGGAGGAGACCGCCATCCACGCCGAGGTCATCACCATTCCCCCCGGCGAGGGATCAAAGAACATGGCCATGTATGAACACGTGACCAACGCCCTGCTGGAAGCCCATGTGGAACGCGGCACCACGGTCGTGGCGCTGGGCGGTGGCGTGGTGGGGGACCTGGCCGGATTCTGTGCCGCAACCACCCTGCGCGGCCTGCCCTTCGTGCAGGTGCCGACCACCCTGCTGTCGCAGGTGGATTCGTCCGTGGGTGGCAAGACGGGCATCAACACCCCGTTCGGCAAGAACCTGGTGGGCGCGTTCCACCAGCCCATCGCCGTGCTGGCCGATACATCCACCCTTGCCACCCTGCCGGTGCGTGAACTGCGCGCGGGCTATGCCGAGATCGTCAAGTCCGGGCTGCTGGGGGATGCGGGCCTGTTCGACTGGTGCGAACGCCATGGGGCGGCGGTGCTCGCGGGTGATCCGGCCATGCAGGCCGAAGCCATCCGCATGGCCTGTGCGTTCAAGGCCCGCGTGGTCACGGCAGACGAGCGCGAGGAGCGCAAGGTCGATGGCCGGGCGCTGCTCAACCTCGGCCACACCTTCGGCCACGCACTGGAAGCCGAAATGGGCTATGACGGCAGCCTGCTGCATGGGGAGGCCGTGTCCATCGGGCTGCGGCTGGCCTTCATGCTGTCGGTCAGGCTGGGCTACTGCCCGGCGGAGGATCTGGAGCGCGTGACCCGCCATCTGGAGCAGCTGTCCATGCCCGCGCGGGTGGGGGACACGGGGCGGACCTTCCCGGCCAGCCAGCTTGTACGCAACATGCAGCGCGACAAGAAAATGCGCGATGGCCGCCTGTCCTTCGTGCTGGTGCGGGGTATCGGCCGCGCCTTCACCTGCCGCGACGTGCCCGACGAGGCGGTGCTGGACGTACTGCGCGCGGATGGCTGCACGCCCTGATCCGTCCCCCACCCATGTGATCTTTTTACCACAGCGCCAGCCCCTTTCCCCGACGGGAAAGGGGCATTTACCGTATTTCAATCCTTGCCCCGCACAACGGTCCCGCCATGGGTTGGCTGGGCTGGATGCACGTCATGTTCCCACCTTCCCGCCGGCACCGAGATCACGGCCCCCGGGCCAATTGTGTCAACAAGCATCAGGCCAGTGTGGAATGCCCCCATCTCCACAGGAAAGAAGGCGTCTGATCAAGTATCAAGGACGGGAATATGCGTCTTCGCGCGGCATTGCTGGCGACTGCACTGACCACGACACCGGTTGTCACCGCCATGGCAACAACAATCACCGGTCCCTATGCCGATATCGGGGGCGGTTATAACCTGACCCAGACCCAGCATGTTCATGATTTCGACAATGAAGCCCTGATGAATGACTATGTCAGTCACGGCACGAGTGCCGCCCAGAGGGCCGACATCGCGAATACATACACCCCCCACGAACATTACCGCGAACGGATGCGCCATGGTGATGGGTGGACCGGCTTCGCGGCGGTTGGCTGGGGCTTTGGCAACGGCCTGCGCGCCGAAGTGGAAGGGGCCTACAGCTGGTCCGGCCTGTCGGGGATGAGCTTCAGCCAGGGCGGCCCGAGGGGCGGCGCCACTTCGGGCCGGACCCAGGGCAGCGACCGTTCCTATGGCGGCTTTGTCAACGTACTGTATGACATCGACCTCAAGCGCCTGTTCAACATCGACGTGCCTGTCACGCCATTCGTCGGTGTGGGTGCCGGTTACCTGTGGGAAAATGTGAACAGCAACACGGTAATGGCATCCAACAGCAGCCTCAACCTGCGCCAGCACGGCACAAATGGCAGCTTCGCCTACCAGGGCATTGTCGGTGCGGCCTATGACATACCCGGGGTTGCCGGACTGCAGATGACCACCGAATACCGCATGGTCGGGCAGGTCGAGTCCTTCAGCATGGGCAACATCACCCAGTCGTACAACAACGGCACCTACGGCACGGATAACAGCCACCTGCGCTATGACCAGCGCTTCAATCACCAGTTTATCGTTGGCGTCCGCTATGCGTTCAACACCGCCCCGCCGCCGCCGCCGCCGGCCCCTGCCGTCGTGCCGCCCGCACCGGTGGCGGCCCGTACCTACCTGGTGTTCTTTGACTGGGATGGCGCGGCCCTGACCGGTCGCGCGCGGGAAATCGTGGCGCAGGCGGCACAGGCATCCGGCCACGTCCAGACCACCCGCATCGAGGTGAACGGCTATACCGACAATTCGGCCGCCCAGCCCGGCCCGCGTGGCCAGCAGTACAATCTTGGCCTGTCCATGCGCCGCGCGGACAGCGTGAAGGCCGAACTGATCCGTGACGGCGTGCCCGCCAGCGCCATTGCCGTGCAGGGTTATGGTGAAGCCCGTCCGCTGGTCCCCACCGGGCCCGACACGCGGGAGCCCCAGAACCGCCGCGTCGAGATCATCCTGCACTGACCGGCGGCCCGTTCCAGAAACCGGAAACCTTTCGGGAATCAGGGAGAATGCGCATGCATTCTCCCTTTTTCATATCGAATCGTTTAGGATCGGAGAGGCACAAAACCAGCCCCCCCATTTCCGGCAACGTCCTATGCAAAATAGAAGGGGCTGACTGGTGACTGGCAAAAATCCTTTATAAACCCACAACTTTCCATGAGCCTTTCAAAAGCTTGCTGAAAGATATGTGTTTTTTTTGCCACACATGCCCTGCCTGCTCCATTTTACCCATTCTCAATTCAGTCCAGACAGGCTAATCCCCGCATCATAGCTTGCGGGTAATCTCAGGCTGCCCTGTCTTCGGGGCAAATCCATTGCCCGGCCCACAAGATGGGGCTTTGCCCTGCAACAACAGAGTTTGAGGACTTAAATATGCGTCTTCGCGCAGCGTTACTGGCTACCAGCCTGCTGGCAGCGGCAACACCGTTTGCCGCCAAAGCAACCACCATCACCGGCCCCTATGTTGGCATCGGCGGTGGTTACGACCTGACCCAGACCCAGCACGAGCACAGTGCCGAGATCAAGAACGGCCAGAACGGCAACGATGACTATGGCCAGCATACCCGCCACGGTCATGGCTGGACCGGCTTTGCCAACGTTGGCTGGGGTTTCGGTAACGGCCTGCGCGCCGAAATCGAAGGTGCCTACAACTGGTCCGCGATCACCAGCACCGGTGACGGCGGTCGCACCAAGGGTCATGACCGTTCTTATGGCGGCTTTGTCAACGTGCTGTATGACATCGACCTGAAGCGTCTGTTCAACATTGACGTGCCCGTCACGCCGTTCGTCGGTGTCGGTGCCGGTTACCTGTGGCAGAACGTCAGCACGGCCAACACCTTCGCAGGCGCTCCGGGCTTCTCGACCAACCGCCAGGGTACGAATGGCAGCTTCGCCTATCAGGGTATCGTCGGTGCGGCCTACGACATCCCGGGCGTGCCTGGCCTGCAGATGACCACCGAATACCGCATGGTTGGTCAGGTTGAAGACTTCGGCATGGGCAACATCTCCGCTGGTGCATCCTATAACGGCCAGAACTCGGGTCGTGCTGCAATGCGCTATGACCACCGCTTCAACCACCAGTTCATCGTAGGCGTCCGCTACGCGTTCAACAACGCGCCGCCGCCGCCGCCGCCGGCCCCCGCCGTCGTGCCGCCCGCACCGACCGCGGCCCGCACCTACCTGGTGTTCTTCGACTGGGACGGCGCAGCCCTGACCGGCCGCTCGCGTGAGATCGTGGCAGAGGCCGCACAGGCTTCCACCCACGTCCAGACCACGCGCATCGAGGTCAACGGCTACACCGACAACACGGCAGCCCACCCCGGCCCGCGTGGCCAGCAGTACAACCTTGGCCTGTCCATGCGTCGTGCTGACAGCGTGAAGGCTGAACTGATCCGTGACGGCGTGCCCGCCAACGCCATCGACATCCATGGCTATGGTGAAGCTCACCCGCTGGTCCCCACCGGCCCCGACACGCGTGAGCCCCAGAACCGTCGCGTCGAGATCATCCTGCACTGATCCTGGCCAGTCGGTCACTGAAAGAAAGGGGGCACTTCGGTGCCCCCTTTTTTTATGCATGAAAAAATCTTTTAACTTTTGAAATACTTCCCGTCCTACTGTGATATTTCTGCACCAGATTCTTTTCTACAGGGGCCAGGCGCTTGTCTGCCGCAAAAACTTCCCCATCTAGATACTTGTTCTGTAACGCAAAAACCGACTGACTTGCGCGCATTGGCCAGGGTGTTACCTTTTTGCCGTCCCGGTCCGGCAGAACGACGCAACCCCCGGCGGCACGCGGTGTTTAGGGTTGTAGATTGATTAATCTTCGCATCCCATGTGCGATGTGGTTTACAAAGAAGTAATAACATGAGGAAGGACGAACATATGCGTCTCCGCTCTGCCCTGCTGGCAACCAGCCTGCTTGCAGCGACACCGTTCGCCGCCAAGGCAACCACCATCACTGGCCCGTATGTCGGCATCGGCGGTGGCTACGATCTGACCCAGACCCAGCATATGCATGATGCTGAAGACAAAAACGGTGCCAACGGCAACAATGACTATGGCCAGCATGTCCGTCACGGCCATGGCTGGACCGGCTTTGCCAACGTCGGCTGGGGTTTCGGTAACGGCCTGCGCGCCGAAGTCGAAGGGGCCTACAGCTGGACCGCGATCACCAGTGTCGACACCGAGAAGACCAAGGGTCATGACCGTTCGTATGGCGGCTTCGTCAACGTACTGTATGATATCGACCTGAAGCGTCTGTTCGGCATTGATGTGCCTGTCACGCCGTTTGTCGGTGCCGGTGCCGGTTACCTGTGGGAAAACGCAAATGTCACGGGCATGTCCTCCGGCGCCCAGATGAAGGGTACGAACGGCAGCTTTGCCTATCAGGGTATCGTCGGTGCGGCCTACGACATCCCGGGCGTGTCTGGCCTGCAGATGACCACCGAATACCGCATGGTTGGTCAGGTTGAAGACTTCGGCATGGGCAACATCCGCGCTTCCGGTGGTGGCTACACGAGTGCTGAACGCTTCGACCACCGCTTCAACCACGAATTCATCGTAGGCGTCCGCTACGCGTTCAACAACGCGCCGCCGCCGCCGCCGCCGGCCCCCGCCGTCGTGCCGCCCGCACCGACCGCGGCCCGCACCTACCTGGTGTTCTTCGACTGGGACGGCGCAGCCCTGACCGGCCGCTCGCGTGAGATCGTGGCAGAGGCCGCACAGGCTTCCACCCACGTCCAGACCACGCGCATCGAGGTCAACGGCTACACCGACAACACGGCAGCCCACCCCGGCCCGCGTGGCCAGCAGTACAACCTTGGCCTGTCCATGCGTCGTGCTGACAGCGTGAAGGCTGAACTGATCCGTGACGGCGTGCCCGCCAACGCCATCGACATCCATGGCTATGGTGAAGCCCACCCGCTGGTCCCCACCGGCCCCGACACGCGTGAGCCCCAGAACCGTCGCGTCGAGATCATCCTGCACTGATGCTGCCCGGACGGTCATGATGAAAAGGGGGTGCCTTGGTGCCCCCTTTTCTCTTTTACTGGATCAGTATTTGCCTTAATACGATACCAGACGCCTGTCCGGCTTCCGTGGACAGGCCGTATCCTGACCATATGGCCTGCAGGCCTGCCACGGCAGGCAAAAGGATTATCCCTTGCTCAAACTCCCTTCCGAGAAAATCACGCAATTCCTGAAATTCGGTATTGTCGGGCTGCTAGGACTGGGCTGGGATACAACGGCGGTTTATAGCCTGCGCCCGCTGGTCGGGCTGACAACCGCAACCATCGCCGCGTATTTCATCGCGGCATCGATCAACTGGTTCATCAACCGTCTGTGGACTTTCCGCAAGGCCGGGAACCAGCATCATTTCGTGATCCAGTGGTTCCGTTTCCTTGCAGGCAACTCGCTGGGGTTCTTCCTGAACCGTGGCTGCGTGTTCATGCTGTTCCACCTCTCCCCCATCTTCAAGGCCAATCCTGTCCTGGCCCTGGCGGCCGGGGCCGCCGCGGGCATGATGGCGAACTTTCATATCAGCCGGAAACTTGTCTTCCACGGGGAATCCCGGACCGATGCGCGTCCCTGCGCACAGATCGTGCCCTTTCAGCCCGAACGTGCCGTGGCCCAGAATGCGGTCTCCAGCCGCACTGCTGTCGTGAACTCCCGCAGCAAGGTGGGATAACGCGCCTCAGCGCCATAGGCCGCGCCAACCTGATCCAGGCGGCGGATCCCGTCTTCCACCAGCACGGTATATGCGTCCCCTCCATACAGGTTGATCCATGACCAGTAAGGATTGCCCTGCCTGCGCGTGTCGGGACTGGCATGCAGCCTGGCACCGACCTCCGCATAGCCGATCAGGCATGGCGCCATGGTGACAAGCAGGTCCAGCAGGTCGCCCGTCTGGGCGCGGTCAAGTATAAAGCGGCTGTAGGCAAGTAATTCCAGAGACTCCTCGGCCTGCTCCAGCGTATCTTCCGCAATCCCCCATTCCCGGCAATAGCCGACATGCATGGACAGTTCGGTGTCCAGCAGGCCCGACAGCAATCGTACCGCCTGCCGCATGCCCGCCACCCCGTCGGCCTTGTGAACAGCCAGCGCACAGGCACGGGCGTACTGGATCAGGTAGAGATAATCCTGGATCAGGAAGTTCCTGAACGCATCGGCCGGCAGGGAGCCATCGGCCACCCCCCGCACAAAGGGGTGGCAGACGAATTCCAGCCACCGGGGCATGCAGTCACGGCGCAGACGCCCCGCAAGCCCGGTTGTCAGGAGCGGCCAGTCCTGTTCCGCCACCCATTTCCATGTCATATTGCTCTCTCCTGCTGGTCTTGCCCGCCTGTCATGCCATGGCATATGGGCGAACACGCATGTTCGTACTTCCGGTATGGTGCTACGTGCGCTAGGTGAATGAATCCGGTTTCTATATCTTCAATACAGGATCGTCTGTTTCCCGCCATGCCCACAACAAACGACATTCGTGCCACCTTCCTCGATTATTTTGCGGGGAACGGGCATCAGATCGTGCCGTCCTCGTCCTTGGTGCCACATAACGATCCGACACTGCTGTTTACCAATGCTGGTATGGTGCAGTTCAAGAACGTGTTCACCGGGCAGGAAACACGTCCCTATTCCCGCGCCACAACGGCCCAGAAGGTCGTGCGCGCGGGCGGCAAGCACAACGACCTGGACAATGTGGGCTATACCGCCCGCCATCACACGTTTTTCGAGATGATGGGCAATTTCTCGTTCGGGGATTATTTCAAGGCGGAAGCCATCGAACTGGCATGGAAGCTGGTCACCGGCACCTTTGGCCTGCCCAGGGAAAAGCTGCTGGCCACCGTCTATGCCGATGATGAGGAAGCAGCCGGCCTGTGGCGCAGGATCGCGGGCCTGTCGGATGACCGGATCATCCGCATTCCAACTGCCGACAATTTCTGGCGCATGGGCGATACCGGCCCGTGTGGCCCGTGCTCCGAGATCTTCTATGACCATGGCCCCGACGTGGCCGGTGGTCCCCCCGGCTCCCCCGATGAGGACGGCGACCGGTTTACCGAGATCTGGAACCTCGTGTTCATGCAGTATTTCGAGAACCCGCCCGGCACCCGTTCGCCCCTGCCGCGCCCGTCCATCGACACCGGGCTCGGGCTGGAACGCTTTGCCGCCATCCTGCAGGGCAAGCGCGACAATTATGATACCGATACCTTCCGCGCGCTGATCCTGGCTTCCGCCGAGGTGACGGGTCAGGACCCGGACGGGCCGTTCAATGCCAGTCACCGCGTGGTGGCCGACCACCTGCGCTCCACCTCCTTCCTGATCGCCGATGGCGTGCTGCCGTCCAAGGACGGCCGTGGCTACGTGCTGCGCCGCATCATGCGCCGTGCCATGCGCCACCTGCACATGATGGGCACGACGGAGCCGACTTTCTACAAGCTGGTTCCCGCGCTGATCCGGCAGATGGGCGAGGCCTATCCCGAACTGATCCACGCCCGCGCCCTGATCGAAGGGACGATGAAGGGGGAGGAAGAGCGCTTCAAGGCGATGCTCGACCGCGGGCTGTCGCTGCTGGCGGACGAGACGGAACGCCTTGGCGATGGCGCACCGCTGCCAGGTGCCGTTGCCTTCAAGCTGTATGATACGTTCGGCTTCCCGCTTGACCTGACACAGGACGCCCTGCGCGGCACCAGCCACAACGTGGATGTGGCGGGCTTCAACGAAGCCATGGACGTGCAGCGCAAGCGCGCCCGCGCCGCCTGGAGCGGTTCGGGCGACAGCGCGACCGAGACCGTGTGGTTCGAGGCGCGAGACGCCTTCGGCGCCACCGAATTCCTTGGCTACACCACCGAGACATCGGACGCCGAAGTCCAGGGCGTGGTCGTGGACAACGCGCAGGTGGAAAGTGCCGGCCCCGGCACGAAGGTGGCCCTGCTGCTCAACCAGACACCCTTTTATGGTGAAAGCGGCGGCCAGGTGGGCGATACCGGCACCATCACGGCCCCCGGCCTGCACATCGCCATTACCGATACGCAGAAGAAACTGGGCGACCTGCTGGTACATTACGGCACGGTCATCGAAGGTACGGTAAAGCCGGGCATGGCGGTCACGGCGCAGGTCGATCACACCCGCCGCACCGCCATCCGCGCGCACCACTCCGCAACCCATCTGCTGCATGAGGCCCTGCGCCGCCGTCTGGGCGCGCACGTCACCCAGAAAGGCAGCCTGAACGCACCGGACCGCCTGCGCTTTGACGTAAGCCAGCCCCGCCCCATAACCCCCGAGGAACTGGCGGATGTCGAAGCCGAAGTGAATGCCCGCATCCGTGAGAACACGGACGTCACCACCCGCCACATGACACCCGACGAAGCCATTGAAGAGGGCGCGATGGCCCTGTTTGGTGAAAAATATGGCGATGAGGTCCGCGTGGTCTCCATGGGTGGCCCCGAGGAAGGGCGCGCCGCCTGGTCGATCGAACTGTGTGGCGGCACGCATGTCCGCCGCACGGGGGATATCGGGCTGTTCCGCATCACATCGGAAAGCGGTGTATCATCCGGCGTGCGGCGGATCGAGGCCGTGACCGGCCGGTCGGCGGAAAACATCACCATCGCCACCGAGGAGCGCCTCAATCAGGTTGCCGCCATGCTGCGCGTGCCCCCGGCCGAAGCACCGGAACGTCTTGCCGTGCTGCTGGAAGAGCGCAAGGTGATGGAACGCCAGATTTCGGACCTGCAGCGCAAGCTGGCATCCGGCAGCCAGGCCGCCAGCAGCATTGTGGAAGTGAATGGCATCCGGCTCGACGCCCGCAACGTGGGTGAACTGCCGCCCAAGGAACTCAAGCCGCTGGCGGATTCGTTGCGCAAGGAAATCGGTTCCGGCGTGATTGCCCTGATTTCCACTGCCGATGGCAAGGGCAGCATCGTGGTCGCCGCAACCGCCGACCTGAGTGAAAAGGTCGATGCCGTGGCACTGGTGCGCGCGGCCAGTGCCGCCATGGATGGCAAGGGTGGCGGGGGCCGGCGCGACATGGCGCAGGCTGGTGGCCCCGATATCAGCAAGGTGGACGCAGCGCTGGAAGCCGTGCGTACCGCCCTGCAGCAGGGTGCTGCCGGTTAGGCCGGCCGCCCTGCCCCATACGGGTTTTCATCCGCCAACGGCGCGCCCAGGCGCGCCGTTGTGCTGTACACCCCACTGTCAGGCACATGAATACTACAATATAGTAAATGAATATTCCTTAATTATATCGCGGTTACATAGTATTTCCAAATCAGTTCATCCAGAAACTGTTGGGACTGATGGGGGTTTTCATGATACAGGGGAAGCTGGATATCGTCCGGGGTACCGCATTGTACCGCAATGGTGGTGCGGATCATGGCTTTCCCCGTGTCCGGACATTCGTGTGACAGGATTTTATAATGGCCGCTACCAATACCGCCCGGGATACGCTGATCGACCTGCTGCATGGTGTTGAGCGCTTCAATACCGAAGTCTTTCCGCAGAACCGCGACCTGTTTGCAAGCCTTGCCAACAGCCAGTCCCCCGATACGCTGTTCATTGCCTGCGCCGACAGCCGGGTAAACCCCAGCATGATTACCCAGACCCGACCGGGTGACCTGTTCGTGCTGCGCAACATCGGCAATATCGTCCCCGCCTATGGGGAAATGCTGGGCGGCGTATCATCGGCCATTGAATATGCGGTCAGCGCGCTCAAGGTTTCGCACATCATCGTATGTGGCCATTCCAACTGCGGCGCGATGAAGGCGCTGCTCGACCCCGAGGCCGCCAATCTGGGCAAGATGCCCACCGTGGCAAGCTGGCTGCGCAATGCCGAGGCCGCGCGCGCCGTGCTGGAAGCATCGGATGCAGGCCCGGCCACCGTGCGCAGCCTGTCGGAGCAGAACGTACAGCTCCAGATCGCCCACCTGCGCACCCACCCCGCCGTGGCGGCGGGGCTTGCCCGTGGCACCCTGACGTTGCAGGGATGGTTCTATGATATCGCCAGTGGGGAAGTTGTGGTGCTGGATGAAACATCGCGCCGTTTCATCCATGTGGATGAAGCCATCGCCCAGCTGCGTGCCCAGCAGGACGACAGCCCGCCCACGGCCTGAAACCATGACCGGATGGCGGGTGGCCTGCTGCCTGCCCGTCATCCTTGGCCTGCTGCTTCCGCCTGCCGCCGCGGTCGCGCGGGGGGATATCAGGCTTTCCACATGGAATCTGGACTGGCTGACCACCCGCCCGCAGGGCGATGCCGCCCTGCCCGCCGATGTCACCCCCCGTACGGCGGCGGAACTGGAGCGGCTGGCGGCCTATGCCCGCCGCCTGGCACCCGATATCGCGGCGCTGGAGGAAGTGGACAGCCCGGAACTGGCCGCCCGGCTGTTTCCCGCGCCGGGCTACCATATCCTTGTCTCCCATGACCCTGTGGTGCAGAAGGTCGCTCTTGCCATTCGCACGGGGCTGGCGGTGACGCGGCATGCGGATGTCACGGCGCTGGATGTCTATCCGCCCGATGCGCCGCGCCATCTCCGTTCGGGACTGGATGTCAGCATCGGCACGGGGGCGGACAGCCTGCGCGTGCTGGTGGTGCATCTCAAGGCCGGATGTCGCGATTCGGGGCCCGACAGCCGCAAGCCGGCCTGCCATACACTACTGCGGCAGATTGCCGTCATCACGGACTGGATCCTGGAACGGCAGGATGAAGGCGAGGCCTTTGCGGTCATCGGTGATTTCAACCGCCTGCTTGCCCCTGATGACCCGGCGCTGCGCAGCCTTGCCAGTAGTGGCCCGCTCACGCTTGCAACCGCGGGGCACGCAAGTCCCTGCGCAGGCGGCAGCTATTTCATCGACCATATCCTGCTCGGTGGCCCCGCGCGCGCATGGCTGCAACCGGACAGCCTGCGCGTGATGCTCTATGGTACTGGCGGGCACGAGGATGCCATCCGCCTGTCCGACCACTGCCCGGTCTCGGTACGCCTGTCCCTGCCCTGAACCCGCGCCGGGCCTATTCGGGCCAGATCCCGGAATCGTGCATGGCGCTGACCCCTACCATCAGTACGATCATCACGAACACCACCGCCCCCATGAGCTGGAACAGTTCCTTGTACGGCATGAAGGCCGGGTCCATGCCAGCAGCGGCGGCGGCGGCCTGGGGTGTCGTGGCCACGGCATCATGGTCGGTCGTGACCACATGCTCCTGCGCATCGGGCAGCGGGCCGGAATCGGGAATATGCGTCGCGGCACTGGCGGCTTCGTCCGTCTGCACGGCTTCATGCAGTGCCTGTTCGGGATGCTCCACGCCAGCAGGCACGGCGGATTGCGCGACGACAGTGCTGTCCTGATCGGGGGTATCGGTCATTGACGCTGTACTCCTGCTTCAGCCAAGTCTGTGCCATATACCGGCAGGTCGGCAAAGAACCAAACTGCGGATCTGGCCATGACGTGCCATACTACCACATACCGCCAGAACAGGAGAGATGCATGCCAGCCCTGAAACTGACCCGCCGACAGGGCCTGACCGCCCTGCTTGCCACGCTCCTGCCCACGGCCCTGCCGGTTGCGGCGCGTGCGGGCAGGCCGCTGCGCATCGGCATGATCGGGGCGGGCCATGTCGGCAGCACGCTGGGCCATTTATGGAACCGCTCGGGCCACCAGATCATGTTTGCCGACATAAAGAAGGAAGCCGCGAACAGGCTTGCATCCGAACTCTATCCGCTCGCCCGTTCCGGCACGGTGCAGGAAGCCGCGAAATTCGGGGATGCCGTGGTGCTGGCCGTACCCTATGGCGCCCTGCCGGTGCTGGGGCACACCATCGGTGCGACCATTGGCGACAAGCCGCTGATCGATGCCACCAATCCCTATGGCTGGCGTGACGGCAAGATCGGCCGCCTGGCCCAGAAGAACGGGGCGGGCATCACCACCCAGTCCCTGTTTCCGTCCGCCTCCGTTGTCCGGTGCTTCAATTCGGAAGACATGACGACACTTGCAGCCCAGACCTGGCGCACCCCCCCCCGCCTGGCGCTGCCCATGGCGGGGGATGTGCTGCAGGCCCTGTACACGGCGGGCTGGCTGATCCATGACGCTGGCTTCGACCCGGTCATGGTCGGCCCGCTGTCTGCCGCGATGCTGTTCCAGCCCGGCCACCCAGGATTTGAGGCGCAGATGAACGCCAATGACCTGCGCACCCTGCTGGGCGTTACGGCGGACAATCCGGTCAACCGCAGGCTCGCCGCTCAGTTCGCGGGCGGGATGTAGACCGCCTGGCGCAGCGCCAGGCCGAACTGGATCCAGCCGATGCCCGCCGCGATCAGTTCAACGGCCACGAACGTGCCGATCAGCCATAGCCCCGACCACGGCAGGGTGGCATACAGGCACACGCCCACCAGCAGGCTGATGACACCCCCCAGCAGGATCAGCCACCAGCCCTGCAGGCCACGCTGCTGGAACGCCATGATGATGCGCCCGATGCCCGACACCGCAAGGCAGGCGGCAATAAACAGGGTAATGACCATGGAACCCGTGGCCGGTTCCTCCATCATCATGGTGCCTGCCAGTATATAAAGCGCACCACCCAGGATGGACATGAGCCGCCCGCTCCAGTCACGCACCACGAAGGCGTGCACGAGCTGCACCGTACCCGCCACGAACAGCAGCACGCCAAGCAGGATGGTGCTGGCAAGCGAGACGGCCAGTGCATCTACCCACGCCACGATGCCAAGGCCGAAGGAAATCGCCCCCAGCCCCACGAACAGCCCCCAGCGCTGCGTAAATGACGTATCCATGTGTAATCCTCCTGTCCCTGCTGGCCCGTGCCATCCCGGTTCCTGCTTCATAACAAAGGCGGCTGCCGGTGCGATACAGAGTTTTGCCACGCGGCAGACCCTACGGTGGAGATTGACAGGAGCGGGCAGGACTTCTATATGCGCCCGACTGCCGGGAACGTGGACGATCCGGCTGGTGCCCATGGGTGATTGCTCCCCGGTGCCAGTAATACGGAGCGCGCCCGCCCTGTTCATGAGGAACAGGACCTACCGGTGCAACACCATGGATGCGGCCCGTCCGCCGCCATGCAGATGAATGAAGAGAGAGCGCGCAGATGAGCAAGCGCCTTGAGAGCAAGTACAAGATCAATCGCCGCCTTGGCGTGAACCTGTGGGGCCGTGCGAAGTCCCCGGTCAACAAGCGCGAATATGGTCCCGGCCAGCATGGCCAGCGCCGCAAGCAGAAGCCTTCCGACTTCTCCGTGCAGCTGATGGCCAAGCAGAAGCTGAAGGGCTACTACGGCAACATCGGCGAAAAGCAGTTCCGCAAGTATTATGACGAGGCCGTCCGCCGCAAGGGTGACACCTCCGAAAACCTGATCGACCTGCTGGAGCGCCGGCTGGATGCGGTTGTCTACCGCCTGAAGTTCGCGATCACCCCGTTCGCGGCACGTCAGTTTATCAGCCACGGCCACATCACGGTCAACGGCCGCAAGGTCAACATCCCCTCCTACCTGGTGCGTGATGGTGACGTGATCGAAGTGCGCGAGAAGTCCAAGCAGCTGGCCATCGTGCTGGATGCGGCCCAGAGCGGCGAGCGCGACGTGCCGGAATACCTGGAAGTGGACCACCGCCAGATGAAGGGCTCCTTCCTGCGCAGCCCCAAGCTGTCGGACGTTCCGTATCCGGTCCAGATGGAACCGAACCTGGTCATCGAATTCTACTCTCGCTGATCAAGTCCCGGAACCGGGCAGGCGTGACGCCGGGCGTGGGGTTTTGTCCCCGCGTCCGGCGTCCGCGTTTCTGGCCCCTGCCCGCTTCCCCCTCCCTTCCGCCGGGCCAGCCGCAGGAATGGACAAGACCGTGACCGCCACCGCAGCCGATACCGCCCTTGCCGCCGAAATTACCCGGCGGCGCACATTCGCCATCATCTCCCACCCCGATGCGGGCAAGACCACGCTGACCGAACGCATCCTGCGCGCCGGTGGCGCGATCCAGATGGCGGGCAACGTGCGGGCCAAGGGCGAACGGCGGCGCACGCGTTCGGACTGGATGGGCATCGAGCGCGACCGCGGCATTTCCGTCGTGACATCGGTCATGACGTTCGAATATGGCGGCTGCATCTTCAACCTGCTCGACACGCCGGGCCATGAAGACTTCTCGGAAGATACCTACCGCACGCTGACGGCGGTGGATGCGGCGGTGATGGTGATCGACGCCGCCAAGGGCATCGAGGCCCGGACCCGCAAGCTGTTCGAGATCTGCCGCCTGCGCGACATTCCCATCGTCACCTTCATCAACAAGATGGACCGTGAGGCGCAGGACCCGTTTGCCCTGCTCGATGAAATTTCGTCCTCGCTGGCGCTGGATGTCTCGCCCGCCACATGGCCGGTGGGCCGTGCCGCCAAATTCGTCGGCACCTATGACATCCGCAGCCGTGAACTGCACGTGAGCGAACCGCTGGACCAGTCCGACCCGCGCATGGTGCAGCTGGGCGAGGAACTGGAACTGGTCGAGGCCGCCTTGCCGGAATTCGACCTGGAAAGCTTCAACGCGGGGCACCTGACACCGGTGTTCTTCGGTAGTGCGATGAAGGAAATCGGCGTGACCGACCTGCTGGACGCGCTGGCCGCCTTCGGGCCGCCGCCGCGTGACCAGGCGACCGAAACCCGCAGCGTGCGCGCCGATGAACCCGCCCTGACCGCGCTGGTGTTCAAGATCCAGGCCAACATGGACCCCAACCACCGCGACCGCATGGCCTTTGCCCGCATCTGCTCGGGCAAACTGCAGCGCGGCATGCGGCTCAAGCATGTGCGCATTGGCAAGCAGTTCGCGCTGCACACCCCGCAGTTCTTCTTTGCCCGTGACCGCCAGCTGGCCGAGGAAGCATTCGCGGGCGACGTGGTGGGCATTCCCAACCATGGCACGCTGCGCATTGGCGATACGCTGACCGAGGGCGAGGACCTGCGCTTTACCGGCGTACCCTACTTCGCCCCCGAAATCCTGCGCCGCGTGCGGCTGGATGATGCGATGAAGGCCAAGAAGCTGCGGCAGGCCCTGACCGAACTGGCGGAAGAAGGCGTGGTCCAGCTGTTCCGCCCGCAGGATGGCGCGCCACCGATCGTGGGCGTGGTCGGCACGCTGCAGCTTGACGTGCTTCAGTCGCGGCTGAAGGGGGAATACGGGGTGGCGATCGGCTTCGAATCGACGCCGTACAACCTTGCCCGCTGGGTCACCGGCCCGCGTGACAGGCTGGAAGCCTTCTGCATGGCTAACCGCACGGCCATGGCGGATGATATTGATGGCGACCCGGTCTTCCTTGCCTCATCCGCGTTCATGATGAAGCGCACGGCGGAAGGAAACCCGGAGTTGACGTTCCATGACATCAAGCAGATCGGCCAGGAAATCGGCTGACCGGCCACCCCGGCGGGGCGGGTGCAGATGAACTATTGCGTCCCCCTGCCAGTCTGTCGCATCTAGGCGCATCATGTCCGACACACAGCCCCGTTTGCACCTGCATGACAGCAGGACGCGCAGCACCGTTCCCTTCGTCCCGCTGGCACCCGATAACGTACGGGTCTATTACTGCGGCCCCACGGTCTATGACCTGGCGCATATCGGCAACCTGCGCGCCATGCTCACGGCGGATGTGCTGGTGCGCCTGCTGCGCCACCTGTACAAGCGCGTGACCTACGTGCGCAACATCACGGACGTGGATGACAAGATCAACGCCCGCGCCCATGCCAGTGGCGAATCCATCGCCGACCTGACCGCACGCACCATTGCCGATTTCCATGAAGACCTGGCCGCCGTTTCCATCCTGCCGCCAGATGTGGAACCACGCGCGACCCACCATATTGGCGAGATGCAGGACATGATCGCCCGCCTGATCGCAGGTGGCCATGCCTACGAAGCAGAAGGCCATGTGCTGTTCGCGGTGAATACCTACCCGTCCTACGGTGCGCTGTCGGGCCGGACGCCTGATGACCTGATTGCTGGCGCCCGGGTGGAGGTTGCTCCTTACAAGCGTGATCCCGGTGATTTCGTGCTGTGGAAGCCGTCCGATGACCAGACACCGGGCTGGGACAGCCCGTGGGGCCGGGGGCGGCCGGGCTGGCATATCGAATGTTCCGCCATGTCACACCGTTATCTGGGCGAAAGCTTCGATATCCATGGCGGCGGATCGGACCTGCTGTTTCCCCACCATGAGAACGAGCGCGCGCAGAGCATGTGCTGCCACCCGCATGGTCACTTCGCCAACCACTGGGTGCATAACGCCATGCTGCTGGTGAACGGGGAGAAGATGTCGAAATCCCTCGGCAACTTCCTGACCGTGCGCGACGTGCTGCGTGACACGCCCGCCGAGGCCCTGCGCCTGCTGCTGCTGCGCGCGCAGTACCGCTCGGTACTGAATTTCACGCGTGAGGGGCTGGAGGAGGCGCGTCAGATGCTCGGCCGCTTCTACCGTGCGCTGGAAAACCTTGATCCGATGCAGGACACCGTGCCCGCGCCTGACAGCGTGGTACAGGTGCTGTGCGATGACCTGAACACGCCCCGCGCGCTGGCGGAAATGCACGCACTGGCCGATGCCGCCATGGCGGGGGACAGCATGGCCGCGGCGCAACTGAAGGCGGCGGGCAACCTGATCGGCCTGCTGAACGACACGCCGGAAGCATGGTTCCGTGGTGGCGCGAAGGTGGACCCGGCGCATATCGAACGCCTGATTGCAGAACGGCTGGCCGCCCGCAAGGCGCGTGACTTTGCCCGCGCCGATGAAATCCGCAATGACCTTGCCGCACAGGGAATCGTGCTGGAAGACGGCCCGCAGGGCACGACATGGAGGCAGGCATGACCGGCCGTGACGGCGGGGCGGATATCGGCCCCATTGGCAACAGCCCGGTCGTGATCCTTGTCCGGCCCCAGATGGCCGAGAACATCGGCACCACGGCCCGCGCCATGGCCAATGGCGGGCTGTTCCACATGCGCCTTGTCGCACCACGTGATGGCTGGCCGCTTGAGCGCGCATGGCGCAGCGCGTCGGGGGCCGACCGCATTCTTGAATCCGCACAGGTGTTCGACACGGTGGATGATGCGGTGGCCGACCTGCACCATGTCTTTGCCACCTGCCCGCGCCCGCGCCATATCGTCAAGCCGGTGCTGACCGCGCGCGGCGGTGCTGCGGAACTGCGCGAGATGACGGATCGCGGCCTGAAGGTCGGGCTGATGTTCGGCCCCGAACGCGCGGGACTGGATAACGAGGACATGGCGCGCGCCGATGCGCTGATCCGCTACCCGCTCAATCCCGCATTCATGTCGCTCAACCTGGCGCAGGCGGTGATGATCATGGCTTATGAGTGGTGGATGACGGAGGACCAGACCCAGCCCCGCACCCTCATGACCAACGAGACGCATGTGGCCACCCGTGGCGAACTCGACAACTTCATGCGCCACCTGATTACCGATCTGGATGACTGCGGCTTCCTGCGCAATGAACAGAAGCGCGCGGGCATGGTGCGCAACCTGCGCCACTTCTTCCTGCGTGGCGAGGTGACGGAGCAGGAACTGCGCACGCTGCATGGCGTGGTGACCGAGCTTTCACGCGGGCGCAAGGCGCGACAGGGTGACAAGCGGTAAGAAGGTTACCGGAAAAGAATAAAGGTTTTTCGGGCGCCGCCTTCTTTTAAAAAGGCGGCCTTCTACGAAGCTTCTTGAAAAAAGCTCCACCAAAAACGTCTTTCCGTTGAAAAAAGGCCCGGTACGGAACCGGGCCTTTTTATATCAGCGCGCTGCGATCTGCAGCCGGTCAGCCACGCGCG
Organism: Komagataeibacter sp. FNDCF1; assembly: GCF_021295335.1. NCBI lineage: Bacteria > Pseudomonadati > Pseudomonadota > Alphaproteobacteria > Acetobacterales > Acetobacteraceae > Komagataeibacter > Komagataeibacter sp. FNDCF1. Next base: position 3,160,359 of record NZ_JAIWOT010000001.1, on the reverse strand, counting down.
CCCGGCCCATGAGCGGCAGCAGGTCGCGCATTTCCGGCCCGCTGTCCTCCCCCGTCAGCGCCAGGCGCAGCGGGTGGAACAGGGCGCGGCCCGTGCGGCCTGTGGCCTCTTTCACGGCGGCGGTCCATGCCTTCCATGTCGTGCCATCCCACGGTTCCGCAGGCAGCGACTCCAGCGCCTGCAGCAGGAAGGGACGATCCGCTTCATCAATGACCGGGGGCACGATCCCGCCGGCCATGACATCCCACCAGTGGCGCAGTTCGCCCGCCATGTCCACATTGCCCCGCACCGCAAGCCAGAAGGCTTCGGTAGCCCCTTCGGGCAGGCGCGTGCGGATTTCCTCAAACGGCATGGCGTGCATGACGCGACGGTTCAGCCCCAGCAGCTGGCGCATGTCGAACCGCGCGGCGGAGCGTGAGACACGACCGAGATCGTAGCTTCTGGCCAGTTCATCGAACGACAGCGGTTCCGGGTCATCGGCGCTGCCAAGCCGGGCGAGATAGGAGACGATGGCCGAAGGCTCGATCCCGTCCTGCCTGAGCGCGCGAATCGACAGTCCATCAAACCGCTTGGACAGCTTGCCACCACCTTCATCCAGCAGAAGCGGCAGGTGGGCAAAAGTAAACTGGTTGCGTTTCGCGCCCAGTGCTTCCGCGATGTCAATCTGCACGCCGGTATTGGTCACATGGTCCTCACCCCGGATGATGTGGGTGATGCCCAGTTCCATATCATCCACGACAGAGGCCAGCGTATACAGCACCGTGCCATCCGCGCGCACCAGAACCGGGTCGGAAATGGCAGGCAGCTTGACGCGCGACGGCCCCATGACCAGGTCGTTCCATTCCACCGTACGGTGGTCGGACAGCCTGAAGCGCCAGTACGGCACCTTGCCATTGGCTTCGGCCTGCGCACGCTGCTGCGGTGTCATGCGCAGCATGGCGCGGTCATACAGCGGGGGCTTGCGCATGCGGATGCGCGCCTCACGCTTGGAGGCGAGTTCCTGCTCACTTTCAAAGCACGGGTAAAGCCGCCCGCTTGCCTTCAGCTTTTCAATGGCCAGCGCGTAACGCTCCAGCCGGTCGGACTGGCGCACGAATTCATCCCAGCCGATGCCCAGCCAGCGCAGGTCGTCCTGCAGGGCCTGCACGTATTCCTCTTTCGAGCGACCGCGATCAGTATCGTCAATGCGCAGCAGGAAGCTGGCCCTGTGGCGGCGGGCGAACAGGGCATTGGCAATGGCCTGACGCGCATTGCCGACATGGATCAGCCCGGTCGGGCTGGGCGCAAAACGGAGTTTCATGCCCCCTATATGCGGCGATTACGCCCCGAACACCAGAGAGCACATGACCCGACCCGCCATGAAACGGCGCGTTCAGTCCGCCTCTTCATCGTCCGTGTTGCGGCGCGGGTCGAAGGCGCGCCAGTCGCGCTCCATCGGTGTTGCCGCGTGGGCCGCGAAATCATCGAGTTCGTTGGATGAACGCCAGCCCTGGTCGCCCGCTTCCAGCACTTCCGCGTCCTCCCCGAAGGTAAACCACGCCTTGAGCACATCAGCCGGGGAAAGGCCCGCCATACGGCAGCGTTCGATACTGTCGCGCACATAGGCACGCGCGAAGGCGTTGGCCTGGATCAGATCGGGGAAGCCGCCCACTTCCTCGACAATATTGTCTTCCGCACCGCCCGACAGATCCAGAATCCGCACACGCCAGCCCCCTTCGGGGGCAAAAATGGTCTCTGACAAGATGAAGCCTTTCGTTAAACGGTCGCGTAACGGCGGCGGTGCCGCGTGCCCTAGCGCGCGCGGTTGTGGCGCAGCAGGAACTCGCGCCCGGCCTTGACGCGGGGCATGTCGTCATAGGCCACGATATCCGCCGTGGCATAGGTCTCGGACCAGTGGTCGGGAATGAAGGAGCCGGTGCCGATCACATCCACCGGGGCATGGGCGTCGGCCATGCTCAGGCATTTTTCAACACTGAAGCCCGAGGACGCGACGATGCGCACATGCGCGAATCCCGCCTCGTCCAGCGCCTCGCGCATGCGCCAGATGGCGGCGGCCGACACGCCGGTGCCTACCAGATAGCGCAGTTCCTTGTCCGATCGGTAGCGCCTTATGCTGCCCGGCGTATGACGCTCCAGCACGTCATAGGACGATTGCGGGTCCAGCCCCTCCAGAAAGCGGCCACCATGGGTATCCAGCCGCACGGCCAGCCGCCCTGTGGCCGCAAGATCGGGAAAATGGCGGCAGACTTCCAGCGCATCCGTCACCTCGCGCCCGAAATAATCGACCAGCACCACAAGATCCATTTCCGGATAGACCTCATGGAACATCTCGGCGGCGCGCAGGGTGGACCCGGCATAGCCCACCAGCGCATGCGGCATGGTGCCCAGGCCCCGGGCCGTGCCGAAATAATGCGCCGTGGCATCATTGGCGCCACCAATAAAGCCCAGTGCGCCCTCCTTCTGGGCGGCGTGGCTGCCGACGGAGGCGGCATAGGCCATCTGTTCCTGCATGCCAAAGCCCGCGCAGTGCCGGGCCTCCATGGCCATGAAGCGCACATGCGGCAGCGCCATGGCCATCTGGTAGGCATTGTGGGCCGCGACACAGGCGGGACCAAGGCGCTGGAGCAGCAGCGTCTCCAGCGTCGCGAGCTGTGCAAACGAACCGGTCACGTAGGCAAGCGGTTCACCCGCGCCCACCCATGTCCCCTCGGGGAACATGAGGTCGCATTCGATCGTGATCCCGCGCTCGGCCGCCACGGCATGCAGCCAGTCCACCATAAGCCGCGGGGCAGACACGACGGGACGGCGCAGGAAAATGGCATAGGTCACCTTCCTGTCGCCAAAATGTTCGACGATGGCCCGCGTGCGGTTGAAATACGCATCCGTGCGGGCGGCGATCACATCGTGCTCCACCGCGCCGGCATTCCGGTCACGGGCTGTCCTGTCACGCTGGGTCATGGTCACTCCGTTCCTGTCCCGACGGGACTAGCGTGCCCCGGCCGCCATGCGATGCATCCGGGTCTTGAGCTCCTCGGCCAGACGGAACGCCATCTCCAGCGACTGCTCCGCATTCAGCCGCGGGTCACAGAAAGTCTCATAGCGCTCACCAAGGTCATCTTCCGTCAAGCGGTGGGCACCGCCGATGCACTCGGTCACGTTCTGGCCGGTCATCTCGAAATGCACGCCGCCGGGGTTGGCGCCGGCGGCCTCGAACACATCGAAAAACCCGTGAATCTCGGACAGGATGGCATCGAACGAGCGCGTCTTGACACCCGTCGAGGTCGAACTGGTGTTACCGTGCATGGGGTCGCACAGCCATGTGACCGTGCGCCCCGTAGCCATCACTTTTTCGAGCAGCGGCGGCAGATGGTCGCGTACCTTGCCCGCCCCCATGCGCGAGATGAGCGAGATGCGTCCGGCTTCATCGGACGGGTTGAGGATATCGAGCAACTGCTCAAGGTCCTCGATGGTGGTGGTGGGACCGACCTTGATGCCGATGGGGTTGCGCACGCCGCGCAGGAATTCCACATGCGCGCCATCGGGCTGGCGCGTACGGTCGCCGATCCATACGAAATGGGCCGAGCAGTCATACCATTCGCCCGATGTCGAATCGATACGGGTCAGCGCCTGCTCATAGGGCAGCAGCAGGGCTTCGTGCGAGGTATAGAACTCGGTCTCGTCAATCTGCGGCGTGGTGGCCGCCGTCAGGCCGCAGGCGGCCATGAAGTCCAGTGTTTCGCCAATGCGTTCGGCAAGCTGGCCATAACGCTGGGCCAGCGGCGAGCGCTCGACAAAGCCCAGGTTCCAGCGATGCACCTCATGCAGGTTGGCATAGCCACCGCTGGCGAAGGCGCGCAGCAGGTTCATGGTGCCGACGGACTGGAAGTAGCCGGTTTCCATGCGCTTCGGGTCGGGAATGCGCGCGGCTTCCGTAAAATCCGAACCATTGATGATGTCACCGCGATAGGACGGCAGGGTCACCCCCCCCTTCGTCTCGTTATCGGACGAACGCGGCTTGGCGTACTGCCCCGCCATGCGCCCGATCTTGATGACCGGCACCTTGGCGCCAAAGGTCAGTACCACCGCCATCTGCAGCAGCACGCGGAAGGTGTCGCGCACGATATCGGCGGTGAACTCACTGAAGCTTTCGGCGCACGCGCCGCCCTGCAGCACGAAGGCCTGCCCGGTGGCGGCCTTCGCCAGATGGGCGCGCAGGCGCCGGGCCTCCCCGGCGAAGACCAGCGGCGGGTAGCGGCGCAGGCGGGCCTCGACGCCGCTCAGGGCCGTCTCATCGGGGTATCGCGGCATCTGCCGCGCCGGAAACGACCGCCAGCTCTCCGGCGTCCAGGCCTGCCGGGAAGAACTGCTGTGGCTGTGCGTCGCACTCATGGGTCGGATCCTAATTCCTCTTGATACAAGACAGTCCCCGCCACCCGCGGCGGAAGGGCAGTCTTTATGTCGAAAAAAGACCGCCATGGCAAAGCCTGTTCTGCCCCGGCCCGGCATCGCGGCGCGCAATGCCCGTACAAAATGTTGCATCCGGGCCACAAAACGGCCCCGCCCATGGCCTTGACGGTCGCAATACGGTAAAGCGTACCCATATGTAAAACTGACATGGTTGGCCTGTCGGACCACGCCTTTCCCCTGTGGCGCATGGTTGGCATGGTGATTGCCCAGCTAAAAGGATTACGGATCATGGCCACGACGATGCGTGGGAAATTCTTAACCGCCCTGTCCGCAGGGCTGTGCCTGTTCAGCGTGACGGCCATGGCCGCACCGCAAGACAGCGGTGATGACAGCAACAGCCAGAGCGAAGACAAAATGACCGTTCATGGCCAGCGCAACCATCTTCCGCCCGGGTACGAGGAAGCGCCTTCCATGGAACTGAACCATGGGCCGGACCCCGACCATCTGGAACATGTGCACCGTGACTCGGTCACCGGCACCGACCTGTCCAAATTCGGTTCCGCATACCAGAGCAGCGGGATTAACGGCGATGGCCAGCTTGGCGATTCCACCGGCAATGGCTGGGTGGCCCCGCGCTAGGCCCGTTCCTGCCTGCTGTATGAAAAAAAACCGTTGCCGGAGCAGACCCGGCAACGGTTTTTTATTGAATGCTGCCCGGACCGGCCTGCAAATCATGAAACCGTTTTTGGTGGCGCTTCCGGACAGACGGCGGCGCCCGGAAGCCTTTATCCTGTTTTAATCCACCTTGTGGGGTGTGACGCGCGTGCGCGTCCGCATGGTCACGAATTCCTCCGCCGCGGTGGGGTGAATGCCTATGGTACGGTCCCAGTCCGCCTTGGTCAGCCGTGCCGTGACCGCGATGGCCAGGCCCTGCATGATTTCGGGCGCGTCATCACCCAGCATGTGCGCGCCCACCACCACCTGCGTGGCCTGATCGACCACCAGCTTCATGAAGGTGCGCTGTGCACGGCCGCTGAGCGTATTGCGCATGGGGCGGAAGCGGCTGACATACACATCCACATCGCCTTCCTTCGCCGCCTCGGCCTCCGTCAGGCCGACGCTGGCGGCGGTGGGGGTAAAGAACACGGCCTTGGGCGTGGTGGCATAGCACCACTGCCGGGGCGGGGCCGCGCCAAACAGGCGGTCGGCCAGGTTATGCCCTTCGGCAATGGCGACGGGGGTCAGGTTCAGCCGGTTGGTCACATCGCCAATGGCGTAGATGCCGGGCACGGATGTCTCGCTGTTTTCATCCACGATGACGCGCCCGTTCTCCTGCATCGCAACCCCCACCTGCGTCAGGCCCAGATGGGTGATCTTGGGGTGGCGGCCAGTGGCGAAGAACACGCAGTCGGTTTCGATCCGTGTGCCATTATCAAGGCTGACCGAAAAACTGCCGTCTGCGCGTTTCCCGATTTCGGTGGGCGATGCCCCTGCATGCTGGCGGATGCCACGCAGGTCGATGGCGTCATGCACGGCATGGCGCAGGTCGGCATCGAAGCCGCGCAGCGGCTGGGGCTGGCGGTAGACCAGGTCCACCTCCGAACCGAAGCCACGGAATATGCCGGCAAACTCCACCCCGATATACCCCCCGCCAACCATGCACACCCGCTGGGGGCGTTCCTCGAGGTGGAAGGCCTGATCGGAGGAAATGGCGTATTCCGCGCCCGGTATTCTTGGCACGGTGGGCGTGGAACCCACGGCAATGACAATGCGCGCGGCCGTAACACGGCGGGGCTGTGCCTGCGGGGCCAGTGGCGAGGGATCAATGCGGATGGTATGCGCATCCTCCAGCGTGGCATGGCCGGTAAACAGCGCCACGTCCGCCTTTTCCAGCATGGAGACATAGATACCGTTGAGGCGTTCGATCTCACGGTCCTTGGCGGCGATCAGGGCAGCCCAGTCATGCTGGCCGCGCTTCGTGTTCCAGCCGAAGCCGTGGCTGTCCTCCACCCAGTCGCCATAGTCGCTGGCCTGGACCATCAGCTTCTTGGGTACGCAGCCAAGGTTGACGCAGGTGCCGCCCCAGTGCCGGCTTTCCGCCACCGCCACGCGCGCGCCGTGGCTGGCCGCGATGCGCGCGCAGCGCACCCCGCCGGAGCCCGCGCCAATTACGAACAGATCAAAATCATGACTCATGCCGGTTGTGCATCCTGTCTCGGCCGGACGGGACAGCACGCCGCACGCCGGCTCTCCCGCCGCGCTGGCATGCGGCGGGACCAATAAAAAAACCCCGGCCATGGTGTGTGGCCGGGGGCTTGGGGATCAGCGTTCAGCGAATGCCTTTTCCACCACATAGGCGCCGGGGTTGGAGTTGTTCCCCTCGTCAAAGCCACGGTCCTGCAGCAGCTTTTCCGTATCGGCCAGCATTTCGGGCGAACCGCAGATCATGACGCGGTCATGCTCGGGGTCCAGTTCGGGAATGTTCAGGTCGGTAAAGATTTTGCCCGTCTCGATCAGCTTGGTGATGCGGTCGGTCACCGCGAATTCCTCACGCGTTACGGCGGGGTAGTACAGCAGCTTGCCGCTCACGTCCTCACCCAGGAACTCGTGCTCGGGCAGTTCGTGGCGGATGTGGTTGGAATAGGCCAGTTCACCCGAGATGCGCACCGTGTGGCTCAGGATCACGTGGTCGTAGCGTTCGTAGCATTCCGGGTCCTTGATCAGGCTCATGAAGGGCGCAAGCCCCGTGCCGGTGGACAGGAAATACAGGTTGCGGCCCGGACGCAGGTTGTCCAGCAGCAGGGTGCCCACGGGCTTGCGGCCGATCAGCACCTTGTCCCCCACCTTCACATGGCGCAGGCGTGAGGTCAGCGGCCCGTCGGGCACGGCGATGGACAGGAATTCGAGGTGGTCCTCGTAATTCGCGCTGGCAATGCTGTAGGCGCGCAGCAGCGGCTTGCCCTCGACCTCGATGCCGATCATCGTGAACTGGCCGTTCTCGAAGCGCAGCGCGGGATCGCGCGTGGTGGTGAAGCTGAACAGCCGGTCGGTCCAGTGATGGACGGACAGGACGGTCTCCGCATTCAGGTGGCCGTATTCCTTGGTCGGCTCGGCAAGGTGGAACACGCCTGCCTGACCCTCGACCGGGGCAAGACCCGTCAGCATGGTCTCGGCGGTTGGCACAATCAACGTATCGGACATCTGGTTATCACTCTCCCGGCTGGACATGACGCAGACACAGGATTTCCTGAAACATGCGCCCCGCAACGATATCGCTCAGGCGGGCATGTCTAGGCCATCCACAGCGTGGAATTCCAGCACAAACAAACATATCACGCGCCACGGGAAGCTGAATTCACCGCACAATGCCCATTCCGGGGCGCTCATGTCACGTCACATGCGTACGATGCGGGCTTCTATTCAATGATTTCACGCGCGGATGCAAGTACTGAGTCCATTGTCCCGACCGCGCGGATGACGCACATAGGCAGTATGACTTCTGAATTCCCCGACCGGGCCGCCCCTGCCCTGCTGGCGCTGGACGCGGCGATTGCCGCAACCGGCCTGCATGTTGAAACCCGTGAACGCCCCAAGCTGGAGCGCGTGATCGCACGCATGCTGCCCCCCGGCGCCCAGCGGATAGACGATGCCGGCTTCCGCACAGCCCTGTGCACCGTGCGCCGCAAGCCATGGGGCTCGCGCCTGATGGATCTGACCCGCCGCGCAGGGCAGGTATGGGTCACGCGCGCGGATACGGAAGCCGCCGCCATGACGGTGGACGACCCCGAACCCGACGATGCCCGCCTGCTTGCAGCACTTGCCCCCGTGCTGCGCGAGAAACTGCGCGCGCAGGGTGACAGTCCGCGCGCGGCCATGGATAACGTGCGTGGCGACCTGTTTGATGGCACGGGCCGCACGCTTGCACCTGCCGGGACCCGCACCCTTGCCCTGGCCGTGGCGGATGCGTTCGCGCTGCCGGACCCCGAAGCCTTCGCCGCCGAGATGGAGCGCGAGGATACCAGCCGCCGGGACCGCGACACCCGGATAGAAGAAACGGCGCGCACCCGCCGGCGCGAGGAAGTGCTGCGCCTGCGGGAGTGGGAAAAAAGCCTTGTCCCCTTCAGCGACGTGCCCGGCCTGCTGCGCTGCTCCCAGCGCGAGGCGCTGCGCTGGATTGCCGAAAACCGCCTGCCCGTCGCCCGCCGCGTGCCCCAGCCGGGCGGGCAGGAACGCTGGGAGTTCGACCCCGGCGAGCTCATGGCGCTGCGCCAGCAGCTTCCCCAGTGGCGCAGGGAAGGACCGGAAGGCCCGGGCCGCGCGCCGCTGGCCCCTGACCTTGGCAACCAGCGCATCGGCAATGCCGTCATCGCGCAGGTCGCGGCCCTTGACCGCTATGCCGCCCATTTCCGCACGGCGCGCGCGCTCAATCGTCGCATCACACTGGTGACGGGGCCGACCAACAGCGGCAAGTCCCACACGGCACTGGATGCGCTGGCACAGGCGCAAAGCGGGCTGGCGCTCGCCCCGCTGCGCCTGCTGGCCCATGAGTTCCGCGAGTCGCTGACCGCGCGCGGCGTACCCACGTCACTTGCCACGGGGGAGGAACGCATCGACGTGCCCGGCAGCCGCCATCTGGCCGCCACCGTGGAAATGTGCCCGCTGAACAACCCGGTCGATGTCGCGATCATCGACGAAGCCCAGATGCTGACCGATCCCGACCGGGGGGCGGCATGGACGGCGGCCATCATGGGCGCACCCGCGCGGCACCTGTTCATCCTTGGCGCGCCAGACTGCATTCCCATGGTCAGGCGCATTGCCGAACTGTGCGGCGACCCGGTGGATGAAATCCGGCTGGAGCGCAAAAGTCCGCTGGTCGCCGCCGAACGTTCGGTCAGCCTGCACGAGTTGCAGAAGCACGATGCGCTGATCGCCTTCTCGCGCCGCGAGGTGCTGGACCTGCGCGCGCTGCTGCTGGCGCAGGGCAAGCGGGTTGCGGTGGTATATGGCGCGCTCAGCCCCGAAGTCCGCCGGGCGGAGGCCCAGCGTTTCAATGACGGTGACGCCGATATCCTGATCGCGACGGATGCCATCGGCATGGGGCTGAACCTGACCATCCGCCGCGTCGTCTTTGCCGCCCTGCGCAAATATGACGGCAACCAGACGCGCGATCTCAACCCGCAGGAAGTCAAGCAGATCGGCGGCCGCGCCGGGCGCTACGGCAGGCATGAACAGGGTATCGTGGCCGTGCTGGAGGGCGTGGGCAGCCCGTCCTTCATCCATGCCATGCTGGCAGCGCCCCCCCAGCCGATCGAGGACATGCGCCCGCAGGTGCAGCCGGATGCGGATATCGTGCAGGCCGTTGCCGCCGAAATCGGGTCCGACAGCCTGTTCGGCGTGCTGGTGCGCATCCGCCGCGCGGTGCTGCGGCGGGACGACCCGAATTACCGGCTGGCCAACATGGAACAGGCCTTCGCCATTGCCACGGCACTGGAGGGTGTGGCCGACCTGACGCTGGCCCAGCGCTGGGTTTACGCCATGTGCCCGGTGGATGACCGTGACAACGGCATCCAGCGCCTTGTGCACTGGGCGGCGGACCACGCGGCGGGCAATGCCGTGCCGCCGCCGGGCACGGGCCGCCTGCCGCCCGCCGAACGGGCCGAGCGCACGGAACTGGAACGCGCCGAAAAGCGGCACAAGCGGCTGGTGGCTTGGCGGTGGCTGGCGCTGCGCTTTCCCGAAGCCTATGTGAACCGCGAGGACGCCGAGGCCACGACCGCGCGCCTCAATGACTGGATCGAGGACGTGCTGCGCCAGCAGAGCATCCGCGCCCGCGCACCCGGCGCGTCCCCTTTCCGCCCGGACAGCCGTGCCAGCCCGCCCGGGCGCCGCGGCCGCGATGGCGGGCCGCCAAAAGGAAAGCGCCCCCATCGCAAGGGGCGCTGAACTTCATCAGGTCACTTGCTGGCAGGGAATAAAGGTTTCCGGGTACCGCCTTTATTTTAAAAAGGCGGCATTCCCTGAAGCTTTCTGGAAAAAAGCTTTACCAGAACCTTCCTCTGGTTTCCTGCCCGTGCCGCGGGCGGGCGTTTACGCCCGACGGATGACCTCGATACCACCCATATACGGCCGCAGTACATCGGGCACCGTAATGCTGCCGTCCACGGTCTGGTAGTTCTCCATCACCGCGATCAGCGTGCGGCCCACGGCAAGACCGGAACCGTTAAGCGTATGGACAAAGGCAGGCTTGCCATCCGCGCCACGGTATCGGGCATTCATGCGCCGGGCCTGAAAGTCGCGCGTGGTGGAGCATGACGAGATCTCACGCCATGCCTTCTGCCCTGGCAGCCAGGCTTCCAGATCGAACGTCCTGGCCGCGCCAAAACCGGTATCACCCGCGCACAGCAGCATGCGGCGGTAGGGAATGCCCAGCTTTTCCAGCACCATCTCCGCGCAGCGGGTCATGCGCTCGTGCTCGGCGTCACTCTCCTCGGGCGTGGTGATGCTGACCATCTCCACCTTCTGGAACTGGTGCTGGCGCAGCATGCCGCGCGTATCGCGCCCCGCCGCCCCCGCCTCGCTGCGGAAGCATGCGGACAGCGCGACCATGCGCTGCGGCAGCGCGTCCGCGGGCAGGATCTGCGCGCCCACAACGGCTGTCAGCGGCACTTCCGCCGTGGGAATCAGCCACCGCCCATCTTCCGTGCGGAAGGACTGGTCGGCAAATTTGGGCAGCTTGTCGGTGCCATACATGGTCTCGCTATTGACCAGTACCGGCACGGCGGTTTCCGTATAGCCGTTCTCGCCCACATGCAGGTCGAGCATGAACTGGCCAAGGGCGCGCTCCAGGCGGGCAAGCTGGCCACGCAGCACCACGAACCGCGCGCCGGACAGGCGGGATGCGGTCTCGAAATCCATCAGGCCCAGCGCCTCGCCCAGTTCGAAATGCTCACGCGCGGCAAAGGTGAACTCGCGCGGTGTCCCGAACTGGTGCACCAGCACGTTCGCGCTTTCATCCGCGCCATCGGGCACGCCTGCATCCAGCCGGTTTGGCAGGCGTTCCAGTGTTGCACGGATCTGGCCGTCCAGTTCGTCCACGCGGGCCTGAAGGTCTTCCATGCGGGCCTTGGCACCGGCCACTTCCGCTTCCAGCGCCGTGCTGTCACCGCCGGTCCGGCGCAGGCCCCCGATTTCCTTCGATATCTGCCTGCGCCGCGCCTGGAGTTCCTGCAGCGCGGTCTCGGCCGCGCGGCGGTCGTGGTCCAGCAGCAGCAGGGCCTGTGCCACGGCAGGCTCTCCCCGCCGCTTCAGGGCGGCATCAAAACCTTCGGGGTCGGCGCGGAGGGCGCGCAGGTCATGCATCAGGTCGTCTCCTCGGTTGCATCAGGCGGATTGCGCGGCTCGACAAGGCGGGCGCAGAGAATGGAGATTTCGTACAGCCCGATCAGCGGCACGGCCAGTCCGGTCTGGGTAATCACGTCGGGCGGGGTCAGGATGGCGGCGACCACGAACGCCCCCACATAGGCATAGCGCCGCACCTTCGCCAGTCCCTTCGATGTCACCAGCCCCACGCGCGCCATCAGCGTCAGCACAACCGGCAGTTCGAACGCCATGCCGAACGCCAGGATCAGCTTCATGACCAGCGAAAGATATTCCGATACCTTGGCCTGCAGTTCGATCTGCAGCCCGTCCTGCCCGTCCGCCGTCTGGAAGGACAGGAAGAACTTCCACGCGGCGGGAAAAATGAAATAATAGGCCAGCGCCGCACCGATCGTGAACATGATGGGGGTGGCCACCAGGAATGGCGCGAAGGCCCGCTTCTCGCTACGGTACAGCCCGGGTGCGATGAAGATCCACGCCTGCACCGCCACCATGGGAAACGACAGGCACGCGGCACCGAAGAAGGCGACCTTCATGTAGGTGAAGAAGGCTTCGTACAGCGCGGTATAGATCAGGTGCGGCTGCTCACCCTTCTGGCGCATGATGGCACCCAGCGGCCTGGCCAGGAAGAAATAGATCTGTTCCGAATAATAGTAACAGACGGCAAAGCACACCACGAACGACGCCATGGACCACAGCAGCCTGCGCCGCAGTTCGACCAGGTGCTCAAGCAGGGGCATGGGCTGGTCGTTGATCGTATCATCGGGCTTCAGGGTCTCGTCTCCTGCGTCCATCGTGGTCTTATTCCCGCCCGCCAGAGGTGACGGAGACACGCTGCCCCCTGTGGATGACACGCACCGGCGGCAGGAAGGCGGGCGGCGTCAGGCCGGGCAGTTCGGCGGCGATGCGCCGCGCGGTGCGCGGCGGGAGAAAGACCGGGGCATCGACCACCAGCGTGTCCTCCACCGGCGCCACCGGATCGGCCAGGGGCGGGATATGGTGACGGGTGGGAATCCTCTGTTCGGGCAGCGCATCCATGGGCTGTGGGGGAATGACGGATGGCGGCAGGGCGGTATCGGCCGCGGGCCGCGTATCATCCAGCGAACGTCGCAGCGCGCCGTCACTGTCAATGGCGTCCATGATCCTGTCACGCACGTTCATCCGCCTGAGCTGGCCCAGCTGCTCGCGGGCTTCGCCCAGGTCGGCCTCGCGCACCATTTCATCCACATGGGACTGGAATTCGGTGGCCAGCCCGCGCGCCTTCTTGATCAGCCCGGTCACCGTGCGGATGGCGACAGGCATGTCCTTGGGTCCGATCAGGAGCAGGCCCACCACCCCGACCAGGGCAAATTCAGACCACGCGAAATCGAACATGACCAGTTTCCTTCACCACCGCGCGGCTGGCTGCCCACCCGCGCAAACCCGCATACCACCTATCGTCCCGCACACCTATCACGACGCGGGCGGGTCAGGAACCTCGTCCGGCGCATCCGGGTCCGGCGCGCCAGAATCCGGCATATCGAGGTCCGGCACACCGGAGCCCGGCACATCAAGGTCAGGCGCCCCCGCCGCATCGGGGTCCGGGACGGCGGGCGCCCCGGTTCCTTCCTGCGGCATGCCCGTATCGGGCACATCAACCAGCAGTTCCTCGCGCCGGGGCAGGTCACCCAGATCCTTCAGCCCGAAATGCCGCAGGAACCCTGCCGACGTACCCCACAGGATGGGTCGCCCCGGCACTTCCTTGCGCCCCAGCGGCAGGATCAGTTCCGCTTCCAGCAGGGTGTCCAGCACCTGCTGGCTCAGGCTCACGCCGCGGATTTCCTCGATCTCGGCACGCGTGCAGGGCTGGTGGTAGGCAATGATGGCCAGCGTTTCCATGGTGGAGCGTGCAAGCCTGCGCGGACGCGGCATGACACGGGTCAGCCGCGGCGCAAGGTCGGGTGCCGTGCGGAACTGCCATCCCCCCGCCACCTCCACCAGCACCACGCCGCGCCCTTCATACTGCGCGCCAAGGGCTGCAAGGGTGGCGGCAACATACGCATCGCGGTCCGTGACGTCATGCGGGATGCCGCCCTGCGCGGTCAGGACCTCGGCTATGGCCCGCGTGCTCAGCGGGTCGGCGCGGGCAAAGACCAGCGCCTCGACCAGCCGCAGGGAAAAAACGCGCACCGCGACCGGCTGCGGCACGACATCATCGGGTAGCAGGCCAGCCTGCCGCTCATCTGTCATCAGGCCATGTCCTTTCCGGGTTGTGTTCCTTCGTCCATCCGTTCACGCAGCAGGATACGGCCGAACTGTTCGGTCTGCCGCAGCTCGATCGCGCCGTTGCGCGCCATTTCGAGACTGGCCAGCAGCGTACCCGCCACGGCGGCCCGGCGGCCGGTTTCCGCCATGATGTCCGTCATGTCGGGCCGGGGCGGCAGGTCGGGCAGGAAACGCTCCAGCCCGCACCAGTCATCCACCCGTGCATCCGGCGTGCCCAGCATGCGCCGCAGCCGGCCCAGCGCATCCTGCACCGTCCAGAACCGCAGCACCCGCGGCTGGTAGACGGATCTGCGCACCCGCCTGCGCATGGCGGCCATGTACCCGCGCATGAGTTGCGGCACGTCAACCGCCAGGCCGGAGCGGTCAACCGCCACAAGACTTTCCGCCTGCCCGCGCGCGAACACGTCAAAACCCAGCTGGGCACGCGCGCCCAGCCAGCGGCCAAGCTGGACCATGCGCTCGAGTTCCAGCAGCCGTTCATGCAGCAGGGCCGCCGCTTCCTCGGCATCGGTGGCTTCGTCATCATCCTCGGGCAGGAGCAGCCGGGATTTGAGCCATGCCAGCCATGCCGCCATGACCAGCCAGTCCGCCGCCTGCTCCAGCCGCACCACGCCGTGGGCGGCCCGGACCACGGCCAGGTACTGCTCCACCAGCTGCAGGATGGAAATGCGCCACAGGTCAACCTTCTGCGCGCGCGCCAGTTCCAGCAGCAGGTCCATCGGCCCCTCGAACCCCTCCAGATGCAGTATGGGGGCCGAGGAAGACACGACCGGGGCGGTGGCAGGTCCGTTGTCCTGCCCGCTCACCCGTCCCGGCCGCTGCACGGGGGCCTGCGGCATGGGGCCATCAGGAATGGACCGGATCGCATGGCAGGCTTTTTGCCCTGACCTTCTCGCACAGCGACGTGGCCTGTGCCTTGCCCAGTCCCTTGACCCGCAGGCGGTAGAACGTCTTGCCATTGCGTTCCGCCTGAACCACGGCAGGCTGGTACGAACCGAACACGTCAGGGTAGCGGGTGACGAGCCGGTTCCAGCTTTTCAGCGCCGCTTCATGCGTATCGAGGGCCGCAAGCTGCACGCCATAGCTGCCTGTTCCCTGGCTGCCGGTGGCACGCGGCACGGGTGCCGGCAGGGCACGGGGCGCAGGGGCGGGGGCTTCATCCTCCGTCGTATCCTGCGCCGCCTGCCGTGCCGGTGCGGACTGGGCCGGTGCGGACTGGGCCGGTGCGGACTGGGCCGGTGCGGGTTGGGCCGGTGGGCCGGAGAGGGCCGCATTCGCTGCGGGGGGCGGCGGGGCGGATGCCGGGCCGGCGGGGGCGCTGCCTGAAGCCGCCCCGTTTTCATCCCCTGCTGCCGTCTGGCCATACTGGCGGGCCATGGCGTCGGGCTGGGGCTGTTCGGGTGGCGGGGATAGGCGCATCACCCCGCCATCACCCGGCATGCCATCGGCCGCGCCCAGGATCTGCATGCCACCCGGATCGGCGGGCTTGACCCGTACCGGCCCCGGCGGTGGCCCCAGCACGGGAATGCCATCCTGATGGTGGCCGAACAGCGACCAGCCCCCAATGGCCACCACCAGCACGCCGCCCAGTCCGGCGGCACCATAGACCAGTTTGCGCGTAAGCGGGTCATCGCCCAGCAGGTTGCTGCCCGCGAACCGCGCCATCATCGCCCTGATGTCAAACCCGCCGCGCCCGCGCGCGGGCCGGCCGGCATGCGTGTCCTCCAGCGGGTCGATGGGGGTGCGCGGTTCAAGATCGGGGTTGGAATCAGCACCCATGCGCTCCCGGCCCGCGGCGGGACGCGTGGCATAGGGGTCGGGTGCGGGCGGGTTTGCCTGCCTGTCCGTGGGGGGGGCGCCGGGGGGCGGCGTTTCGTCAGGACTCATCGCATCTCCTCGACCGGCTGTACGCCGAGTACGTTCATCCCCGATCGCAGCACGGTTGCCGTGGCTTCGACAAGGGCGAGCTTCATGCGGGTGGTGGTGACATCGTTCTCCTGCAGGAAGCGCAGGGTGGTGTCATCGCGGCCCCGGTTCCACAGGGCATGGAAATCCGATGCCAGTTCATTGAGATAGAAGGCAATGCGGTGCGGTTCATGCGCACTGGCCGCGGCCTCCACCATGCGCGGCCACTGCGCCATGCGCTGGAGCAGCGCAAGTTCCGCATCCGATGTCAGGCCCGACAGGTCGGCCGCGCGCAGGTCAGCCGGGGTGAAGGGGGCCGGGAATACGCCCTTCTCCACCATCTCGGCGGCACCACGCAGTACCGAGCGGCAGCGCGCATGGGCGTACTGCACGTAAAAGACCGGGTTGTCGCGGCTCTGCGCCACCACCTGATCCAGGTCGAATTCCATCTGGGCATCGGCCTTGCGGGTCAGCATGGTAAAGCGCACGGCATCGCGGCCCACCTCGTCAATCAGGTCGCGCAGGGTGACGAAGGTGCCCGCGCGCTTGGACATGCGCACCGGCTGCCCGTCGCGCACGATGCGCACGATCTGGCACAGCAGCACGTCCAGAACCGGCTTCCCGTCCGTTGCCAGTGCCGCCACGGCCGCCTTCATGCGGGTGACGTAACCGCCATGGTCGGCCCCCCACACATCCACCAGCACATCCGCGCCGCGGCGGATCTTGTCGGCATGGTAGCCGATATCATTGGCGAAATAGGTATTGGACCCGTCGGACTTGCGCAGCGGGCGGTCCACGTCATCACCGAATTCGGTGGAGCGGAACAGGGTCTGGGGCCGGGCTTCCCAGTCATCGGGCAGCTTGCCCTTGGGGGGCTCCAGCACGCCTTCGTAAATCAGGCCTTTGGCATTGAGTGCTGCAATGGCGCGGTCGGTCTCGCCATCGGCCAGAATCTTGGCTTCACTGGTAAAGACATCATGATGCACGCCAAGGGCTGCCAGATCCTCGCGGATCATGCCCATCATGGTATCCACCGCTTCCTTTTTCACGGTGTCCAGCCACAGCGTGGGTTCGGCAGGCCGCAGGCCGGGGGCGGCCAGCGTGTCACCATGCTTTTCAGCCAGCGCCTGGCCCACGGGCACAAGGTAGTCGCCGCCGTACTGGACCTTGCCGCCGGGCACGGACTGCGCGAATTCCTCCTCGCTCAGGGCGGTACCCAGCGCCTGCAGGTAGCGCCAGTAGGTGGCCCATGCCAGTGCGATCACCTGCGCGCCGGCATCGTTGATGTAATATTCCTTGGTCACCGCGTAGCCCGCCTTGGCCAGCAGGTTGGCCAGCACGTCACCCACCACCGCACCCCGGCAGTGCCCCACATGCATCGGCCCCGTGGGGTTGGCGGAGACGTATTCCACGTTCACCTTCACCCCGTTGCCGGCGGTGGAGGTGCCGTATTCCTCCCCCGCCACCAGCACGGCATGCGCCACGCCCTGCCATACGGCGGGGGTCAGCCGCATGTTGACAAAGCCGGGGCCTGCCACCTCCGCCTGCGCGATGCCGGGCACGGTTGCCAGGGCCGTGACCAGTTCGCCTGCAATATCCGCCGGGCGGCGGCGCGCGGCCTTGGAAATGACAAGGGCCGCATTGGTCGCCAGGTCGCCATGCGCGGGATCACGGGTGGGCGTGACCTCCACCCGCGCCAGGGCCGCTTCGGGCAGGTCGGGCATGATCGTGCGCAACGCATCGCGCACATGCGTAAGGTAACGGGCGAACAGACAGTCTGACATGCGGTTTGGTTTCCCGACAAAAACAGTAACGGACCCTGTGGCCCGGCATGGATGACCCGCGACGGCCCGCCCGCAAGACGGGCAGCAGCCGGACAGGCGTGCTGCGGGTGTTTCACCCCGGGGAGGACAGGTCCGTCAACCGTCGATATTCCTCCATCGCGCAGCGATCGGTCATACCGGCAACATAATCCGCCACCTCGCGGCACGCACGCGCCATATCACCCCCATCGCGCGCGGCAAGGGCCGCCTCGCGCCAGCCATCGGGCAGCAGGGTCATGTTATCCGACAGGATGGAGAAGATCGATTCGACCGTAAGCCTTGCCTTGCGCGTCATGCGGTTGACGCGCCAGTGCCGGTACAGCCGCGCATACAGGAATTTGCGGATTTCCAGATTGGCCGCACCAATCCCGGGGCTGTAGGCCACGACCGGGCGGGCGGCGTGGCGGATGTCATCCGCGCTGCGGGGGGCCAGCCGTTCAAGATTGCGCTGGGTCTGGCGGATCAGGTCCATGGCCAGCGTGTTGATGACGCGGCGGATGGTCTCGTGGCGCAGGCGGGGGTCGTTGTTGCCGCCCGCATGCGTGGCCTCGTGCTGGGCGCGGCGGGCCTCGGCCAGCGCCTCGCCCACCACGGGCAGGGTCTCGAGTTCCTCGATATGCAAAAGCCCCGCCCGCAGCCCGTCATCAAGGTCGTGGGCATGGTAGGCGATATCATCGGACAGGGCGGCCACCTGTGCCTCGGCGGAGGCATAGCTTTCCAGTTCCAACCCGTGACGGGCGGCGTACCCGGCCACATAGGGGGTGGGATGGTCCACGGGGCCGTTATGCTTGGCCAGTCCTTCAAGCATTTCCCATGTCAGGTTCAGCCCGTCGAAGGCGAAATACCGGCGCTCCAGCAACGTGACCAGCCGCAGGGACTGGGTGTTGTGGTCAAAACCGCCCCATGGCTTCATGGCGCTCGCCAGGGCTTCCTCCCCCGCATGGCCAAAGGGGGTGTGGCCAAGATCATGCGCCAGGGCCAGGCCTTCGGTCAGGTCTTCCTCCAGCTGCAGCCTGCGCGCGATGGAGCGGGCGACCTGGGCCACTTCCAGCGAATGGGTCAGGCGCGTGCGGAAGAAATCCCCTTCATGGTTGAGGAACACCTGAGTCTTGTACTGCAGCGTACGGAAGCCCGACGAATGCAGCACCCGGTCGCGATCACGCTGCCATGGGCTCCGGGTCGGGGCCTCGGCCTCCGGGTAAAGCCTGCCACGGGCGGTGGCGGGCTGGACAGCATAGGGTGCAGTACTCATATAAGATCAGGATCCAGCCATGGATGGAACGGCACATGATGATACCGTCCCCATCCATAACCCGCGCGCGCGCCGTGGCCAACATGATCCGGCCCCGCCGCGCCGCATTGACCATGGTGAAGCCCGATGTCCCAGCCCCCTGCCCCCGCCACCGATGGCTTCCGTGTATCGGAATCGGCCGCGCGCCGCCTGCGCGAGATCCTGGATGAACAGTCCCCGGCCCCAGATGGCGAACCCGCGCTGCGCGTTGCGGTGGAAGCGGGGGGATGCAATGGCTTCCAGTACAAATTCGCGCTCGATAACACCGTGGCGCCCGATGACACCGTCATTCCCGCCGGCACGGCACGCGTGCTGGTG
Source organism: Komagataeibacter sp. FNDCF1 (assembly GCF_021295335.1). Lineage (NCBI taxonomy): Bacteria > Pseudomonadati > Pseudomonadota > Alphaproteobacteria > Acetobacterales > Acetobacteraceae > Komagataeibacter > Komagataeibacter sp. FNDCF1. The sequence continues at coordinate 3,140,973 of NZ_JAIWOT010000001.1, read as the reverse complement.
GACCCGGCCAGCCTTGACCTGCTGGCAGGGGCCGAGCTGGACTTCAACGACAGCCTGATGGGCGCGCATTTTACCGTGCGCAATCCCAATGCCGCGTCATCATGCGGGTGTGGCACCAGCTTCTCGGTCGAATGATGAAACTCGTTACCTGGAACGTCAATTCCATCCGCCAGCGCTGTGACCATGTGCTGGACTACCTGGCCCGCGAACAGCCCGACGTGCTGGCATTGCAGGAAATCAAGTGCGCCACCGACATCTTTCCCGCCGGTGCATTCGCGCAGGCCGGGTATGAACGCACCGTGGTCGGGCAGAAAAGCTATAACGGCGTGGCCATCCTGTCCCGCCAGCCGTTTGAAGTCACGCATACCGCCCTGCCCGGCTGGGAGACCGACCCGCCGCAGGCCCGCTATGTAGAAATACGCACGGGCGGGCTGGTGGTCGGCAACCTGTACCTGCCCAACGGCAATTCCGGCGGCGGTCCGGGCTACGACTCCAAGCTTGCCTTCATGGAGGCACTGGCCCTGCATGCCGGTGGCATGCTTCAGGCCGGGCAGGATTTCGTGCTGATGGGCGACTACAATGTCTGCCCCACCGATGAGGACTACGCCCCCGGCGCCCTGCCGCCCACCGATGCGCTGGTCCGGCCCGAAAGCCGGGCCGCCTTCCGCCGCCTGCTATGGCTCGGGCTTACCGATGCGCTGCGCGCACTCCACCCCACCGGGCGGTTCTATACGTTCTGGGATTATCAGGCCGCTGCCTGGCAGCGTGACAGCGGGCTACGCATCGACCACGCCCTGCTCTCCCCCCGGGTGGCGGAACGGCTGCTCGCTGCCCTGCCCGCGCGTGACGAGCGCGGCAGGGCCCAGCCATCGGACCATGTGCCGCTGGCCATTACGCTGGCGGATGCAACCGCCTGAGCGGCGGCAAAGCCGGCACGCTGGCCGGGGCGGGACAGTGGCCCGGCATGGGCAGCAGCCGGAATTCCCGCAACGTGCCCGCCATGCGGAACTGGCCGAAATCCATGTCCACCCGGTCGGCCACGCCATTGGCAAAGTAGCGCATGCCGGTCTCGAATATGGGCGTCATGTCGCGGGTGGCGGGATTGTAATAGGCCACGTGCACCCGCTGCGCCGCCATGCCGTTCAGGACGGGAAAGGATGTGTCGACCGGCGTCTCCTGCCCCAGCAACAGCACGTAGGTGCCCAGCGCCCCGGTTTCCACCGTACCATCGAACAGGCTGGGCGCGATCTGCCTGCGCCCCGTCTCCCCCGCCGCGATCACGGCTGCGGTATGCGCCACGGGGAACAGCGTGCCCGCCGGCAGCACCACGTCATGCGGGGTGGGGGCCGTGTAGTGCACGGAACCGCCCGTGGGGCGCATATTGGCCTCCCCCGCTATGCGGGGGGCAGGATGACCGTTTTCCGTCTGGTCGGCGCGGAAGACGAGGGATGAGCCGTCCTTTTCCTCTAGCACGGCGTAATCCGAATCGCTGACCGATTCGCCGCCGTCCCGGTCCACCGTGCGCAGGTGCAACTGCTGCTGGGTCGACCATGCCGAACACATGTCCGACAGGACGAAGGTCAGTTTTCCCTCCGCCGTAACGACATCTCCCCCGCTTACAGCCACCAGCGTCAGGTCATACACCGCGCGATGGGCCGCCATGGCCGGGGCCGCCATGGCATGGCCATGCCACAGCCATGCGGTCGAAACCCCCGCCGCCACCCAGCCACGGGCCAGCCATCCGGCGCGGCCGCGCTGGGGGGCAACAGGGTGCATGCGGGTCAGCTCTTGGCCTGGCCGGGCTTGGGACGCGGCAGGTCAAGGGCGAGCGAGAGTTCCTTGAGCCGCTGCGGCTCGACCGGGGCGGGCGCGCCCATCATCAGGTCCTCACCCTGCTGGTTGAGCGGGAACAGGATGACTTCGCGGATGTTCGGTTCATCAGCCAGCAGCATGACCATGCGATCCACACCCGGCGCCGAACCGCCATGCGGCGGCGCGCCATAGCGGAAGGCATTGAGCATGCCGCCAAAACGGGCCTCGACCTCGCTGGCGGGATAACCGGCAATCTCGAATGCGCGGATCATCACGTCGGGCTGGTGGTTACGGATCGCGCCCGAGGACAGTTCGATGCCGTTGCACACGATGTCGTACTGGAACGCCTTGATGGTCAGCGGGTCCTGATTCTGTAGCGCGTCCATCCCCCCCTGCGGCATGGAGAACGGGTTGTGGGAGAAGTCGATCTGCCCCGTTTCCTCGTTACGCTCGTACATCGGGAAATCCGTGATCCAGCAGAAGCGGAAGGCATTCTGCTCGATCAGGTCCAGTTCGGTCGCAACCCGCGTGCGCACGGCACCCGAGAACTTGACCATCTCATCGCCCTTGCCCGCGACGAAGAACACGGCATCACCTGCCGTCAGGCCGGTCTTTGCACGGATGGCCTCGATCCGGTCGGCCTCGAGGTTCTTGGCGATCGGGCCCTTGCCGCCATCTTCGGCAAAGATGATGTAGCCCAGCCCACCGGCGCCGGATTCGCGCGCCCAGCTGTTCAGCTTGTCAAAGAACGCACGCGGGCGGTCGCCAGCACCCGGCGCGGGGATGGCGCGGATCTGCCCGCCATCGGCGGCGATGCGCGCGAACAGGCCAAAGCCCGAACCGGCAAAGGCTTCGGTCACGTCCGACAGCTTCAGCGGGTTGCGCAGGTCGGGCTTGTCGCTGCCATAGACTTCCATGGCCGTGGCGTAGGGAATGCGCTCGAACGGGCCCTTGCTGACGATACGGCCACCGCCGAACTCGCGGAACACGCCTTCCATCACCGGCTCAAGGGTTGCGAACACGTCTTCCTGTGTCGCGAACGCCATCTCGAAATCAAGCTGGTAGAATTCACCGGGCGAGCGGTCGGCGCGGGCCGCTTCATCACGGAAGCAGGGCGCGATCTGGAAATAGCGGTCAAAACCCGCCACCATGGCAAGCTGCTTGAACTGCTGCGGTGCCTGCGGCAGGGCGTAGAACTTGCCGGGATGCATGCGCGCGGGCACCAGAAAGTCGCGGGCCCCTTCGGGCGAGGACGCGGTCAGGATCGGGGTCTGGAATTCCATGAAGCCCAGGTCCGTCATCCGTTTGCGCAGGCTGGCAATCACCTGCGCGCGCAGCATGATGTTGCGATGCACCTTGTCGCGCCGCAGGTCGATGTAGCGGTAGGTCAGGCGCAGGTCCTCGGGGTAGTGCTCGTTGCCCGCAACCTGCAGCGGCAGCACGTCGGCGCTGGACTGGACATCGATTTCACGCGCGCGCAGTTCGATCTCACCGGTGGGCAGGTTGGGGTTTTTTGTCGCGCCATCACGCAGCACGACTTCGCCCGTGACCGTCAGCACGCTTTCCACGCGCACGCGTTCCGCCGTTTCCAGCACGGGGGAGCCTGCGGGGATCACGATCTGCGTCATGCCGAAATGGTCGCGCAGGTCAATGAACAGCAGGCCGCCATGATCGCGCTTGGAATGTACCCATCCCGAAAGGCGGGCCGTCTGCCCGGCATCGGCGGCCCGCAGGGCCGCGCAGCTATGGGTACGATAGGGATGCATGATCTTGTCCTGATTCTACCAGATTTGGGGGAGTGCGCCCCGTGGGGCCACACCCGGTTGCAGGCGCGACAAAGCCAATCCCGCCCGCCCGTGTCAAGGTTATAGGTGAAGGGCCGTGCCCTGCGCGGGCCTGCTCAGACGTATTCGGGGAACAGGTCGCACAGCCCGTCCGCCGTGGCGGGGCAGCGGCCGCGCTCGGTAATCAGCCCGGTCACGAGGCGCGCGGGTGTCACGTCAAACGCCGGGTTGGCGGCTTTGCTGCCATCGGGCACAAGCTGCACGCCGGTCACGCTGCCGGCTTCGTCACGGCCCTGAATGTGGGTGACCTCGCGCCCGTCACGTTCCTCGATGGGGATTTCCTTCACGCCATCGCTGATGGTCCAGTCGATGGTGGTGGACGGCAGCGCCACCCAGAAGGGCACGCCATTGTCACGGGCGGCCAGCGCCTTGAGATAGGTGCCGATCTTGTTGGCCACATCCCCCGTGCGGGTCACGCGGTCGGTACCCACGATCACCATGTCCACCTGGCCATGCTGCATCAGGTGGCCACCGGCGTTATCGGCAATGACCGTGTGCTTCACCCCGTGGCGGCCCAGTTCCCATGCGGTCAGCGACGCGCCCTGGTTGCGCGGGCGGGTTTCATCCACCCACACATGTACGTCAATGCCCCGGTCATGCGCCATGTAGATCGGCGCCAGCGCCGTACCCCAGTCCACGGTGGCGATCCAGCCTGCGTTGCAGTGGGTCATGATGTTGACCGGGCCGGGACGGCGGGCAGCGATTTCCTCGATCAGTTCAAGGCCCTGCCGGCCGATGGCCTCGTTCTGGATCACGTCCTCATCACAGATGCGCCCGGCTTCGTCATACGCCGCCGCCACGCGATCCGCGACCGCCGTGGTGCGCAGGCGGGTCAGCATGCGCCGGATCGCCCAGCCAAGGTTGACCGCCGTGGGCCGGGTGGCTGCAAGCATGGCCGCATCCCGTTCCATGGCTTCATCGCTGCTGTCACGGCGCAGGGCCAGCGCCAGCCCGTAGGCGGCCACGGCACCAATCAGCGGCGCGCCACGCACCTGCATGGTACGGATGGCATGCGCCACCTGGTCACGTTCGGTCAGGCGCAGGATATCCAGCGACCATGGCAGCCGGGTCTGGTCGAAGATATGGACCGACCAGCCATCATCCGTGTCCACCCATACGCTGCGATAAGAGACGTTATCAATCTTCATATAATACGTGCCGCCATCCAAAAACCGGAACACACAAAAGGGCGCGCAGGGAAGCATCCGCCCCGCCGGCATTCAAGCCCCTTCGGCCCCGAATACTTCACGAACCGGCAATATGGGCCTTTTGTACAACGTGGCAACATGGCCCTGCACCCGCCGGGCAACCATCATACAGGCTGTCCGCATGGTATTCCACACCGGAGCGCATGCCCGGTCGTGCATGTGGTCCTGCCGCCCTACACAGGAAAGGGGGCGGGAATGATCACGCCGTGGGAATGCACGCAAGAAATACTGCGGTTCATGACGGGCACACGGCCCCATGGCGCGGCAGACAGGGGAATGATGGCTGACGGCCGCCAGGAACAAAAAATCCCGCCATGCGCGATGCATGGCGGGATCGTGCCGACCAGCCCCATAAGGCTGGAACATTCAGCCCTGCGGGCCGTCCGTCAGCGGCAGGCGCGTCAGGATGGCGGTCAGGCGCTGGGCAAAGCCGGTCGGGTCCTTCGGGCTTTCACCATCCTGGATGCGGGCCATGTCCATCAGCACAAGGGCAATATCCTGCACCGGGTCGCCATTCTTCACCCGTGCCGCCAGATCGGCGATCAGCGGATGGCCGGGATTGACCTGCAGCACGGGCGCCGTATCGGGCACCTGCTGGCCGCTGCGCTTCATGAGGCGGATCATCTGCAGGTCCGGCCCGGATTCGGGGGCCGCCAGCACCACCGCGCTGTTGACCAGGCGGTTGGTGCCCTTCACATCCGATACCGCGTCACCCAGCGCTTCCTTCAGCGCGGGGATTACGGCTTCCAGCGCATCCTTTTCGGCCTGCGTTTCCTCCGGCGCACCGAACTTTTCAAGATCGGTGTGGAACTGGCTGATGTTGCGCAGCGGCGTGTCCTTGTACACACCCAGCCGGTCGGGCCAGAAGGAATCCACCGGGTCGGACAGCAGCAGCACCTCGATCCCGCGGGCGCGGAAGCCTTCAAGCTGGGGCGAGGACGGCAGCATTTCCGTGCGGTCGCCCGTCAGGTAGTAGATGGCTTCCTGCTCGGGCTTTTTGCGCTCAAGGTAGGCATCCAGCGTGGTCCAGCCATCCTGCGTGCTGGAACGGAAGCGGGCGATGGTCGCCAGTTCCGTGCGGTGCACGGCATCATCCCAGATGCCTTCCTTGAAGGTCGGGCCGAAATTGTCCCAGAACTTCTCGAAATCCGCCTCGTCCTTGCTGCGGGTCTTGAGTTCGGAGATCACGCGGTTGGTCACCGCCTTGCGGATGCGCGCCAGCACCGGTGTCGCCTGCAGCATTTCGCGCGATACGTTGAGCGGCAGGTCCTCCGTATCGACCACGCCGGTCACGAAGCGCAGCCAGGGCGGCAGCAGGCCTGCATCGTCGGTAATGAACATGCGGCGGACATGCAGGCGGATCTGGCTTTCGCGCACAGGCTCGGCGAATTCGAAGGGCTTGCTGCCGGGAATGAACAACAGGGCCGAGAATTCCATGGTGCCTTCGGCATGCCAGTGCAGCGTGGCCCAGGGGGTGTCGAAATTGTGGCTGACGTGGCGGTAGAACTCGTTCAGCTGTTCTTCGTCAATGCCGCCACGCGGCTTGCGCCACAGTGCCGTGCCCTTGTTGGCCGATGTTTCCTCACCATCCTTTACGATGGTGATGGGCCACGAAATGTGGTCGGCCCATTTGCGCACGATGCTTTCAAGCTGCCACGAATCGAGGAAGTCGTCCGCATCTTCCTTGATGTGCAGGATGATGTCAGTTCCCGGCTTCTCACGCGTTGCGGGGCTGATGGTGTAGTTGCCCTTGCCGGTGGAAGACCACTGCCATGCCTCGTCACTGCCCGCGCGGCGCGAGATCACGTCCACCCTGTCCGCCACCATGAAGGCTGCGTAGAAGCCGACGCCGAACTGCCCGATCAGGCTCGGCTTGTCCTCGGGTTTCGCATTGGCCAGTTCCTCGCCAAAGGCACGGGTGCCGGAACGGGCGATGGTGCCCAGGTTTCGGGCCAGTTCTTCCTTGCTCATGCCCGCGCCATCATCGGTAATGGTCAGCAGGCGGGCGTCCTTGTCGGGATTGATGCGGATCTTCGCATCATCGGGCAGGGCGCGCGCGCCATCGGACAGCGCCTCGAAGCGGCGCTTGTCGGTCGCATCCGCGGCATTCGCCACCAGTTCGCGCAGGAAGATTTCGCGTTCGGAATAAAGCGCATGGACCACAAGGTCGAGCAGGCGGCCGACCTCGGCGCTGAACTCATGCTGCTCGCCCGTGGCACCGGGGGTGGGAGATGTTGTCTGTTCCGTCATGGGCTGTTCCTGTTTTTATTGAAATGCCGTGAGTTGCAATTTGTAATGGATATGGAAATCCCTGCGGTGTTTTCAATGGCCTGCGTGGTCGGGGGTCAGTCAAAATCCGTCGGCAGGCCAGCATCGCGCATATGGGTGAACAGGCGGGCGATCTGTCCGGGCAGTACCCGGCCCAGCGACAGGTCGGCGGGGATATCGTCCTCGGCGAACCAGCCGATTTCGGATGTTTCGACACTGGTTTTCGCAGCGCCCCCCGTCAGTTCACATATGAAGCACAGCGTATAGGACGAGAACGGCCCCGGCGGATGCCCCTGGCGGTCACGGTCCCACACGGCGGCAAGCCGCTTGACCCGGACGTCATAGCCGCTTTCTTCCCGCACTTCCTTGACCGTGTTGTCCACGGGCGAGAGGTTTACATCCGCCCAGCCGCCGGGCAGGGTCCAGCGGTCGTGGTCCAGCACTTCGCGCACCAGCAGGATTCGCCCCCGCTCATCAAACACGGCCGCGCGCACCACGACCTTGGGCGTGGCGTAGCCATCCTGGCCGGTAAACAGTTCCAGCACGCGCGTCATGTCGGCATTGCTGCCGGTGGCCAGCATGTCGACCGCGATTTTCATTATGCTGTCATAGCGTTCCCGGTCGAACGGGTTTTCGGTATAGGCCAGCCCACTCTGTGCCAGCGCCTGCAGGTCACGGGCCCAGACCAGCCACCGGGGCGTGCGCGGGGCGGTCATGCGCCGGCTCCTTCCGGTGACCAGCCAGCGGGGGCAAGCTCAAAACTGCTGAACTGGAAGACCGGTGCGACCTGGCAGCCCATCAGGCTCCACGCACCCTGACTGCATGCCGCCTGCCATGCGCCCGCGGGCACGACTGCCTGCAACGCCTGTCCCTGCCCCGGCAGGGGGCCAAGGACAACGCGGGTAACCGGCGCGCCCCGCGCCGTGGCAATTTCCAGCACAAGGGGACTGCCACCCTGCCAGCACCAGATTTCCGCCGCATCCACCCGGTGCCAGTGCGAACGCTCGCCCGCCGCAAGCAGGAACGTGATGGTCGATACCGTGCCACGCGTGCCGTCATCGGGCGCATCGCGCCATATTTCCCGGTAGCTGCCCCCTTCGGGGTGGGGTTGCAGGCCAAGCAGGCGGCGTACGTCATCGGCGGGGGTGGCTGGGTCTCGCAGGTCGGTCATGGTATGTCCTTGCTCAAGGTCTCGGGCCATGTACCTGGCGTAGCGTCCCCGCCCCCATACCGCAATGCGCGCCTGGCGCAATTCCACTGAACTCTGGCCCAGTGGAATTGCTCTAACTCACTGTTTATCTGGCATCTTCACCCGTTTAAATGTGTCCATTCAAACGGGGTCTGCTTTAGCGCGGGGAAAAGGTGTCGAGTGTCTGGTCCGTATAGGTTTCCACCACCTCGCTGAAGGGCTGGCCCTGCGCATCGCGCAGTACCGCGCGCTGGCGAATGATCACCGCAGGCACATCCAGCATGCCGACGGACCGGGCTTGCGTGGCCGGACCGGGCCAGGGCGACCACAGGCGGGTGAACTCCAGCCGGGTGCGCGAAAAATGCAGTGGCGCGACGACATGGCCGAACGACGTGTCGGTCCGCTCCAGTGTTGTGTTCATCCCGGCATCCAGCCGGTCCGGCACGTACCAGTTATCGGCAACCGAGAGTACATGCGTCCCGCACACAAGCTGCACCTGCCGGTGCCGTACCGGCTGCGTCGCACCCACGCCCAGATCGGTACGCACGGTGGCCGGCACGGCATCCGGCCCCACGGGCATCATCTTGTGCGCGGTCACGACAGGGCTGGCCGCCATGTGGTGGGCAGCACACCAGTCCTCCAGCGCGAGGGTGGCGCTGGGATGGGTCAGGAGCGTGATTTCCAGTTCCTGCACCGCAATCTGCATGCGCGCGCGGTTCAGTGGTGTATCCGGCAGGGTCCCGGCCCGGGCCGTGCCTGACGCCACCAGCACGCCCGCGACCGCAAGCCCGCAGCGCCAGCGGCCTCCCGCCCCCTGACCCATCAGGGTGCGAAGTGACGGCCGGACAGGTGCAGGCTCACCTGCTGGCGATCATCGGTGGCGGAGGCGCCAAGCCATACCCGGAACGTGCCCGAAGGGATGCTCCAGCGGTCCTTCGGGCCATCAAAATGTGCCAGCAGGCGCGGATCAAGCTGGACCGATACCTGGCGGCTCTCTCCCGGTGCAAGGCTCACCCGCTGCCAGCCCGCCAGCCTGCGTGCGCCCCCGTCGGGCAGGCCCACATAGACCTGCGGCACGTCCACCCCGGGGCGGTTGCCGGTATTATGCACGGTAAAGGTGGCCGTCACCGCGTCATGATGCCTGTGCACAGCCAGCCCGTCGGTGCTGAAGGTGGTGTAGGTCAGGCCATGGCCGAACGGATAGAGCGGCTTGAGGTGATGGCGGTCGAACCAGCGGTACCCGACATCACTGCCTTCGTCATAAACCAGTTCCTGATCGGTGTGGAACTGCATCTCGAACACGTTATCCGCCGTAACACCCGCGATATCGGGGCGGGCAAGCTGGCTTTCGGCCTGTGGAAAGGTCATGGTCAGGTGACCGGAGGGGGCGACCTTGCCAAACAGCAGGCGCGCAATGGCGGGACCACCGCCGGAACCGGGGAACCATGCCTCCAGCACGCCCGCAACGTTGCTGTTCCATGGCATCAGCACCGGGTCACCGGTTTCCATCACCACCACCGTGCGCGGGTTGGCGGCCGCCACGGCGGTGATCAGGGCATCGGCGTTATCATCAAGATGCATGCTCGGCGCGTCCATCCCCTCAAAGGTGAACTGCGTTGCGTATACAACCGCCACGTCGGCCGCCCGTGCGGCCCGTACGGCAGCGGCGATGTTCCTGCCGGATTCATAGGTGATGCGGGCATCCGGGGCCTCGGCCCGCATGGCCCTGAGCGGGGATGACGGGAAATAGACCGGATCGCCCGGCCATTCCTTCTTGCCCGGTCCCTTCACCGCTTCGCCCCCGATGGGGTCGACCTGGCTGGACCCGCCACCCGAGATCACGCCCACATCGGCATGCCCGCCAATGACCGCGATGCGCGCGGTGGGGGAAAGCGGGAGGATGTTGCCTTCGTTACGCAGCAGGACCGCGCCTTCCTCCTCATCATGCTGGGCCACCAGCGTATCGGTCACGACATCCAGCGGTCCGCGCCGGGGCGCGTGATCCACCAGGCCCGTGGCGAACAGGGAACGCACGATGCGCTGCGCCATGTCATCGATACGGGCGACAGGCACGCGTCCGGCCTTGACATCCGCCGCCAGCATGGCCGTGAAATAGGGACGCGCATCGGTATGGTCACCCGCTGATTCCTGGTCCAGCCCCGCCAGCGCCGAACGGGCGGAGGAATGAGTGGCCCCCCAGTCGGACATGACAAAGCCGGGGTAATGCCAGTCCTGCTTCAGCGTGGTGTTCAGCAGGTAGGGATTTTCACACGCATACAGGTCGTTCACGCGGTTGTACGAACACATGACCGAACCGGGATGCCCGGTTTCAATCGCGATCTCGAAACCCAGCAGGTCGCTCTCGCGCATCGCCGCGGGGTCGATATCGGCGCTCATGGTCATGCGCGATGTTTCAAGGTCGTTCATCGCGTAATGCTTGAGCGTGGAAATGACATGCTGCGACTGCACGCCCGCGATGGTGCTGCCCACCATGCGCCCGGTCTGGAGCGGGTCCTCACCCGCATATTCAAAATTGCGGCCACCACGCGGGTCGCGCGTCAGGTCCGCCCCGCCGCCCAGCAGGACGTTGAACCCGCTGCGCCATGCCTCGCGCCCGATCATCTCGCCCGCCTGGCGGGCCATGTCCATGTCCCACGTACTGGCCGTCGCCTGGCCGGATGGCAGGGAAACCGCCGCGCCACCGGGGCGGATATGCGCAGGATTGCGCACGCCGACCCCCGCATCCGATATCTGCAGGTCCGGCAGGCCCGACCCGGCGGGCGCACGCAGATAGGCCGCCGAGCCCAGTCCCCCCGGGGGTGCGACACTACCGTTGAAACCACCGCCGTCCACGCTGAACAGCAGGGACATCTTGTCCTGCAGGCTCATATGCGCGAGAACCTGCCGCGCCCGTTCATCGGCGGGGTCAGCTGCCGCCGCATGTCGCGCATGGGCGGGCGCACAGACCGCCACACCCCATGCCACTGCGGAAAGCAGGAATATCTTGCGGGACAGTTTCATGCGGCTGACTCTTCCTTGACGGTTGCATAAAATCACGTCACGGCATGCGGCGGGACGCCATGACAGGAGTATCGGATGCTTCACCCCGGCCCCACATGATCTGGCGTGGGCCCCGCGTGAAATGGGGGCCGGAATGCAAAAAACCCTGCCGGTACGGCATGTACATGCCTACGGGCAGGGCCCTGCGCGCCAGACCGGGACGGGCCTGTCGGATCAGTTGCTGTTGCTGCGGGTACGCATGTACAGGATGATTGTCTGGCTGGGGACGGAGTTCAGGTCTTCGGCATCCACATCACGGGTGACGACATAATCACCGAACGCACCTGGCTGCGACGTGATCCAGCGACCGTACAGCCCTTCCAGCACGGGGGCCAGCCATGTGCCCGACGGCTCACCCGCGCTGCCGACCTGGGGCAGATCCTCATGGATGATCCGCATGGCCTGGTCCTCGGGCAGGAGCTCAAGCTTCACGTAGCCCCAGTTGATCATGGCCAGCAGGGAATTCAGTTCAATCTGCAACTGATGGATGGTGTTGCACAGGGGCGGCTGCAGCCGGCCGGCCATGCCGTGGCCGACCTCGCGCAGCAGATCATTCCTCACCTCGATCCCGGCCTGATCGTCAATCTCCCAGGACAGGGCCTGCAGGAACAGTGAGAAGTCCGGTTTTGCGTTGAAAGTTGTCATTACTGGTCCATAATAAGATAGTGTGCGGAAATCATGGCGCCGCTTTCAGTCCAGTTACCGGCCTTCTGCCAGCGCCCCGACAGATCAAGACGAAGATTGTGTGTAAATCGATAGCCCACCCTAGCATTAAATCCGCCAGTAAGACTAGCAATACTATCCCCGGGATAATAGGCGCTGTTTACCGTCTCCTGGGAGAGATAATCCGACGATGTTGCATTGGTCACATAGTCGGCGGCAACGGCCGCAGCCCCCGACTGCATGAGTGACGAGGTGGGGAAGAACGGCGAGGAGTGTTCATGGAACACCTGGTAGCCCACGCTGCCCGTCACGTCCCAGTCAAGCCGCTTGTGCTGCCCCGCGTAGCGGATGGGCACGGTCGCCGCGTAATAGGACTGTGGCGAGAAGTAGCCACCCTGGCCATATGTATAGAAATCCTGATTATTCGCATAACCGAAGTAAGTCAGGCTGACACCGATGCGTACCAGCATGTTCGCATTGTGCCAGACCAGCGTATTGACGCCGAGACCCGCCTCACGCTCATCATTGCGCTGCACGTGCTTGCCGGTCTGGATTGCATAGCCACCGCCACCGTACACGATGGTGTTGCCCAGCGTCGCCTCAACCTGGCCATGGAAATGGTTGGTCACGACACCGCCCCATTCCTGGCTCCACTGCGAACTCAGCTCCTTGCCATAAAGCTGGCGGGCATAGCGGCCAAGGGACGTATTGTAGTTGGGGTCACGCATGCCGCCATAGGAAAGCACGCTGTTGGTGATCGAGCGGCGCTCCGCACTGACACGGAACGTGACCGGACCGACGCGGGGCGAGAACTCGACACCACCCAGCACGTTGGTGATGGGGAAGCCGATCGGTGACGCACCCAGATCGGCCCGCACCCAGCTGTTGCCAAACTGCACATCAGGGGCAAAACCGGCTTCGGCCTGGCCACCCTGGATACGTTCGGTCTGCAGGCCGCTGTGGGAGTTGTTGCGGTTCATGTAGTTGACATACTGGTTGTATGCCTGCGTGGCCATATCGGTGCCAAAGCGCGGCACGTCATAGACGGAACCGGAATCAAGCTGACCCGACCAGATCATGGTTGGCGTGATCGAGAAGGTCAGGCTGGATTCACCCGCCTGCAGGGGCAGGCGCCCGACGATGGGAATGTTCGCTTCCGTCAGGCGGCCCATGCCGTGCTCACCCGAACGCGACCGGAAACCGAGACCGCCGTCAATGGATGGCGCAAGGTTTTCACGCAGCGTGGTGATCTGTCCGGCAATGGAAGACAGCATCTGGTCGGATGCTTCAGGCGATGTCGCTTCCGTACTGTAGGCGCTACCCGTAACCGGGGCGCCCAGTTCCGTCTGCCGCCCGTAGCCATGATGGCGGAACGGGTTGCTTGAAGGCGGCTCAAGCGATTCCTCCTGCGCACCGTTCCCGCTGGCGCTGGCCCGCGTGCCTTCAACCTGCTGCAGACGCAGGTCATAGGCCCGGCGCAGGTCACTGATGGTCCGGTGGCCATGACCATCAGCCTGATCGGCCACGGCCATTGCCAGCCAGGCGCGGGCATCCATCGGGCTTTCCTGCACACCGTCCATGGCAAGCCGGGTCGCAAGGTTCTTGCGATCGCTGTTGACGGCAGCCTGCACCGCAGCCTGCCGCGCATCGAGATCCTGCGGATTGTGCCGCAGCACGGCCAGGTCGATCTCCAGCGCCTTGCCGGATTTGCCCTGCCCGTTATACAGCCGCGCCAGCGCCAGCTTGGGCGATGTCGCTTCCGGATCGGCCTGCAGGGCCGGGGCAAGATGGTCATATGCCTGCGCCTGATCCCCACGCTGGTTCAGCAGGTCGGACTGAGCGACGGCAATACCCATGCGCAGCTGCTGCAGGGTCTGGGCCTGTTCGGGCAGCAGGGCATTGCCGGCCCCCGTGCCGCTACCGTCCCCCAGCGGGGCAAGCAGGCGGGCTGCGGCAACCGGGTTGCTGATCTTCATGTATTCCGTGGCATAGGCCAGCCGCTGGTCAGCCGAAAGGTCGAGCGTGCGGGTGGAGGCGATGCGCAGTGCCATGCGGGCATGGATCATGTCGCCCCGCTGGCGGAACAGGTCCGCCACCGCCACGCCACGCGCGCCCGTCGGGTCAGGTGGAGAAAGGGCTTCACGGATCAGCGGAACAGGGTTGGCTACCATGGACAGCCGGCTGGCCAGATCCTGCTTGATTTCCATTTCCGTCGCGATGGCATGGATCGCGGGGGAATAGTCATCGGGCGAAAGACCGGACAGCAGGCGGCGTGTCATCGCGTCGTTGCCGCTGCCATAGGTATACAGGATACCGGCCTGCCGGTCCTGCGCGGTCACGGGATTGGACAGGATGGGCTGCATGACGCGACCGGCTTCGGCCATGTCTCCCTGCTGCTGCAGGGCATTGGCCAGATTGATGCGCACCCACGGGTCGCGCGGCGCCTGGGTCATCGCCTCCCGCAGGATGGAAACCTTGCGCGCCGAATCAGATGTCTGGGATGCGGCGGCCATAAGGCCGGTCACCTCGATCTCCCCCACCTGGGTTGCGTATTGCGGCCCGACGCGGGACAGGAGTTCACGGGCTTCCGCCGTCTTGCCCTGCGACATCTCGACCCGTGCCAGCCCCATCAGTGCAAGCTGGCTGTTCGGTTCACGCGCCAGAACGGACTGGTATTCCTGCTCGGCCGCACCGATCTGGCCCGTTGTCCGCTGCAGGTCCGCCAGCATGAGGGTGGCCCCGGTAAACTGGCCCGGCTGGCGTGCAAGACTGCTCAGGCGCTGCTTGGCTTCGGCATACTGATGGGCGGCGATAAGCTGCCGGACAGCGGCGTAGTCACCGCTGATTTCCATGCCGGACAGCGCGGGACGCCAGCGGTCCGCCGTCTTGGGGTCAGCCGCCATGGCTTCCTGAAAATACCGACGCGCTTCGGCGGCGTCGCCCTGACGCATGCTGACCAGCCCCATGCCGCCAAGCGAATCGGCATCATGGGAATTGATCTGCAACGCGGACTGGAAGGACTGCTCGGCCGCGGCAAGATGACCGGAATTGAGCTGCTGGTAACCCGCCTGACGCGCGAGACCGGCCTTGTCCGGCGGACCGCCGGGCGGATGGACCATATGCTCGTGCAGTTCGGTATCGTTGGGATGCGCATCAAGCCACTGCTGCATGAGCGGCTGGGTAGTGGGCGTAACAGGCAGCCAGCCCAGCGTCTGCCGGTAGGACTGGGTGGCGGCCGCGGCCTCGACCGGGGCCTGGCTGCGGAAGCCCTGCAGGTCCTTCAGCCGCGCCAGACCTTCCATGCGGGTGGCCGTGTTGTAGGTCAGCGCCTGGGCGAAGGCCAGCTGGGCATGGTAATCCTGCGGATTGGCCGCCACGATACCGGCCAGCCCGGCCCGGGCCTGGTCCCATTCCGCCGGAACGCCAGCCATGGTCTGGTAGTATTCCACCGCCAGCGAATGGGGTGGCTTACCGCCGTTGAACAGCTTCTGGTATCCCTGCACCGCCTGCGCGTTATGCCCCGATGCGGCAAGGGAACGCACCTGTGACAGGTCGGACGTCGAAATGGAGCGTTCGTGCAGCAGGTCGCTCAGGCCGTTTGCCGCAGTGCTGCCCGGCGCCACCTGCTGGAGATGCCGCAGCGTATCGGCCGCTGCTTCCCGGTTGCCGATCGCCGTCTGGTATTCACCCTGCACCTCAAGCACGTCAGGGGCGTCCGGCGCCACGCGCTGGGCGTTCTGCAACGCCTGACGGGCATTGTCATACTGCTGCTGCTGAAGCCAGAAACGGGCCTGCTGCAACAGGATCTGCCGTGGCGCCGCCGCACCGCCCGAAGCCTGGGTTCCGGTCATGGCGGTGGAGGCCTGCTGCGCACGGGCAACGGGCACGGCCACCAGCACGGTCATGCAACTGCTGGCAAGCAGGCCGGCAGAAAGGGAAAAGACGTATCGTCTGTTCATGTTCACGATTTCTGCCTTTCTTCCTGCAGCTGCCGCCGGCGGAACAGTGCGTGCCGCAGCAGGGCACGGACCAGCACGGCCACAATCAGCAGGCATCCGACCAGTCCCACCACGATCACGCGGACAGGATGGTTATGCATATACCAGTCCGGCATGAGCCACATGGGCAGCGTGCCAACGGTATAAAGGGGAGAACTGCGGTATGAGGTCAGGTCATCCCCATGCGCGATAACAAGATCGCCCTGGATCTTTGCCTGGTTCTTACGCTGCCCGAGGATCTGGACCAGATTGTCCAGCCCCTGCCCATCACCTGACAGCAGGGCGAGAACGGTCCGCCCGGATGCCAGCGGGGATTCCGCTTCCACCATGGCGCCAACGCCACCGCTCAGGGTGGTATCGACCTCGGTCGGGCGGGTGCCGGTGATCGCCGACATCGGATCCTGGAAGATGTTCCACACGCCGCTGAGGGTCGAGCGCAGCCCCATATGGAGACGTCCGTCCGCAATCTGGTACGACGAGTTCGACAGCAGCGATGAAACATCCCCGCTATTGGAGAGCGTAGACAGGACGATCAGGTTCCTGTCGGCCACATCGTTCACATGATCGGCCGAAACGATATCCAGCCCCGATACCGGGTACCACGTCGTCGCCCCCATGAAGCCCATCATGTCGAGATACGCGCTGACAACCGTGCCATTCGGATGGTCGGGCAACACCACGGCGGAGCGTGAAAGATCGGCATAGGTGGTGAACGGATACCCCGCGCTGGCCATGTAGGCCAGGTTGGGCATGCGCGTGATGTGATAGGCGTTGGACAGGTCGATCGATGAATCAGGATCAACCGACAGGTGGATCAGGCTGGGCCCGGGCCGGCATCCGGGCTGGGCCAGCGGCGCGGCATCGAAATAGAACTGCAGCTGATCCTGGCCAAACACCATCCAGGGCGGAATGGTCAGCGTATGCTTTTCCACGGTTGCGTTCTGGCCGCCACCGGTGAGGCGCTGCATCAGCTGGTCGACGATGGTGCTTTTCTCGCGCAGGGAATAGGACTGCAGGTAGGTATTGTTGATACCCACATCGAGATGCGAACGCGCCACGTCCAGTATCGGCCCGTCCGGCGCGCGGAAGCGTACGTTCAGCTTGTACGGCCGGTCGCGCCACGTATACAGGTCCGGCGAGACACGGAACGGCACGGACAGCACGCCGGGCGTATACCCCTCACCCTGCAGGGCGCTGACCGGCACCAGTTCACCCAGCCGGACAGGGCGGTTGGTGGGGATGAAGGAAGGCGCGTCATTGGCCACGCGGGGTGCGACATCGATCGGCGCCACATCCATGCGTGCCGCCACCGGCAGCGTACTGGCCCCGAAGCTCACGCCCTTGCTGGCGGTAATGACTTCATCACGGTCACGACCCGTTACCAGCAGGATGGTGCCATTGGGGTCGGACGGGTTGGCCACTTCCATCAGGGTCGGCCCGCTTATGGAGGGGCGGCCAAGTGCGGAAGGCAGTTCATCCGCCACACCGATCACAACGGCGTTGCCAGTCTGCGGGATGGTGGAAAACACGGGGAAGTTCACCCCGCGGAAATCGGTCTGCTGGCCGAACCAGGACGCCAGGATGCCCGACGCCTTCAGGACCTCGGGATCAAATGTCTGTGCGAGCACGAACGGAATAACCGTTTTCTGCCTTACGTTCTTGTCGAAGAACGGCTGGGGCAGACGCGACAGCTGACGACGGGGAGGAAGCGGGATGGTCGTGATCTGCAGTTCGGAATGTTCGGACACGCTGGCCCACTGCAATCCGTTGGTCGGATCGGCACATCCCTTTGAACCGGACGCGAAATTGAAATTCAGGCGGTTGCCGCTGACAAAGAAGATCGGATTGATGTCAAACGACAGCGGACCAAAGGAAGGGTGCGAGGGATCGGGACGCAGCGTGCCGATATACTGTTCGTTCAGCGTGATCGTAACCGCGCTGTTTTCTGGCTGCAGGTTGGGTGACATCGCACCCGACACGACAAGCCGCGCCGAGGTAACCAGCTGGTCGCCCGGAATACCGAACTGCAATCCCTGCAGCGGTGCGGCACCACGCATGGTCAGCGCGTTCTGTGCGCCCAGTTCCCGCAGGGAATAGGTGTGCACCGTGGCCACATCGGAACCGATGCCGGTTGCGCTTTCGGCACTGTCAACCACGGCATCGGCCGCGCTGGCTGCGGCCGGGTCGGGGCTGGTTGCGGCGGCGGTTGCGGACTGCGGCTGGGCAGGCGTGGATGCTGCGGCTGCGGGTGCTGCGGCAGGCAGGGGCGGCAGGTCACTGCCTGCAGGCTGGTTGGCAGGCGCTTTGGATGCAACTGGCGCGGCCTGCGCTCCCGTTGCAAAGACCAGCAGCGCGATCAGGGACACCATTTTCATATCACGAGGCCGCACGACTGATCTTTCCTTCCTGTTTCTGACCACCCTGACTGCTTGTTGGCTCCCTGCGCTCAACCGGCAGTGCAATGGGTTTATTTTGCGGACGACTTTGGGCAACCATCTGACCCTTCCTGCGGAACAGCGCCTTGATGCTGAGGATCAGGCTCCACAGGCTGCGCAGCGGCCGGTCATCCTCGTAATCATTCCATTGCAGCCAGGCATCGGCGCGCCCAAACACGAACCGGACAACAGCGGCTTCGGTCGGGAGCGAATTGATGTTCCATGTAAAGACGGACTTGCCGTTCGCGCTGCGGCTCATGGTGGCGGGAAGATTGACCACCTCCCCGTCCAGCACGGCGTGAACGACGGTCTGCACCGGCTGGTCGGGCGTCACATTGCGCCAGGGCATGTGAATGGCGACCCCACCCATGGACACGTCCTGCGTGATGCCATGGCTAATATTTCCGTCGTAATCATACACGGTTACGGGAATGCGGGCATTCACACGGTGACTATGCCGGACCTGCTTGGTTTCACGTCCCACCGAGATTGCCGCCAGAAGGATGAGGAGACTGATCACCGACCAGATGCAGTTGAGCGCGTACGCACGTTCCGCAATGATGTCCAGATGCTCGAAGCCCAGGGCATATATGCCACGCAGCAGGCCAATCGCCATGATCACCGCGAAGATGATGTTCGGATATGTTGCGCCAAGGTCGAATTCCTCACGTTCCAGAACACCGCCCTTTTCCGTCACGTTGAACTTGCCCTTGGAGGGGAAGAGCATCGTCACGATGGTCACACGCACCAGGAACAGCGCCATAACGGTTTCGTACACTTCACTCCAGAAGGAATAGCGCCAGCCCTTGTTCACCTTTGCCGCAGTCGCGATGGAGTGGAACATGTGCGGAATGGCGTAGGCCAGCACCGCCAGCGGTGACGCGGCAATGATGTTCTGGCTGAAGAAAAGGAATGCCAGTGGAAAGGCAAGGAAGATGACACGGGGAATGGCGAAGAAGAACGATGTCATTGCCGAAAGGTAGCAAAGCCGCTGCCCCAGTTTCAGACCGCCCCCCAGCATGGGGTTATCAATACGGAAGATCTGGATCATGCCACGTGCCCAGCGCATGCGCTGGCCGATATGCGTGACAAGGCGTTCCGTCGCCAGGCCGCTGGCCAGCGGGATACGCAGGTAGGCCGTCGACCAGCCCCTGCGCTGCATGCGCAGGGCGGTATGGGCGTCTTCCGTCACGGTCTCGGTCGCGAAGCCACCGATCTCCTCGATTGCCTTGCGGCGCAGGATGGCGCAGGAACCACAGAAGAACGTTGCATCCCAGAAGTCGCTGCCATCCTGAATGACCCCGTAGAACAGGTTGCCTTCAGGCGGCGTACGATATCCGACGGCCAGGTTACGCTGGAAGGGATCGGGAGAATAGAAGTGATGCGGCGTCTGCATCAGCGCGATCTTCGGATCCTCGACCATCCATCCCATCGCAATCTGCAGGAAGGCGCGTGTCGGGATGTGATCGCAATCCAGGATCAGGATGTGATCGCCAGTCGTGTGCTTGATGGCGTAGTTGAGGTTGCCGGCCTTGGCATGCGCATTATCGGGACGGGCAATGTAACGGGCGCCGCATTCCTCGGCAAAACGGGCGAATTCCTCACGCTCGCCATCATCAAGGATATAGACATTCACCTTTTCGGGTGGCCAGTCGATACCCAGGGCACCCAGCACCGTCAGGCGCACGATGCTCAGGCTTTCGTCATATGTCGGGATGAAGATGTCGACAGTCGGCCAGTCATCCGGGTTGGGAGACAGGGGCAGCGGCGGACGATGCAAAGGGGAGATGGTCTGGAAATAGCTGAGGAACAGCATATACAGCGCATACAGTTCCGCCAGCAGCAGCGTGACGCCCAGCAGCCCCTGGAGCCAGGTGTCGAAATCCAGTGTTTCAGTCAGGCGCCACGTCAGGTAACGCAGGGAAACAAGGGCCGACAGTACTTCCAGGAAGAGCTGCGTACGGCGGCTCTTGCGACGGCCAACGATAAAAAAGACCACGACACATGTTATGGCCACAATCAGCTGTTCATGTATCGATAGCGTGCCCATAGTCGCGGCAATCAGGGCAAATATGCCCAATGCCCCAACGACGTAACTGGCACCCCGAAGTGACAGTATCCTGTTGGAAACGCGACCAAACCAACTTTCTGCAGGCGCTGACGACTGAACCTCTGACATCAATAATTCGTCCGATAATAAATACTGATAAAACAGATAGTTACACTCAAAAGAAAACCTTCAGACTTGTCCGGTCCGTCATGTCGCCTTTTGGCCCGCATAGCCTGCGGATCATCGGGTTGCCCCTGTGTCCCCTATCCATGACAGACAGGCCGACCACAGGGCCTGATCCCCGGATAAGATCAGGCTCCCTCGCTTTCCTCACGCTTGCGCAGCAGCGCATCACGCAGGCTGGGCTTTGGCACCAGCCTGTCCGTGGCACGACCACCCAGCGTCATGAACACTTCCGTCAAGGTCGGTGAATTATCGGACGGCGCGGACTGGCGCCCGGTCAGGTTATTCTTGGCACTCTTGTCGAACTTGGTCATCGTGGTCACCTTGGAAACAGGTTTGGAAGCAGGACGGGCCACAGGTGCCGGCTGGAACAGTCGGGCGCTCATGATCCGCTCATTCCCCTTGGCAAAGAAGAAACCCGGCCCCGTGGGGCGCTGGCCACGGCGTTGCTGGGCCTTGGGCACGGGTGCCCAGTCGTCAGCCTGCACGGACGGCACGCCCGCCCCGGACGCAACACCAGGCGCCGCGGCCTGCGGCGGCACGGTAGCGGATGCTGCGGCGGGCGCCGTGGCGAAAGGCTGCAGTCCACGCCGCTCATGCCCGGCAGGGGACGCCGTATCGGCTGTCGTGGCCGGGCGTACCGTATCCTGCCGGGGCGGGACCTCCGGCGGCGACGCTGTGGCTGCAGCCGTTTCCGCCCTGGCCTCGGCCGCTTCAATCACGGGCTCGGGCACTGTTGTTTCCACAACAGACGGCGCCACGCGCGCCACAACAGGCGTATGCGGGGGAGGTGGCGGCGGTGGTGGGGGAGGTGGCGGTGGCGGTGGCGCAACTTCCGCAAGAATCGGAGGCATTACAGGGATATGTACCGGTTCCGCCACCGGCTCCGGCTCGGCTACCGGGGCCGACGGAAATTCGGCAAGATTGTCGTCCACATGATGATGGGTATCATCTTCATATTCGTTGGGCAGTTCAGGCGTTGCTTCCAGCATGACCGGGCGCGCGAAGGAACGGTAGTGGAAGCCTTCCCCACTCAGCCCATAGCCACTGACGAGCATCCGCGACACATCCTGCGGATTATCCATATCCACATTGGGCAGTGGAGTCGTCACGTTGCCTTCCTTATCGGGCGTACTCACATTCCCCCTCCCTCACCACGGGCAATATAAACCAGCAATGTCAGGGCAGCCGAATAGTAATCCGGCGCATGATCCAGCGTGGGCAGCCCACCGGCGGATGACAGGCCCGAACACGTCGCCACGGCCAGATAGCCCGGCGGCGCGTTGTAAGGTGAGCGGGAACCATTGGTCAGGTCGACCCAGCCCGGCAGGGCGGATGCCCCGAAATGATTCCAGAAGCGTGTGAAATCGGCCAGCAGGTCCGGGGTCAGCATATGCGCCCAGTACAGATAGAGCGGCACCCGAATCGCATCGTAAGAAAAACGCGGCGGCCAGCCCTTGGCTATGGAGAAATTGCCATTCTGGCGATTGATCGCAAGCCAGTCCGGCGGAAGCTTCCATTCCCCGAATCGTCCCTTGGCAATGATGCGCAACCCGTCTTCCATTACGGTCTGCCAGCGGGCATCGGCCGAAAGCGCAAAGGCCTGCATGAGTGAGGGCATGACATAGTAGGACAGGTTGAGCGTGACCGAATCCTTGGTGACAAAACCGACATGACCGGGCAGCAGAACCTGGTAGGGGCCGACCTTCATGGTCATGAGCTTCAGCACGTCGGCATAGATGGCCATAGCGTCCTGAATATAATCAGCGCGCTGCCACCGCCGCCCGGCACGGACCAGACCAAGGGCGATCAGCAGGTCACCGTCCGTTGCGTTGTTCGTGTCGGCAACGGGGGGATTATGGCCGTCCAGGTAACGCCAGGAAAACAGGGCGTCATTCTTGTGCTGCAGGTTGGTGCGGGCCCATGCCCACATCGCCTCGAACGATGCCTGATCACCTGCCGTGGCAGAGAAAAGCATGCCGTAGCCCTGCCCCTCGCTGTGGGATTCGCCGCTGTTGCCCGTATCGACGATGCGCCCGTCGGGACGGAAATACTTGCTGCGGAAAATGGCCCACTGGGCATTTATGACCGGATCATCGGCCGCGCTGGCGGAGGCGATGAACGGGACGCTGCCAGCTGCCGCCATGACAGACAGAAAAGAACGACGTCCCATTCCGGATACATGTTTTTGCAGCTTCATAAAATCCAACAGCATCGATCACCACACCACTCAGAAACCAGGACCCATGCAACCGCAGTTCAGGTCCGATATTCATTTTCCTGTCAGGCCGCACCATCACGGCTTAATCGCAAACTCCTCCATCCTGCAAGCCAAAGGCAACCATTACCAGAGGGACTTCATTACGAAAGGGACCATAACGTTTTCATCCCCCTGTGCGAAACAGCCACCCACCACCCGTCGATGGGAACAGGAAAGAAAGTTGCATTTTTGTCACGTCAGGCCCGGACGCCGTCCCTCGAAAAGTCCGTTGGTAATCCCTGCAGAAATCAATAAGGAGAAACATAAGAAACGACAGGTTTTCACTATGCTGCCATATTCTGCAAAATTAAAAGACGGAAAATATTTTTAAATTTCAACGCACCTTGATCTGAATCAATGTTTTTCAGTCAAATGATGCCGGCAAGTATAAAAGGTGCCTTTATTATATATTAATATGGAAAACATTGCCATGCCTAGAGAAAGATTGCTTTTCAGTAAAAATAGATGAGTACAAACGAAAAACCCGCCTTCTGGCGGGTTTTCATGTAACGGCCATGTCATTGACAGCACTGGCGTCCCGTACGAGATTCGAACTCGTGTTGCCGCCGTGAGAGGGCGGCGTCCTAGGCCTCTAGACGAACGGGACAATGGCCGGTGGCCGCCTTCTATGCGATCCGGGCAATGGACGCAAGTGGATAATCACCGCGGCCGCCATTTTGGCCAGTACAGGCCACATGGTTCAGGGATGGCCGATATCCAGCCGCGCCACGATACGCCGCCCCGTCGGGTCCCAGATCACGATGCGGTCGGCCCTGTCCCCTCCGGACAGCACGACCGCCAGCAACCCGTCGGGCCGGACGGTCACGGCCTGCACATGCGTGCCCGGTGCCTCATCCAGCAGCAGGCTCTCGCCCCCCATCGTCATGGCGGGCGCCACGGGCATTGTGGCAACCCGCGCATCCGCCGTAACGGCGGGACGTGGGTGCATCATGCGGTGCACCAGCACGCCCACCAGCACCAGCGACCCTATGAACAGCAGGACCCCCATCCCGATCACCGCCGCAAGCAGCGCGCGCGACCCCTGTTTTTCCATTCCGTGCTTTCCGTTCCCGAATACCGTTTTTTCCGATAGACACATGCCATGAATGACACTGCCCCCCCAGCCCCCGTCATTGCCAGCGTGGATGACTCGGGCCAGCGCACCGACCGTTTCATCGCAACCACGATGCCCACGCTGTCGCGCTCCCGCGTGAAGGCCCTTATGGAAAGTGGCCACCTGCTGCGCGATGGCACCCCGCTGCGCGACCCCGCCGAACCGGTGCGGGCTGGCATGTGTTATGAAATTCGTCTCCCCCCCGCAATCCCCGCAACGCCACGGGGGCAGGACATCGCGCTGGACATATTATATGAAGACCGCGACCTGATCGTGCTCGACAAGCCCGCAGGCATGGTGGTCCACCCGGCACCGGGCAACGAGGACGGCACGCTGGTCAATGCCCTGCTGGCCCATTGCGGCGAGAGCCTGACTGGCATAGGCGGCGAGAAGCGGCCCGGCATCGTTCACCGGCTGGACAAGGACACGTCGGGCATCATGGTCGCGGCCAAGACGGAAATGGCGCATCAGGCGCTTTCCCTCGCCTTTGCCGAACGGCGGATCGACCGTGCCTACCAGGCCATATGCTGGGGCATTCCCGCCCCGTCGCAGGGATCATTCGATGGCGCGATCGGCCGTGACCGGCGCGACCGCAAGCGCATGGCGGTCATTGCCAATGGCGGCGGCAAGCACGCGCTGACGCATTACCGGGTCCTTGAAACCTTTCACGGCGGGCTGGCGCATGTGGAATGCCGGCTGGCCACCGGGCGCACCCACCAGATCCGGGTCCATTTCGCCCATGCGGGGCACGCGCTGGTGGGGGATCCGGTCTATCTGCGCCGCGTGCCCGCCGCCGCGCGTGCCCTGCCGCCTGCCGCACGCGACGCGGCACTGGATTTTCCCCGCCAGGCGCTGCATGCGCGCAGGCTGGGCTTTGTCCATCCCCGCAGCGGTGAACAGATGCTGTTCGAAACCCCGCCCCCTGCGGATTTCACCCTTCTGCTGGACAGCATTGCCTGAAGCGCAGGGGCATCCGCATTGACTCAACCGATGCAGATCCATATGTTCAGTGATTGTTCGCCGGGGCCGACGCCCCCAGGCTAACTGGACGTCCTGTATCAGGCTGCCCAGACGGGGGCCGGATATGGGGACGTGAGAAGTCCAGTCGTGCGTCTAGCAGAGTGATGATGCAACCCCGCCGGTCACGGTCACGTTAGACCGGATCAACAGCTGCCCATCCCTCTGGAACAGGAGTCCGTTGCAATGGCCTCTTCTGCTCTTATTTCCGGTCCCGAAAACAACCTGTCCAAATACCTTCGGGATATCCGTAAATTCCCCATGCTCTCCCCCGAGGAGGAGCTTCGCCTGTCGCGCCGCTGGAAGGACAAGGGCGACACCGAAGCCGCGCATAAACTCGTCACTTCCCACCTGCGCCTGGTTGCCAAGATCGCCATGGGCTATCGTGGCTATGGCCTGCCGGTGGGTGAACTGATCAGCGAAGGCAATATCGGGATGATGCAGGCGGTCCGCCGCTTCGACCCCGACCGTGGCTTCCGGCTGGCCACATATGCCATGTGGTGGATCAGGGCCGCGATACAGGAGTACATCCTGCACAGCTGGTCACTGGTCAAGATCGGCACCACCGCCGCCCAGAAAAAACTGTTCTTCAACCTGCGCCGCCTGAAGGGGCAGATGCAGGCCATTGATGACGGTGACCTGCAGCCCGAGCAGGTCAACAAGATTGCCCAGTCCCTCGGCGTGCCCGAGCAGGACGTGGTCAACATGAACCGCAGGCTTGCCGCCCCCGACCACAGCCTGAACGCGCCACTGCGCATGGATGGCGAGGGCGAATGGCAGGACTGGCTGGTCGATGACAACGACAATCAGGAAGAAACCCTTGCCCAGAGCGAGGAATATTCCGGTCGACAGGCGCTTCTGGCCAATGCGCTGAAAACGCTGAACGAGCGTGAACGCCATATCCTGACCGAACGGCGGCTCAAGGATGAACCGGCCACGCTGGAAGACCTGTCGCATGTCTACAACATCTCCCGCGAGCGGGTGCGCCAGATCGAGGTCCGCGCCTTTGAAAAGCTGCAGGCGGCCATGAAGGCGGAAGTCGCCGCCCGCCGTGCGCAGCATGGGGAACAGCCTTCGGCCTGATCCCGGCGTGATCCCGGCACCTTTCCCGCCCCTGCCATTAAAAAAGCCCCGCATGCCACTGGCCTGCGGGGCTTTTTTTTCACGAAAGTTCTGGTGAGGCTTTTTTCAAAAAGCTTCAGGGAACACCGCCTTCTTAAAAAAGGCGGCACCCAAAAACTTCTGTTCCAGTTTATCAATCTTCAAACGGATCACGCACCAGAATGGTGTCATCACGTTCGGGGCTGGTGGAAAGCAGGGTCACTGGCGCTTCAACCAGTTCCTCAATCCGGCGGACATACTTGATGGCCTGTGCGGGCAGGTCGGCCCAGGAACGTGCGCCTTTCGTGCTGTCCTTCCAGCCTTCCATCGTCTCGAATACCGGGCGGATACGCTGCTGCGCGCCGGGGGCAGAGGGAAAGCTGGTGATCTTTTTGCCATCCAGTTCATAGCCGACGCAGATGCTGAGTTCATCCAGCCCGTCCAACACGTCCAGCTTGGTCAGTGCCAGGCCGTTCACACCACCGACACGCACTGCACGGCGCACCAGCACGGCGTCAAACCAGCCACAGCGGCGGGGGCGGCCTGTTACGGTACCGAATTCATGCCCACGTTCACCCAGCGTGCGACCCATCTGGTCATGCAGTTCGCTGGGGAACGGCCCCTCGCCCACGCGGGTGGTATAGGCCTTGGCAATGCCCAGCACGAAACCGATGCTGGTGGGACCAACCCCGGCACCCGTACCCGCATTGGCGGCCACGGTGTTGGAACTGGTCACGAACGGATAGGTACCGTGGTCCACGTCCAGCATCACCGCCTGCGCGCCTTCGAACAGGATGCGCGAACCACTGCGGCGGCTGTCATCCAGCAGGTCCCATACCGGGGCCATGAAGGGCAGCACGCGGGGGGCGACACCGTTCAGGAAGTCCAGCAGCGCCTGCTTGGTGAACGTCTCCGCACCCAGCCCCTTGAGCAGGGTATTGTGGTGCAGCAGCAGTTCATCCAGCTTCCAGTCCAGCGTTTCCGGCTCGGCCAGGTCACACAGGCGGATGGCGCGGCGGGCCACCTTGTCCTCATAGGCGGGGCCGATGCCGCGGCCGGTGGTGCCGATCTTGCGGTCACCACGCGCGGCTTCGCGCGCACGGTCCAGCGCGCCATGCACGGGCAGGATCAGCGGTGCGTTTTCGGCAATCTTCAGCGTCTCGGGCGTGACCTTCAGGCCCTGCGCCGTGACGCGGTCGATTTCCTTCAGCAGGGCTTCGGGGTCAACCACCACGCCATTGCCGATCACACCCGTCTTGCCGCGTACCAGCCCCGAGGGCAGCAGGGAAAGCTTGTAGGTCTGATCGCCCACAACCAGCGTATGGCCCGCATTGTGCCCGCCCTGGAAGCGGACCACCACATCTGCACGGCTGGCCAGCCAGTCAACGATCTTGCCCTTGCCCTCGTCACCCCACTGGGTGCCGATCACGGTGACGTTGGACATTTCATGCTCCTTGATATGCTGCCCGGCCCGCACAGCACGGCCCACCGGGAAAAACTTCGGGTTCTGGAAAAAATCGGGTGATGTGACCTACACGCCATCCACCGGGACGGGCTGGCCATCGACAACCATCAGCGGGCAGGACAGCAGTACCGCCTGCGCACGCGCATCATCATCGTGCCCCAGGGCGCTGACCGTGGCATAGCCCGCGGCCCGCAGGGCTGCCCCCACTTCCGCCGGCGTGCCCCACGGCAGGAACACACGCGTACGGCAGGGCAGCGCCGGGGCCGCGCGCAGGATGATGTCAGGCCGCAGGGTCAGGCCGCAGGCGGGTTCGTCATCATTGGACAGGTAACGCCCGCCCCGGCCCAGCTCCTCTCGCTGGCCCGCGGCATATACGCTGACGCACACGCCGGTATGGTACTGCCAGCCACGGAATTCCACCGGGTCCACCGTCAGCCGGATGCCGGGCACGCGGGCCTCGATCGCGGCAACCGTGGCGGCCAGCCGCGCGCTCAGCGCCCGCGCAGCTGGCGGCAGGTCCACGGCGGCCAGTTCCGCCAGCGCGCCATGGGCCGGGCCCGCGGCATGAAGCAGACGGATCAGCACATCGGCCAGCACGCCGCCGTGCCGGGCCACCGCTGCCGCGTCCTTGCGGTCCAGCGCACGCATGAGCGTGCCACGCACATGGGCGTCAAATCCGCCCGCATCCAGCAGCGCCGTAGTCAGCGCGGGCATGGTCAGGTCGAAGGAAACGCCGCCCACCCGCAGCGTGGCCAGGCATTCCGCCGCGATGGCGATGATTTCCGCATCCGCTTCCGGCCGGTCGGGACCGATCAGTTCCACGCCCGCCTGCGATATCTGCCGGTCATCCTCGCCCCGGTTGCCCCCCATCAGCACGCACGGCCCGGCATAGGCCAGGCGCAGCGGGCGTGGTACGTCGGGCAGGCGGGTGGCCGCGATGCGGGCGATCTGGGGCGTCATGTCCGGCCGCAGCGCCATCATGCGCCTGGTGTCGGGGTCCATGAGGCGGAAAGTCTGTTCCGCCACCGCCGAGCCCGCGCCGGACAGGAGCGTTTCCTCGAATTCCAGCAGCGGCGGCGTTACACGGTCATAACCATGGGCGGCAAACACGCGCATGAGGGTTTCGACCCCCGCGGCCTCGGCCTCGGCCTCGGGCGGGAGCCTGTCCACGAAACCGGCCGGCAGCAGGGCGGGATTGAACGGCGGGTCATCAGTCATATGCGGGAAGCCTGTCGTGCTGCATCACACCGATGGCCGGAACCGTGGCATGATGGATCGGATACGGAAAACGGTTGGTTCAGGCGTACTGGCCACGTACCTGTGCATGGGCCCAGTCCAGCCATGGCAGGACGGCCTGCAGGTCCGATGCCTCGACCGTCGCCCCGCCCCACAGCCGCAGGCCCGGGGGTGCATCACGGTAGCTGCCCACGTCCAGCGCCACACCTTCCCTGTCCAGCAGGGAGACGATCTGCTTCGCGGCCTTTACCTGGGTTGCATGATCAAGCGCGGTAAACCACGGCGCCACGATACGCAGGCAGATGGCCGTGCTGGAGCGGTGATCGGGATTGGCGGCCAGGAAGCGTGCCCAGTCCGACCGCGCCTCCCATTCCGCCACAACGGCGAGATTGGCCTCGCTACGCGCGATCAGGCCCATCAGGCCGCCTGCTTCCTCGGCCCATCTCAGGCCATCCAGCGCATCTTCAACGCACAGCATGGAGGGAGTGTTGATGGTGTCGCCACGGAATATACCCTCGATCAGCCCCTTGCTGCCGGTCAGCCGGAAGATCTTGGGCAGCGGGCGGGGTGCCGGCGTGGAGACCAGCCGCTCCACGGCGCGCGGTGACAGGGCCAGCATGCCGTGGGCCGCCTCCCCCCCCAGCACCTTCTGCCAAGACCATGTGACCACATCCAGCTTTTCCCATGGCAGGTCCATGGCAAAGGCGGCGGATGTCGCATCACAGATCACCAGCCCGTCGTGATGCATGGGAATGGCGGCATCATAGGGCAGGCGCGCGCCCGATGTCGTACCGTTCCATGTCAGCACGACATCCCGCGCCCAGTCCACCTGCGCCAGATCCGGTATCTCGCCATAGCCGGCTTCCAGCACGCGGGCGTCAGGCAGCCCGAGCTGGGCGATGATGTCATTGGCCCATGTGGCGGAAAAGCTTTCGAACGCCAGCACATCCACCGGCCGCGTGCCCAGAATGGACCACAGCGCCATTTCCACCGCGCCCGTGTCGGATGCGGGCACGATGCCCAGCACCCATTCCTCCGGCATGCCCAGCATGGCGCGGGAGCGGGTTATGACCTCGTTCAGCCGGGCGCGCCCTTCGGCCGAACGGTGCGAACGGCCCACCAGCGCATCCGACAGGGCACTGAGCGACCAGCCCGGCCGCTTTGCGCACGGACCAGAGGAAAAGCACGGATTGGCGGGCCGCACGGACGGCTTTGCAGTAAGGGCTTCAGGCAAGGGAGACATCGTCCTGTTCGCGACACGGCAAGGGGACAGCAACACCGGGTCCGGTGCGCCACACTGGTGCGAGAGGGGGGATTCGAACCCCCATGCCTTGCGGCGGTCGATTTTGAGTCGACTACGTCTACCGTTCCGTCACTCTCGCATACAGGCACCCCACCCCGTGCGGGACGGAATACCACGGCAATCAGTCCAGGGACGTCTTGCGGACCCGCTATATCACACGGGCGGCGGCGGTTCCAGCCCAAGCATAAGCGCCAGATTCTGCAGTGCGGCGCCCGATGCGCCCTTGCCCAGATTGTCCAGCCGGGCGGTCAGTACCGCCTGCCGCAGGGCGTCATCGCCATGCACGCGCAGTTCCATCCGGTCGGTGCCCGCCAGGGTATCGGCCAGCAGCTTCGTGCAGGGTTCGGCCACCGAAATACGGTCCGATCCCGCATAATGGGCAGCAAGGACCGCATGCAGGTCGGCAATGCGGACCCGGCCCGGCAGCCGGTCAAGATGCAGCGGCACCGATACGATCATCCCCTGCGGGAAATGCCCGACCGACGGCACGAATACCGGCGGCTGCGCCAGACCCGCGTACAGCGTCATTTCCGGTATGTGCTTGTGGCCCAGCCCCAGCCCGTACAGTTCAAACGCCGGGCCGCCGTCACGCTCATGCGCCTCGATCATGCTACGCCCCCCGCCGCTGTAGCCACTGACCGCGTTGACGCACACGGGATGGTCCGCGGGCACCAGCCCGGCACTGACCAGCGGGCGCAGCAGGCCGATCAGCCCGGTGGGGTAGCAGCCGGGGTTCGACACCCGCGCGGCACCACGGATGGCGGCAGGCTGGTCAGCATCCATTTCCGGAAAACCGTAGACCCATGCCGGGTCGGTGCGGAAGGCGGTGCTGGCATCCAGAATGCGGGGCGCATCCGCACCCATGGCATCGGCCATCGCCACCGCGTCCCGCGCGGCCGCATCGGGCAGGCACAGGATCACCACATCCACCGCCGCCATCATCTCCTGGCGTGCCTGCGGGTCCTTGCGCCGCTCGGGGTCGATGGAGCGTAGCGTGACCGGCAGGTGGCGCAGGCGGTTGCGGATGCCCAGTCCCGTCGTGCCTGCCTCGCCATCAATGAAGACCGTCGCCTGTGCGCTGCTGCTCATGTTCCGCCTGTCCTGATAAAAACTTCCCGCCCCGGGGCGTGCGATCTATACAAAAGCCGTGCCCGACCGCAACATGAACATGGCAGGAAACCCGCCCCATGCAAGACCCAGCCCCCGCCGTGCAACGCCTGCTGGACATCATGGCCCGCCTGCGCGACCCGCAGACCGGCTGCCCGTGGGACCGGGAGCAGGACTTCGCCTCCATCGCGCCCTACAGCATTGAAGAAGCCCATGAGGTGGCCGACACCATAGCACGCAGCGACTGGGACAGCCTGCCCGATGAACTGGGCGACCTTCTGCTGCAGGTCGTCTACCACGCCCAGATGGCCGATGAGAAAGGGCTGTTCGACTTCGCCACCGTAGCCACCGTGATCGGTGACAAGATGGTCCGCCGCCACCCGCATGTATTTGGTGATGCGCAGGCCGCGCCGGGCCAGTGGGAAAGTGGCAAGGCACAGGAACGCATGGCCCGCAACCGGGGCGGCACGCTGGATGACGTACCCGTTGGCCTGCCCGCCCTGCTGCGCGCGCGCAAGCTGTCCGCCCGCGCCGCCCGCACCGGCTTTGACTGGGATACGGTGGGGGAAGTCGCGGCCAAGGTGGACGAGGAACTTGATGAACTGAAGGTCGAACTGGAAAGTGGCGACCGCGAGAAGATATTCGATGAACTGGGGGACGTGCTGTTCACGCTGGCGACCCTTGCCCGCAAGCTGGACATGGA
Source organism: Komagataeibacter sp. FNDCF1 (assembly GCF_021295335.1). Taxonomy (NCBI): domain Bacteria; kingdom Pseudomonadati; phylum Pseudomonadota; class Alphaproteobacteria; order Acetobacterales; family Acetobacteraceae; genus Komagataeibacter; species Komagataeibacter sp. FNDCF1. The sequence continues at coordinate 3,108,957 of NZ_JAIWOT010000001.1, read as the reverse complement.
CCCCGAAGCCTGCCTGCGTCAGGCCAATGCCAAGTTCACCCGCCGCTTTACCGCCGTCGAACACGATCTGGCCGACCGTGGCCTGGCGCTTGCGGATGTGGACGTGAAGACGATGGAGGAAGGCTGGCAGGCGGTCAAACGCCGCGAGCGCGCCGACCAGGACTGAACCCCGCAGTAACTTCAGATATTTGTCGAACAGAAGTTTACGGGTGCCGCCTTTTTTCAAAAAGACGGCATTCTTCGAAGTTTTTTGAAAAAAGCTTCACCAAACACGTCTTCCTGTTTGCCGGGGTTTTCAGTCTGGCGTCAGCAGCAGATCATGCAGCGCCTGCCAGCTTGCACGGTCGGGCGCATAGAGCAGGCCGCCGGTGCGGTCGGTCACGCGGTAGGGACTGCCATCGAAATGCGCGCTGTAGCCACCAGCTTCCGCATGGATCAGCCAGCCCGCCAGATGGTCCCACGGCAGGGTGCGGTTGAACAGCAGGAAGTGGCAGCGCCCGTCCACCAGCATCAGGTATTCATGTGCCGCACAACGGAAATCCCATGATCCCGCCACCTTGGGCAGGTTACGCGTCACCACGTCACGCAGGTCGGGCGGCAGGTAGCGCCATGAGGCATTGCCCGCCATTTCGCGCGCAGGCACGGGCGGGGCGACATGCAGGGCGCGCCTGGCCCCCGTGCCGTCCTCCAGCCATGCGCCCTGCCCGCGTGCGGCAAAAGCCGCGACGTTACAGACCGGATCAAGGATTGCCCCGCCAGCCACTTCCCCATCCATGACAGCCGAGACCATGACGCCGAACAGCGGCACGCCCGCCGCATAGTTGGCCGTGCCATCAATGGGGTCGATCACGAAGGCCAGGTCGGCCGTTGCAAGACCGTCCACAATGGCGGGGTTGGCCGCCACCGCTTCCTCCCCCACCACCAGCGCCTGCGGCCATGCGGCCTGCAGGGCTGCTGTCAGGTCGCGCTCGGTGGCTTCATCCGCCACGGTCACGATATCCAGCGGGCCGCTCTTGGCGCGGATATCAGCACGGTCAAGGCAGCGGAAGGACGGCATGACGTGGCGTTTCGCCGCCCCACGCATCATTCCCACCACCGCGTGCATGTCCGCCAGTGTGATCCGTTCCGTCATTGCAGCCTCCGCGTTGCGTGTCAGTCCTCTGTCCGGTGTGCAATCGTGCGCCAGCACGCACCCGTTTTCCACCCCTGCCCCGGTCACGCCCCGGTCAGCACGGCATGGCAGCGGTCCTAGACGTCCAGGCAGGTCACGACACGGCCGAACTGCATCTCGAAGCGCGCCCGGTTGGCGGGAGAGAGGCGCACGGTCATCTGCGCCCCATCCTCCCCGTCCTCGCGCCCGGTTACTTCCCCATGCTCATACAGCCACGCCATGGCCGCCCCTTCGGCCAGGGGCACACGGTACAGCGCGACTTCCATCGCCCGCGTCATGCGCTCGTCAATCGCAGCCAGCAGGTCGGGCAGGCCATCGCCGGTAATGGCGGAAATGACCACGTTGCCCGGCCGCGCGCCCACCGCTTCCCGCCCGCCGACCAGATCGGCCTTGTTCAGCACCTCGATGACACGGCCCTGCCAGTCTTCCTCAATCGTGCCGTTGCGGGCCATGCCTTCCAGCACCTCGATCACGTCCGTGCGCTGCGATGCGCTGTCGGGGTGCGAGACATCGCGCACATGCAGGATGATGTCGGCCTCCGCCACTTCTTCCAGCGTTGCACGGAAGGCGGCGATGAGCTCGGTCGGCAGGTCACTGATGAACCCCACCGTGTCCGACAGGATCACCCGCCGCCCCGATGGCAGCCGGATGCCGCGCATGGTGGGGTCCAGCGTGGCGAACAGCTGGTCCTGCGCATACACGCTGGCCCCGGTCAGGGCATTGAACAGGGTGGACTTGCCCGCATTGGTGTAACCCACCAGCGCCACGATGGGGAACGGCACGCGACGGCGCGCCTGCCGGTGCAGGCCACGGGTACGGCGCACCTGTTCCAGTTCACGCTTGAGGCGGACGATCCGGTCCCCGATCATGCGGCGGTCGGCCTCGATCTGGGTTTCACCGGGGCCACCAAGGAAGCCGAAGCCACCGCGCTGGCGTTCAAGATGGGTCCATGTGCGCACAAGGCGGCTGCGCTGGCATTCCAGATGGGCCAGTTCGACCTGCAGCGTGCCTTCACGCGTGGCGGCGCGCTCGCCAAATATGTCCAGGATCAGCGCGGTCCGGTCGATCACCTTGCAGCCCAGGGCGCGCTCCAGGTTACGCTGCTGTACCGGGGTCAGGCGGGAATCGATGATGACAACGGTGATGTTGTCGGCCTTGACCGTTTCCTTGAGCGAATCAACTTGGCCACCACCAAGCAGGGTGGCCGGCCTGCGGGCGCGCAGCAGAAGCACCGCCTGGCACACCACCACCAGCCCGATGGAAGCGGCAAGGCCAACGGCCTCCTCCAGCCGGGCCTCGGCGGCGCGGGCATCGTCATGACGGTCGGGGCGTTCCCACGGCAGGATAACGGCCGCGCGGGTGGCAGAGGAAGGCTGCCCCACCGTCACGACAGACTGCCATCCGTGGCCGTGCGGTCCTCTGTCGCCTCGGCCTCGGCGGGTGGTTCGAACAGGCTGACCGGCGTGGCGGGCATGACCGTGCTGATCGCATGCTTGTAGACTAGCTGGGTATGCCCGTCGCGCCGCAGCAGGACGGAGAAATTGTCAAACCAGGTGATGATGCCCTGAAGCTTGACCCCGTTGACGAGGAAGATGGTGACCGGCGTCTTGGACCGGCGGACGTGGTTGAGGAACACGTCCTGTACATTCTGTGAAGGTTCTTTTGCCACGGCAGGGCCTTACTTGTTGCTTGTTGGGCGGGGGTACACGGCACAGTTCTCGTGTCATGCTACGGCGTTGCCACCGTCCGTATCACAGTTCGTTGTCTAGCAGGCATGCGCCCAGCGGGCAAAAGCTCATCCCGTGTTGCGATCCTCGGACGTGACGCCCAGCTGCTTGAGCTTGCGATGCAACGCACTGCGCTCCATGCCCACAAACCCCGCCGTACGGCTGATGTTCCCTCCAAAGCGTAATAGCTGTGCCTGAAGGTACTGGGTCTCGAACAGGTCGCGGGCCTCACGCAGCGGCAGGCTCATCACATCCTCGTCAGAATCGAACTTGAGCAGTGCCGGCGCCCCTTCCCCCACGGTGGAGGGCAGCATGTCGGCGCGGATCGGGTCCGTGCTGTTGCCCGGCATCATGATCAGCAGCCGCTCCATCAGGTTGCGCAGTTCCCGCACGTTGCCCGGCCACTCATAGCTCTGCAGGGCCGCAATCGCATCACCCGACAGTTCGCGCAGCGGCAGGCCCGCGGTCTCGGCCGCGCGGTCCAGGAACATGCGGGCCAGTTCGGGTATGTCCTCGCGCCGTTCGCGCAGGCTGGGAATGCGCAGCGGCACAACCGCCAGGCGGTAGTACAGGTCCTCACGGAAGCGGCCCAGCGCGATCTCGGACTGCAGGTCGCGGTTGGTGGTGGCCAGCACGCGCACATCCACCTTGACCCGCCGCGCACCGCCCAGCCGCTCGAATGTCTGGTCCTGCAGCGCGCGCACGATCTTGCCCTGTGTCTCCAGCGGCATGTCGGATACTTCATCAAGCACCAGCGTGCCGCCGTGGGCGCGCTCCAGCACGCCGGTACGCCGGCCCGTGCCATCATCGCCACCTTCCGTGCCGAACAGTTCCTCCTCGAACCGGCCGGGCGCCAGGGTTGCGCAGTTCAGCGCGATGAACGGCCCCTCCGCCCGGCGGGAACTGGCATGGACCATCCGCGCCGCCACTTCCTTGCCGGTACCCGCCGCCCCCGATATCAGCACGCGCGAGCCGGTGGGCGCCACGCGGTCGATCTGGTTGCGCACGGCGACAATGGCGGCACTGCGCCCCTCCAGCACGGTGCCGGAGCCCGCCAGCAGGCGCAGTTCCGCATTTTCACGCGCAAGGCGCGAGGCCTCGAGTGCGCGGCGGACCACCACCAGCAGCCGGTCCGCCTGGAAGGGTTTTTCGATGAAGTCATACGCCCCGTGCTGCAGGGCGGCGACGGCGGTCTCGATCGTGCCGTGGCCCGATATCATGATGACCGGGACGGACGGCTCTTCCTTGTGAAGGACGTTGAGGATACCAAGCCCGTCAAGCCGCGAGCCCTGCAGCCATACATCCAGTACCACAAGCGAGGGCCTGCGCTCCCTGAACGCGGCGATGGCGGAATCGGAATCCGCGGCCAGCCGGGTCTCGTATCCTTCATCTGACAGAATACCCTCGATAAGAAGCCGTATATCCGGCTCGTCATCGACGATCAGGATTTCATGGCCCATGGTCGTCCTTTATCGGCAAAATCAACGTCGATACAGCTCCCCTGCCCCCGGCGCGGTCCTCCAGCCCGATGCTTCCGCCATGATCTTCAAGAATCTTCTTGACGATCGCAAGGCCAAGGCCGGTTCCCTTGGGCTTGTGGGTCACATAGGGCTCGGTCAGCCGGGCACGATCCTCAACTGGCAACCCGATTCCGTCATCCTCCACGATCAGGAGCACGTCCGGATCAGCCTGGCGCAATGTAATACGGATCGTGCCGATCACGCCATCCCCGCCCGCCTCCTGCTGCGGGCGGCGCATGGCTATGGCGTCGGCGGCGTTCTGCAACAGGTTGGTCAGCGCCTGGCCCACCAGCCTGCGGTCGCAGCGCACCTGCGGCCCCCGGTCGGGCAGGTTGACCTCATACAGCAGTTCAGGGTGCGCGTTGCGCTGCAGGATCAGCGTCTCGCGCACGATGCGGGAGAGATCCTCCATGCGCATGACGGGCTGGGGCATGCGCGCGAAGGCGGAAAATTCATCCACCATGCGCCCGATATCGCTCACATGGCGGATGATCGTGTCCACGCACTGCACGAAGGTGTCGGGGTCGGATGTGATCTCGCGCAGGAAGCGGCGCTTGAGCCGTTCGGCACCCAGCTGGATGGGGGTGAGCGGGTTCTTGATCTCGTGCGCGATGCGCCGCGCCACATCCGCCCATGCCGCCTTGCGCTGCGCGACCTGCAGGGCTGTTATGTCATCAAATGTAACCACATACCCCCCCGCGATGTCGCCATTCAGGCTCGCCTGCATTTCGGCACCGATTCGGACCAGCAGGGTACAGGCGCGCCCGTCGGCCAGCACCTGTACCTCCCCCGTCAGTTCGCGCGCGCCATCATGGGCAACGCGTTCCAGCATGTCGGCCAGTTCCGGCACCACCTGGACCAGCGGCTGGCCGATGCAGCTTTCCATGTCCCGGTGCAGCAGCACGCTGGCCGCCCGGTTGGGCAGTTCGATCACGCGTTGCGCATCCAGCCCGATCACGCCGGCGGACACGCCGGACAGCACGGCTTCGGTAAACCTGCGGCGTTCATTGATCTGGTTGGTGGCGTTGACCAGTTCCGCACGCTGGCTGGCCAGCTGGGATGTCATGCGGTTGAAGGCGCGCGACAGGCTTGAGACTTCGTCATCGCGGTCGCCTTCGGGCACGTTGCTGTCCAGATTGCCCTTGCTCACCCGTTCGGACGCCAGGATGAGCAGCCCCAGCGGGCGCACGATCTGGTTGGCGAGCATGAGCCCGATCAGGATGGCCGCTCCCAGCACCAGCACCGCCACAAGTGCAAAGATCAGCACGAAGGTGAACTGGATCTTGCCACGGTTGCCGTTCAGGCGCTGGTAGTCGGCCACCACCTGTTCGGTGCGGTGCATGTGTTCGAGGATATCGGGGTCCACGGGGCGGGCGATCATGAGCATGAGCGGCGGCGTATCCCCCAGCGTCACCACCGCGCGGACCGTCTTTTCATCGGGTGAGTCAAGGATCGCGATCTCGTTCGTGCGCGCCATCAGCGTGGCGGCAGGCGGCGGCAGGTCCTTGAGATTGGCGGTCCGCCCCATGAGCCCGCCCGAGGCCACGACCGTGTTGGTGAAGGGATCATACACCACCGCCACATCCAGCCCGCGCAGTGTCGCCTGTGAATCCAGCACCTGCGAGAGCGCATCGGGGTTGTGCAGCAGGTCGTTGCCCGAACCCGCCAGCGCGGTCTGGGCGCTGACAAGGTAGTTGGCGAGCGAGAATGCCTCGGTGCGGATATTGGCGTTATGTTCCTGCAGGTAGCCGCGTGACGTTTCCAGCGCCTCGTTCATTGCCGTGTTCACCCGGTCACTGAACCAGATCTGGATGCCGTAATGGAAAAACACGGCGGCAAACGTGCCCACCACGATGGTCGGCGCCACCGCCACGATGCCGAACAGCGTGACCAGCCGCACATGCAGCCTGGCGCCCGCCAGCCCGCTGCGGCGTTCGGCCAGCACGCGGCCCACCTTTTCGGTCAGCGACGTGGCCAGCAGCAGCAGCACGAGGAAATTGAGGATGAAGACCAGCGCCTGAATCTGCGGATGGTGCGCCAGTGACTTGCCCCCCGACAGCACAACGAAGGTCGCGACACCCAGCACCAGCGCCAGCAGTACCAGGACCAGCGCCACATTGCGGCGCACAAGCATGTCCAGCATGCGCCGCGCCAGCCGGTAGGCGGCGCCGGGGCGGGCCGTGGGGGTGCTGCTCATGCGCCGCCGCGCACGACGGGAATATCGAGGTCGCGGATCTTCTTGCGCAGGGTGTTGCGGTTCAGCCCCAGCATGGCCGCCGCCCGGATCTGGTTGCCCCGCGTTGCCGCCAGCGTCATGGAAATCAGCGGGCGTTCGACCTCCGCAATCACCTTGTCATAAATATCGCTCATCGGCATGCCCTCCTGTCCCGATGCCAGGAAGCGGCGCAGGTGCCGCTCCACCGCCCCGGCCAGGGTTTCCGGCTGGGTGCCGGTGCCCTCGCCCTGCGGGGCAAGGCTGCTGGCCTCCGCCAGTTCCGCGGCTATGATATCCGCCCCGATGCTTTCCTGCGGGTGCAGCGCGGTAATGCGGCGCATCAGGTTTTCAAGCTCACGCACGTTGCCGGGCCAGCGATGGGCCTGCAGCCGGGCCATCGCCTCGTCATCCAGTACGCGCACGGGACCCGCGCCATCGGCGTTCTCGTTCAGGAAATGCCGTGCCAGCAGGGGTATGTCCTCCACCCGCTCGCGCAGTGGCGGCAGGCGCATGGGCACCACGTTCAGACGGTAGTACAGATCCTCGCGGAACGTACCGGCCCGGATCGCCTGCCGCAGGTCCCTGTGGGTTGCGGCAATGATGCGGACATTGGCGCGGATGGGCAGCGTGCCGCCCACGGTCGTGAACTCGCCATCCTGCAGCACGCGCAGAAGGCGGGTCTGGGCCTCGGGCGGCATGTCGCCAATCTCGTCCAGGAACAGCGTGCCGCCGGCCGCCTGCTCGAAGCGGCCCGCCACGCGTGACGTGGCCCCGGTAAAGGCGCCACGTTCATGGCCGAACAGTTCGCTTTCGATCAGGTTGCGCGGAATGGCGGCCATGTTGATGGCCACGAACGGCCCGGAACGCCTGCGCCCGTATTCATGCAGCGCGCGCGCCACCAGTTCCTTGCCCGTCCCGCTTTCGCCATTGATCATGACGGTCAGGTCCGATGTCGTAAGCCTGGCGATGATGCGGTAGATGTCCTGCATCACCACCGACCGGCCAATGAGCGACATCTGTTCCTCTGGCGGGGGGGCCGGTGCGGCCTGCACCGGCACGGCGGGGGTGGCCAGCGCGCGCGCGACCACCGCCAGCACTTCCTTGAGGTCAAATGGCTTGGGCAGGTATTCGAACGCGCCGCGCTGGGTTGCCTTGACCGCCGTCATCAGCGTGGACTGGGCACTCATCACCACGACCCGCAGGTCGGGGCGGATGCGGCGGATGCGCGGGATCAGGTCCAGCCCGTTCTCGTCGGGCATGACGACATCGGTGATGACGAGATCGCCTTCCCCCTCCTCCACCCACTGCCACAGGGTGGCGGCCTGCCCCGTGGCACGGACCTGGTAGCCCCCGCGCCCCAGTGCCTGGCTGAGCACGGTGCGGATCGAACGGTCATCATCGGCAACTAGAATGGTGGGCAGCGACATTCGCTCTCTATCTCTCGGATACGGTCGGGGGCCTTACGGCGCGCCCCGCTCTTCGGTCACAACGGGCAGGTGCAGCAGGACCTCCGTCCCGCCGGGCTGGCTTTCCACCTCGATCACGCCGCCATGGTCCCCCACGATCTTGCCCGCCAGCGCCAGACCCAGCCCGCTGCCGGTGGTCTTGGTGGTCAGGAACGGCTCGAACAGATGTGGACGGATGTTCTCGGGAATCCCCGGCCCGTTGTCACGCACAGAGACCAGCAGAGGCAGCTGCACGCGCTGGCCACCACCGGTGGACACCCATATGCCGGGGCGGTAGCTGGTGGTGAGTGTGATCCGGGGCGGTTCGCCCCCTTCGGGGCGGGTGTCGAGCGCCTCGGCAGCATTCTTGACCAGGTTGAGCAGGACCTGCACCAGCTGGTCGCGGTTGCCCCATACCGGCGGCAGGGAGGGATCGTACATTTCCTCGAAGCCGATATCCGCCCCGAAGCCCTGCTGCGCCAGACGGCGCACATGCTCCAGCACGCGGTGGATGTTCACCGGCCTGCGCTCGATCGGGCGGTCGCTGAACATGTCCATCCGGTCCACCAGGTCACGGATGCGGTTGACCTCGTCCTGGATCAGGACCGCAAGCTCGCGGTCGGATTCACCCACCGATGTTTCCAGCAGCTGCGCCGCCCCCCGTATGCCCGAGAGCGGGTTCTTCACCTCATGCGCCAGAATGGCCGCCATGCCCGCCACGCTGCGTGCTGCGGAGCGGAAGGTCAGCTGCCGGTCCAGCACGCGCACGGCCGAGAAATCATGGAATGTCAGCACGACCGAGCCGGGTTCCTCCATGACCGGCGCGCCCTGCACCGTCACCCCCTCGTGGCGCAGGCGCGGGCTTTCCAGCGTGACCTCGTGCTCGACCACGGTGTGGTCCTGCGCGCGCACCTGCTCCACCAGCAGGAAGAGCGGACTGTCACCGGGCAGGATGTCGGTCAGGCGCATCTGCACCAGATGCGCACGCGACATGCCGAAAAACGGCTCCGCGGCACTGTTCACATACCCGATGGCATCATCCGCCCGCACCACCACCACCGGCAGCGCGAGCGAATCGAGCACGATCCGGCCGTTGCCCGTTATGTTGTCCGGCGCACAGGGCTGGTGGACGGATGCAGGGGGCGTGCCTTCGCTCATGCGGCCTGTACGGTGGCTGTCCGTCCGGCGGCCCTTTCCGCCTCCACGGTGGAGGGACGTGGCCCGCGTACGTTGCCCGCCGCGATCTGGCGGTCATAGAATTCATGGATCATGCCGATGGCGGCATCGACCGTATCGACCCGGTTCACGGCGGCGCGGAAACCCGCCGAGTCCGGCAGCCCGGCCGAATACCATGACACATGCTTGCGTGCGAGGCGCAGCCCGGGATGGGCGCCAAAATGATCGATCATCATGCCGTAATGCTCCAGCACGATGGATTTTTCCGCCGCAAGGTCGGGTTCCGCCACATGCATGCCATCCATCAGCGCGCGCGCGACCTGGGCCAGGAACCACGGGCGTCCATAGCAGCCGCGCCCGATCATCACGCCGCGTGCGCCCGAACGCTCAAGCGCCACGCGCGCGTCCTCCACCGTCAGGATATCGCCATTGACAATGACCGGCAGGTCCACCGCATCCACCACATTGCGCACGAAATACCAGTCCGCCGTGCCGTTGTAGAACTGCTGGCGGGTACGGCCATGCACCGTCACCATGCGTATGCCCGATTCCTGTGCAATACGGGCCAGACGCGGGGCATTGAGGTGGTCATGGTCCCAGCCCATGCGCATCTTCAGCGTGACCGGCACATCAACGGCGCGCACCACGCCTTCGAGCAGGCGGCCGGCCTGCACCTCGTCACGCATCAGGGCTGAGCCGGCAAGCTGGCCCACCGCCACCTTCTTGACCGGGCAGCCGAAATTGATGTCGATGATATCCGCCCCGCGATCAACCGCAATGCGCGCGGCCTGCCCCATCGCATCGGGGTCGCAGCCTGCAAGCTGGACGGAATTGGGGCCATCATCCGCCACTTCGGCCATGCGCAGCGTGTTCTGGTTTTCCCGCACCATGGCCCAGGACGCGATCATTTCCGAAACCACCAGCCCCGCCCCCAGCCTGCGCGCCAGCTTGCGGAACGGCAGGTCCGTTACCCCGGCCATGGGGGCCAGTATGACAGGCGCGCGCAGCACGACCCCACCACCCAGATCAATAGGCGACAGCAGTTGAGATGACATGGACCCCGCTTCCCCGCCGGGTCCCTTCAGCCGCGTGCATGGCGCGCGCGGGAATGTGCCGGCTCCTGATACTATATGCCAGTAATGCTTATGATTTAGGCAGAATACCCCCTCATGCCGCCGCGTGCAATCAGGTTCGGTGCATGGCGGCAACATTTTACCACACAGGTGTATGCCATCTGCCACACGCAGAATGCTTGACGCGGCGGCCACATGGCCGCATTGCTCCGCATCATGCGTGTTGCAGCCATTCTTCTCGCCGCGGGCCAGGGCAGCCGGTACAGCGCCCAGACCGCGACCCCCGTCGCCAAGCAGTATGTCACGCTGGGCGGACGGCCCGTCATCCGCCATGCGGCGGATGCCCTTGCCCCCCATGTGGGCGTCATCCAGCCAGTGGGCGACCCGGCGCTGCTGGGCGGTGCACTGGACGGCTTCGCGCCCGCCGGCTGCACGGTCCTGCCGGTCGTGCCCGGTGGCGATACGCGCCAGGCCAGCGTGCGCGCCGGGCTGGACGCCCTTGACCGCCTGCCTGAAAACGAACGGCCCGAACTGGTGCTGATCCATGACGGCGCGCGCCCCTACGTGCCCGGCAGCGTGACACAGGGCGTGATCGCGGCGCTGGAAAGGCACGCAGGCGTCATCCCCGCCGTGCCGGTGGCCGACACCATCAAGCGTGCAAAGGACGGCATCATTACCGATACCGTGCCGCGCACCGACCTGTTCCGCGCCCAGACGCCACAGGGCTTCCGCTTTGCCCTGCTGCGCGACCTGCACCGCGCGGCCTCCGCCGCCGACGCCACCGATGACGCCGCCCTGCTGGAACAGGCCGGCCACCACGTTGCCATCGTTCCCGGTTCGGAAGACAACATCAAACTGACCTACAAGGAGGATCTGGTGCGCCTGGAACGCCTGATCGGCCCGACGCTGCTGCCGCGCACCGGCACGGGCTATGACGTGCATGCCTTTGCCGAGAACCGGCCCCTGATCATGTGCGGCATCACCGTGCCCCACACGCGCGGCCTTGCCGGGCATTCGGATGCGGATGTGGGCATCCACGCGCTGTGCGACGCCATTTACGGCGCGCTGGCCGAAGGCGATATCGGCCGCCATTTCCCCCCCAGCCAGAACGAGTGGAAGGATGCCGACAGCGCGCGCTTCCTGATCCATGCGGGCGAGCGCATCCGCCAGCGCGGCGGCATGCTGGTCAATGCCGATGTGACGCTGATCTGCGAACGCCCCAAGATCGGCCCGCATTCCGAAGCCATGCGTGCGCGCCTTGCCGAACTGCTCAAGGTCGATGTCGACCGCATCTCGGTCAAGGCCACCACGTCCGAACGCCTTGGCTTTACCGGGCGCGAGGAAGGTATTGCCTGCCTGGCGAGTGCTACAGTGCTGGTGCCCTGAGCGGCCCGGCTGCTACAAAAAACGGCCCGGTATGATACCGGGCCGTTTTGCGTTCAAACCGGAAAAAGTTTTGATGAAGCCTTTTTCAAAAAGCTTCAGAGAACGCCGCTTCTTTGAAAAAAGGCGGCACCTGTAGACTTCTGTTCGGTTCATCCATTTCCCTCGTGGCACAGTTGCAGGAAACGGGCGGCGTCCGCCACTTCCGCCGCCAGTGCCTCAAGAGCCGCAACCTGTCTGGCGTCACGCCCCCATATCTCCATCTGGGTGCGTTCATCCACCGTGGCGATTTCCGCAGCCCCTGCACACGATAGCGCACCGGTCACCACCGCAAGCCCCAGCACGATGCTTTTCATGGCAGGCACCATCACACCCAGCGCCGCAAGGGTTGCGTTATCCTGCGCCTGCACGATGGTGCGCCACGCCGCATGCACGCCTGCCGCCTGCACAAGCGGCATGATGCCCGTCGTCACCGCCATGTCGATGCCGTGGCGCGCACGCAGCCAGGCAAGCTGCGGGTCCCACTGTTCATGCTGGCGCGCACAGAGCATGGCGGGATGGTCGGCGCGGTAGCACAGCAGTTCCCCATCCACATACTGCAACAGTGCCGTCACCTGTGCCGCCGGGTCCGGGGCCACGCGTTCGATCATGGTGCCGGTGATGCGGGTCATGGGCAGGTCATCGGGGGTAAAATGCCCGCCTTTTTCCCCACCGGCCGCTGCCCATTCCCCTGCAATCGCACGGGCCAGCGCTCCGGACTGCACCACAAGTGCCGCGCCGCCAGGCAGGCGGATGCCCCGGCCATCCAGTTCCACCGCAAAACCGCCATCCGCCACGGGCGCGACACGCGCCTGCGCCCAGAAGCGTTTGCGCCGTGCTGCCACCTGCGGGGTGGGGGGACGTACGCCGTCCTTCATCATTTCAGGATTCCCAGGCCCTTGAGCAGGTTGCCCACCTTCTTCACATCAGGCGACGCCTTGGCCTTTTCCATCAGTTTGTTGGCATCCGCGTTCCTGCTGTTCTCGACCGCCGGAGCAGCGGCGGAGGGCTGGGGACCGGCCTGCCCCTCACGCGCGGCCCTGAGCGCCGCGGGACAGGGGTCGGTCGCGGCATTGCCGCCAGAACTGCCACCCAGTAGCAGCCCGATGGCGTAACGGCCATCGGAGCCCGCATCCATCCTGGGCCGGGGTGCCCCCAGCGTGCCGCCCACGCGCAGCGGCACGCTGGCGCCGGTACCACTGATCATGACCTGCGGCACGAGATGCAGGTCCAGCGCCTGCGAAACCATGCCCACGGTGCCATGGCCGGTCACGCTCAACCCGCTGGTCTGCATGCCGATGGTGTCCACATTGGCCTGTCCGTCCGCCATGCTCATGTGAATGCCGAAGCAGCGCAGCGGGATCGGGCCGGAACCCAGCGTGCCACGCGCCGCATCGCCCAGCATTGCACCCAGCGCGCTGCCACTGATCGTGCCATTGACCATGGACACGCCCATATGCCCGGTCATGCCGTTACGCAGTTCGGTGCGGGTCGTGCCCTGCGTATGGACCGTGCCGACCACCTGCAGCGCGCCCTGTACCAGGTTGGACAGCCCGGCACGGCTTTCCACCCACGCGGCGGGCAGTACCAGCGTACCGATCGTGCCCGAGATGATGGGCACGCTGCCCGATGCATCCACCACGAACTGCCCCGACACGCTGCGCCCGGTGCCCTGCGCCTGCAGCGGGTCAACCACAAGCCGGCCACCACGCAGGCTGATATGGGTCAGGGCGTTGTGGTATTCATCGCCCTCGAATTCCATCTGGTCGGCGCTCAGCTTCAGGTCGGCATCCATCCTGCGCAGCCGGTCAAAGGGCAGGCTGTCACTGCTGGCGGCAGGCTGCGCGGGGGCGGTCACGCCTTTCGCATCGGCTTTGCCCGTGGTGGTGCTGCCCATCAGGGCATCAACATTCAGCCAGCTTGCCGCAAGCGCGCCACTGGCCAGCGGTACGCCGCCAGCACCGCCATGCATGGACAGGTCCAGCGATCCCGTAAGCGAAACCTGCGTGCTCTTGACCACGATATCCGACAGCTGGAAATGCGCGCCATTATCCTCGCTGACCAGATGGCTCGACGCCGTCAGGTGATCGATCACCCCGCCACCGGGCAGCGCCAGGGTGCTGGCGGAGGCATCGACATTCACCACCGCATGGCCACCACCCAGCGTGCCCGCCACCCGCAGCGCACCCGGATCCCCCGACAGGTCAAGCGAGAGCGGCAGCGGGTCGGCCAGATGGGAGGTGACAGCCGCATCGACCTGCTGGAGCGAACCCAGCGTGCCGGACAGTTTCAGCGCCTGTCCCTGCCACTGGCCCTGGCTGCGGATGTTCACCGCATCCTTCGGCCCCGGCGCATCAATCGAAAGCCCCTGCAATGTCAGCCCGGACAGGTACTGTCCCGCATCCACCGCCCCGGTATCCAGATGCAGGCTGTTCAGCAGCGGCGTGCTGCCCGTGCTGCCTGCCGCACTGCCATCCACCACATTCGCCCTGAACGACAGGCGGCGCACATCGGGCAGCGTCAGCCCCGGCACCAGCGACTCGACAGTTTTCAGGCTGGCCACATTCCCGTCGAGCGTGACGTCATAGCCCTTCATGTGGTCCGGGTCGGCCACGGTGCCATCCACCGCAAGCTGCCCCGCCTGCTGCCCGCCGGACAGGAAGGTGGCCTTAAGCGCCACCGGCCAGCCTGCCCGCGCGGTGGAGGCAAGGTTGATCGCCCCCGTATGGCCCGCCAGCGTAAAGCTGCCGCCATCATCATGACCCGTCACGTCAAGCTGCGGCTGCGCCCCGTCCACGCCCGACAGGTTGATATGGTCCAGCACCACCCTGCCCCTGCTGCCGGACAGGCGATCATCCCAGTCGAGGTCGGCATTACTCACGCGCACGCTGCCGACCTGTACCTTCCAGTCGGATGCCGCCTGCGTGGTCGCGGCATCGGGCCTGGCGGTGGCCTGCGCGCCGGTGGGGGAAAGACGCCAGTTGGCTTCCCCCGCCTGCGTGCGCTCAAGATGCAGCACGGGGTGGGTCAGGCTGACATTCTCCAGCCGCAGTTCATGATGCAGCAGCGCCATGAAGCCGATGCTGGCCTGCAGCTGCTCCGCCGTAAGCATGTCGGTATAGGCACCGCCCGCCATGTCCGACAGCCCCACGTCACGCACGGACAGCGACGGGCTGGGCAGGAGGTGGATATCCAGCGCGCCCAGGCGTACCTGCCGCCCGGTCTGCTTCTCGATTGCGGCGATCGCCTTCGTGCGCAGGCTGTCCGGGTCCAGCATGGATCGGACCACAAGCCCGCCCGCGCCCGCCACGACCACCAGTGCGGCCACGGACCCCAGGAGGATCCGCCGTGCATTTCCGTTCTGTGCCATTTCAGTTCCTGTCCTGTCGCGTTGTGGCCGTGTTCTAGCTGCGGCGGCGCGGGGGTTGGGCCGCGGGTGTGTCAAAGCCGATCTGCCGGAATGTCTCGCGCATGTGCGGCGGCAGGTCGGCTTCCACCACCAGCGTGCCGCCCGCGGGGTGGGGCAGTTCCAGCCTGCGGGCATGCAGGTGCAGCCTGTCGGCGAAGCCCGCCACGTGCGCCACGTCGCCCCCATATTTGGGGTCACCCAGTATGGGGTTGCCCAGTGCCTCGCAATGCACGCGCAGCTGATGGGTGCGCCCGGTCAGGGGCGAGAGGGCAAGCCATGACATCTTGCGCGCCGCCGCATCGAGCACCTCGTATTCCGACAGGGCATGCACCGCATCCGCATCACCGCGCTCGGCCACCACGCTGATGGCGCCAGCACCAGCCCCCAGCTTGGTCAGCGGCTGGTCAATGATGCCCGTGGCCGGGCTGGGGCGGCCCACCACCACGGCCCAGTACACCTTGTGCACGTCACGGCCACGGAAAGCTGCCGCAAGCTTTGCCGCAACCCCGGGCGTGCGCGCCACCAGCAGCAGGCCGGACGTATCGCGGTCGATGCGGTGGACAAGCCGGGGGCGCGGGTCATCGGGGCTGTCCCGCAGGCCATCAAGCAGCGCGTCGATATGGTGCGTGATGCCCGGTCCGCCCTGCACTGCAATGCCCGCGGGCTTGTTGAGCACGATCACATGATCATCGCGGTAGATGACCATTTTATTGATTTCGCGCACCTGCCGCTCATCCAGCGGCTTGACCGCCAGCGGCGGCGGGCGGTTTGCATTGGGTATGGGCGGCACGCGCACCACCTGCCCCGGTTCCAGCCGGGTGGCGGCGGTGGCACGTCTGCCATCCACGCGTACCTGCCCCGTGCGGCACAGCTTCTGCAGCGCCCCCTGCGTCAGGTGGGGGTAATGCCTGCGGAACCAGCGGTCGAGGCGGATATCGGCTTCGTCATCGCTGACGGTAAGGGTAACGACACTCATGACCCACGGCTTTCGCGCACTCTGTTCCAACTGTCCAGTCGTCGCGCCACTTCACGTTCATATCCCCGGTCGGTGGGCTGGTACAGTTTTGGCCGGCGCATGCCATCGGGGAAGTAGTTCTGGCCCGATACGCCACCCTCCGCATCATGGTCGTATTCATACCCCTTGCCGTAGCCGATATCCTTCATGAGCGTAGTGGGTGCATTGAGGATATGGGCGGGCGGCATCAGGCTGCCGGTGGCGCGCGCGGCCCTGCGGGCCATGTTGTAGCCCTTGTACACCGCATTGGACTTCGGCGCCGTGGCCAGATGCACCACAAGCTGCGCCAGTGCGAGTTCCCCCTCGGGCGAGCCCAGGCGCTCGAACGTCTCCCACGCCGCCACCGCCAGCGGCAGGGCGTGCGGGTCGGCCATGCCCACGTCTTCGGCGGCGAAGCGGGTCAGCCTGCGGGCGATGTAGCGCGGGTCCTCGCCACCTTCGAGCATGCGGGCAAACCAGTACAGCGCCGCATCGGGGTCGGAACCACGCATGGATTTATGCAGCGCCGAGATCAGGTTGTAATGTTCCTCGCGGTCCTTGTCATACAGTGCCGCGCGGCGGGCGAGCAGGCTGGACAGGGCGGCAGGGTCCAGCGGTGCCTTTTGCGGTGGCAGGGCAAGCAGCTGCTCGACCATGTTCAGCAGGTAGCGCCCGTCACCATCGGCCATGGCGCGCAGGGTGGCGCGGGCTTCCGGTGTCAGTGGCAGGGCGGTGCCGGTCGTCTCCTCCGCACGTTCAAGCAGCTTTTCCATCGCCGCATCATCCAGCCGGTGCAGCACCAGCACCTGGCAGCGTGACAGCAGCGCGCTGTTGAGCGCAAAGGACGGGTTTTCCGTCGTCGCACCCACCAGCACCACGGTACCATCCTCCACCACCGGCAGGAAGCCATCCTGCTGGGCGCGGTTGAAGCGGTGGATCTCATCAACGAACAGGAGCGTGCCGCCGCCCTGCGCGCTGGTGCGCCGTGCGTCCTCGAACGCGCGCTTGAGGTCGGCCACGCCGGAAAACACGGCGGAAAGCTGGACAAAACGCAACCCCGCAGCATCGGCCAGCAGGCGGGCGATGGTGGTCTTGCCCACGCCGGGTCCGCCCCACAGGATCAGGCTGGCCAGTGAACCACGCGCCAGCATCTGCCGCAGGCTGCCCTGCGGCCCGAGCAGATGGTCCTGCCCCACCACGTCATCCAGCGTGGCCGGGCGCAGGCGGTCGGCCAGCGGCTGGGTGCGCGCGGGGGCAGCGCGGGATGCCGCGGGAAAGGGCACCGGCCCCCGTCCCGCCTGCTGTGGCGGGGGCGCGCCAAACAGGTCCGCCGGGCCATCATCCATGCTGTCGCGCCTGCCTGCCATGTGCTCCTGCCCGTGCCGTGCCAGATCTGGCCCCATATGGGGCCAACCAATCTTAGGTGGAATGTATCACATCCCAATACCAGCCTTGCGGTTACAATACACGCCGTATCACCACCGCGCGCGTGAAGACCGCCCTTGGGACACCCTGCCGGTCAGGACAGGGTTTCCGGTAAAGCTTTTTTCAAAAGGCCTCGAAGAACCTGCCTTGAATTCAGAGAGAGACGGCGCCCGGAAACTTCCGTCTTTTCATCAATGAACCATCTGAAGCAGTCTCTTAAAACTGGAAATAGATGAACGGCTCCGGCGGGCGGCCACCTATCAGGAACACCAGCAGCACAAAGGCGATGCCCGCCCCCACGGCCAGCCATGGCGCGGGCCGCACGCGCTCCAGCACCACCTGCTGCGACGCGGGGCCCACCAGCGCCACCACGGCCGCCAGCCCCAGTACGAACGGATGCCGGCCAGGTGCCCCGCCACCGCCCATGCCCGCCATGCCCGCCAGCATCCTGCCCGCCGCGGGCAGGCTGTCGGCACGGAACACCACCCATGTCAGCAGCACGAAAAGCAGGGTCAGCACATGCCCGGCAACACGATTGATCCGCAGGCCCGCCCGGTCCCATGCGTGGGCCACCGCCAGCGCCACGCCATGCAGCACCCCCCACAGCATGAACGTCCACCCTGCCCCGTGCCACACGCCCGCCAGCGCCATGGTCACCACCACATTGAACGCCTGGCGCGCGGGCGCGCAGCGGTTGCCCCCCAGCGGAATGTAGAGGTAATCACGCAGGAAGCGCGACAGTGTCATGTGCCACCGCCGCCAGAAGTCACGTATTGAACCGGCGGCATAGGGTGCATTGAAATTGAAGGGCAGGCGGATGCCCATCATCAGTGCCATGCCGATGGCCATGTCCGAATAGCCGGAAAAATCGAAATAGATCTGCAGCATGTAGGCCACCGCCGCCAGCCATGCCGCCGCCAGCCCCGGCGCATGACCACTGGCCGCCGCGGCAAATACCGGCGCGCAGATGCCGCCCAGCGTGTCCGCCAGCCCCGCCTTCTTGCCCAGCCCCACCAGCACAAGCAGCCCGCCCTGACCCAGATTGGCCCACATGTGGCCATTGCGCGGGCTGGCGTCGAACTGCGGGATCAGTTCGTTATGCCGCACGATGGGCCCGGCCACGAGCTGGGGGAAAAACGTCACGAACTCTACAAAATCCGCCAGCCGGTAGACCCGCGCCTGCCCACGTCCCAGATCGACAAGGTAGGAGATTTTCTGGAACACGAAAAATGACAGCCCGAGTGGCAGGATAACGGGCCACGGCGCATGGGCCCAGCCCAGCGCATGCAGCACGCCCCCGACCACCCAGTCCATGTATTTGAAGCCGAACAGCACCAGCAGGTTGCACACCACGCCGCCCCACAGCCAGCCCCGCCACCGGCTGCGCCCCCATGCCATGGCCATCATCTGGTTGAAACCGGTCAGGCCCAGCAGGAAGGGTACGAACCGCCAGTCCCACAATCCGTAGAATACAAGGGAGGCCCCAATGACCACCCCCTGCCGCGCCGCCCGGCTTGCGGCCACGGCGTAATAAAGCCCCAGCACAACCGGCAGGAACACCAGAAGGAAAGGCTGGGAGGCAAACAGCATCAGCCGCAGCGTTCCGCCACCGCCTGCCCCGCCGCACGGCCACTGGCCCATGCCCACTGGAAATTGTAGCCGCCCAGCCAGCCGGTCACGTCCACCGCCTCGCCCACCATGAACAGGCCCGGCACGTCGCGTGCTTCCATATCGCGTGAGGACAGGCAGTCCGTATCCACCCCGCCACGCGTCACCTCGGCCTTGACGTAGCCTTCGGTACCATGGGGGTTGAGCCGCCAGGCGGACAGCACCCGCGCCACGTTGACCAGAACCGAATCCGGCATGCCCGCAAGCTGCCCTTCGGGCAAATGCAGGCCCGCGAAAAGCTGGGCCAGGCGCTGTGGCAGCAGCATGGACAGCATGGCAACTCCGCCCGCACGCGGGCGGTCACGCTTGATTTCCAGCAGGCGGGCCGCCGCATCCACGCCGGGCAGCAGGTCGATATCAACCGCCTGCCCCGGCTGCCAGTAGGATGATGCCTGCAGGATAACCGGCCCCGACAGGCCGCGATGGGTAAAGACCATGCCATCGCGGAACGTGACCTGCCTGGCCTGCCGCCCCTCCCCCGCCTGGCATGTGATGCCCACGGTGGCGGACAGGCCGGCCAGCGGCTCCATCCATTCGCGGTCCTGCGCGCCAAAGGTCAGCGGCACCAGTGCCGGGGCGGGTGCAATCACGCGCAGCCCGAAGCGGCGGGCCAGGTCATGCGCCAGCCCCGTGGCCCCCAGCTTTGGAATCGACAGCCCGCCCGTGGCCACGATCAGGCTGGGGGGCATGGAACACGCCGTGATCCGTCTCGACCCGGTACTGCCCCGCGGCATTACGCCCCACATCGATGATACGGTGCGACAGCCGCATGGTTACGTGGCCCGTCAGGCATTCACGCAGCAGCATGTCCACGATATCGCGCGCCGAACGGTCACAGAACAGCTGGCCCGCCGCCTTCTCGTGCCAGGGAATGCGGTGGCGCTGCACAAGGGCTACGAAATCGGCCGGGGTAAAGCGCGCCAGCGCCGATTTGGCAAAATGCGGGTTGGCGGAAATGAACTGCCCCGCCCCCGCATCCATGTTGGTGAAATTGCACCGCCCCCCGCCGGAGATAAGGATCTTGCGCCCGGCATGCTGCGCATGGTCCACCACCACCACGCGCGCGCCACCCTGCCCCGCCGTGGCCGCCGCCATGAGCCCTGCCGCACCCGCCCCGAGCACGATGGCGTCAAACCCGGCGGCCTGCACTGTCATGACGCTAGAAATCCAGGCCCGCGTAATGGGCGGGCGGATTGAAGCCGGTCATGCGGTCCTGCAGGATCGAGCGGAAGCACGGGCGGCTTTTCATGCGCGCGTACCAGTCTTTTGCCGCGGGTACGCGCGTCCAGTCCACATCATCCAGAAAATCAAGGCATGACAGATGGGCGGCGGCGGCAAAATCCGCCAGGGACAGCATGTTGCCCGCCAGCCACTGCCGGGTTTCCGCCAGCCAGTCGATATAGGACAGGTGGGTACGGATACTGGCATACCCCGCGCGCAGGGCACCCCCATCGGGATTGCCCCGGCCAGAAATGCGCTTCATCACCTTTTCATTGAGCAGCTTGCATGAAACCTCATGGCCGAATTTTTCATCGAACCAGACCACAAGCCTGCGCACCTCCACCCGTTCGGCCAGCGTGCGGCCCAGCAGCGGGGTATCGGCATAGGCTTCTTCCAGGTATTCACAGATCACCCACGAATCCGGAATGCACAGACCATTTTCTTCCTGTAGCATGGGCACCGTGCCGGCGGGGTTGCGGTCCAGGTAATCCGGACGGCGTTCCCACACGCGCTCGGTCTTGAGCTCGAACGGCAGCCGTTTTTCACCCAGCACGAGGCGGACCTTGCGGGAATAGGGCGAAAGGGGAAGATGATACAGGATGCGCATGATCCCGCTATTATTGCATCGGGGCGCCTTTCGCCAAGCCCATACTGCACATCATTCGCACGCATGAATGCAAAAACATGTCTCTTCCGTGCAGGAATAAGGTATCCTTCCCTCGACAGTTCCGGCATGGCACGGTAGCTGGAAACGACACACCCACCGATCACACAGGACAGGATCACGTTGCCAGACGAACTGCGTCCCACACCGAAAATCCGCGCACGTGGCCGGTCTTTCCTCGCGCTGGTGCTCTCGCCCGAGCCGGTCCTGGCCGACTGGCTGGCCGGACTTGACGCACAGATTGCCCGCTCAAGCACGTTTTTCGCGGGCAAGCCCGTCATCCTTGACCTCTCCCTGCTGGACGCGGACACCGAAGGGCTGGCCGAACTCTATCCGGCGCTGTGCGCGCGCGGTATCCGGATCATCGGCATAGAAGGGGGCGACCCCGCATGGCCCGCCTGCGCGCGGTGGGACTGGCCTGCCGGCTTCATGGGCGGCCGGGCATCCGGCGCCGTGGACATTCCCGATGATGCCGCCCCCCCGCGGGTGGAGGTGCCACGCGCGTCATCCATGATCATCGAGCAGCCGATCCGTTCGGGGCAGGTGATCATGAACCCCGAAGGCGACATCATCATCCTCGGCTCCGTGGGGTCGGGGGCGGAGGTGACCGCTGGCGGGTCGATCCATGTGTACGGCCCGCTGCGCGGGCGCGCGATCGCGGGCATGAACGGGCAGCCCGATGCCCGCATCTTCGCCCATTCCATGCAGGCCGAACTCCTTGCCATCGACGGATATTACATCACCGCCGAGGAAATCGATCCGCGCTATGTCGAAAAACCCGCGCAGATCATTCTCACTAATGACACACTTGTCGTGCAGCCGCTTGTACCGCCTGCATTCCCCGGACGGAAAACCTGAGGCAGCACCTTCCCCCGTCGCGCCCCGCGCGTGCCAACCCCAAAAACCGTATCCATCAGGTCATGAACAAGAAAACACCCACAAAAAGCGGACAAGGAACTACCCCCATGGCAAAAGTGCTGGTTGTCACATCCGGCAAGGGTGGCGTTGGAAAGACAACATCCACCGCGGCACTGGGCGTGGCGCTGGCACAGACCGGGCAGAATGTCGTGGTCGTTGACTTTGACGTCGGCCTGCGCAACCTCGATCTGGTCATGGGCGCCGAACGACGGGTCGTGTTCGACCTGATCAACGTGATCCAGGGCGATGCCAAGCTCTCCCAGGCGCTGATCCGCGACAAGCGGATCGAGACGCTGTCCATCCTCCCCGCATCGCAGACCCGCGACAAGGATGCCCTGACCACCGAGGGCGTGGCCAGGGTGATGCAGGAACTGCGCGAGAAGTTCGACTGGGTGATCTGTGACAGCCCGGCCGGAATCGAGCGTGGCGCGCAGCTGGCCATGTACCATGCCGACCACGCCATCGTGGTGACGAACCCCGAAGTCTCCTCCGTGCGTGACAGCGACCGCATCATCGGCATGCTCGACAGCACGACCGAGAAAGCAAAAGGCGGCGGCAAGATCGAAAAGCACCTGCTGCTGACCCGCTACGACCCGGCCCGCGCCGCCCGGGGCGAGATGCTGCGTATCGAGGACGTGCTGGAGATCCTGTCGATCCCGCTGCTGGGCATCATCCCCGAAAGCGAGGAAGTGCTGCGCGCATCCAACCTGGGCGCACCGGTCACGATGTGCAGCCCCGACAGCCCGCCTGCACGTGCCTACATGGAAGCCGCACGCAGGCTGGAAGGCGAAAAGCTGGAAGTGTCCATACCCGTGGAGCGCAAGGGCCTGTTTGCACGCCTGTTCAAGGGGAAAAGCTGATGAGCTTGTTTGGCTCCTTTTTCGGGCGCAGCACGAAAACATCCGCACCGGTGGCCCGTGACCGCCTGCAGATCCTGCTGGCACACGAGCGCACGGGCAACGGAGATGAATCCGACCTGCTCAACAAGCTGCATACCGAGATACTGGAAGTGATCAAGCGGCATATTCCCGTTGACCAGGACAAGGTGCAGGTCAAGCTGGACCGGGGAAATTCCGTCTCGATGCTCGAGATCGACATCGAGGTTCCGCAGATCCGCTCCCCCCGCCACCGGTAACGGCGGCGGGGCGCGCCCGGGTGAACCCCGTCAGGACAGGCGGGGTTCGATCCAGCGGCGCGCGTGTTCGAAATCACGCGTGACAGCAACCTGGGCCGCAGCCACGTCGCGCTGGCGCAGGGCGGTGATCAGGTCGTCATGCGGGTGGCTCCGCCCATCATGCGCGGCCTGGACCATGGGGCGGGACAGCGCATAGAGCGGGCCGATCCGCATCCACAGGTTGCGCAGGATATTGGCCGTAAGCGGCAGTTCGGCAATCGTGGCCACCGTTGTGTGGAAATCGGCATTGAAGGCGGCCATACCCCCGTCATCGCGCATGCGTGACGCATCCATGAACTGGTGCTGGAGGATGACCAGCGCCTCGATGCCATGTTCGGTGGCGCGCTGGGCGGCGGCGGCGGCAAGGCGCATTTCAAGGTCAACACGCAGGTCATGGATCTCGGCAAAGCTGCGCTGGGTCATGGCGGGCACCACGGCGGTGTTGCGGTCATTGAGTTCCAGCGCATGCTCGGACACCAGGCGCAGCAGCGCCTCGCGCACCGGGGTCGGGCTCAGCCCCAGTTCGGCCGCCAGCGGCCGCAGGACCAGCCGCTCCCCCGAACGGTAGCGGCTGCGGATAAGCCCACGGCGTACGTGCTCGTACGCTTCCTCGCTCAGGGCGCGGCGCGGGAGCTTTCCAGACTGGGCTGACGTGAATGCTACCATGCCGTTCAGTAATCCTTAATGCAAATAGGTCTTATTAATACGGATCAATAATCATCTGGCCGTGAATGGCAACGCCTGAAACGGGGAAAAACCTGATTTTGCCAGATTTCCATGCATTTCATGGCCGTTTTGTCATGAAAAACGTGGTTTTCGGGAACCTGTTCCCGGCCATGCCGTTATTCCGGCAATGATCCGTAACAGGCACGCACGCCATTGCGTGCCATGGAGCCAACAAGGAGACCACCATGGCCGATGCCGGTGAAAACACCTTCCTGACCGATGTGCAGACACTGCGTGAACGCGCGAAAAAATCAATCGAAAAAGGTGCGGTGACCCCTGCCTACCAGGGTGATGTCAAGACGGCGATCGACCTGCTGCAGACCGTCGTGGCGACCGAACTGGTCTGTGTCCTGCGCTATACCATGCATTCCATTTCCGTCGAGGGAATCACCAGCGAAAGCGTTGGTGCCGAATTCGCGGCCCATGCAAAGGAAGAGCGCGCCCACATGATGTGGGCGGCCGAGCGCATCGACCAGCTTGGGGGTGTGCCCAACCTCTCGCCCGAAGGGCTGGCCACGCGTTCCGCCAGCGAATACGGCAATGGTGGCAACCTGGTCGAGATGGTGCGCCAGAACCTGGTGGCCGAGCGGCTGGTGATCGAGCATTACCGTGAACTGATCCGCTATTTTGCCGACCATGATCCCACCACGCGCATCATGCTTGAGAAAATCCTGGCGGAAGAGGAAGACCACGCAACCGACATGCACGACCTGCTGGTCGCCCATGAAGGTCGCCCCTTCCTGTCCTGATCCGCATCCGGATTCCCGCACTTCCTGCCCCTTACCCCTTCTACCGCGCAGCCCCGCCCTGCCCCGGCATACCGGAGCGGGTGGCGCCCGCACGTCTTCCGTCCGGCAGCGGCAGGGCGCGCCCCCAACCCAACGGAGATTTCCAGGAATGACCGAGCCGAAAACCTATGACCTGTTCATCGGTGGTGAATGGACAAAAGCCGACAACACCGATCACGACACCATCAAGAATCCCGCAACCGGAGACGTGCTGGCCAGAGTGGCCGTTGCGGGGGAAGCGGACGTAAACCGTGCGCTGCGTACCGCACAGGATGCCTTTCCCGCCTGGAGCCGGCTGGTGGCGACCGAGCGGGCGGATTACCTGTACCGCCTGATCGAACTGATCAGACGGGATACGGAAAAGCTGGCCCGCATCATCACTTCCGAAAACGGCAAGCCGCTGAAGGAAGCCCGGGTGGAAGTCAGCTTCGCCATCCAGCTCATCCGCTTCGCCGCGGAGAATGTCCGCAGGCTGGAAGGCAACATCATTCCCGGCAGCAGGCCGGGGGAAAAGATCCTGATCGAGAAGATCCCCCACGGCGTGGTGGCAGGCATCTCGGCATGGAACTTCCCGCTGGCGCTGACCGCGCGCAAGCTGGGCCCGGCAGTTGCGGCGGGCAATACCTTTGTCATCAAGCCGCATGAACTCACCCCGCTCGCCACCCTGGCGCTGGCGGAACTGACGGTCGAGGCCGGCTTCCCCAAGGGTGTGTTCAATGTCGTGACGGGTGGCGGCGTGACGGTGGGCAATGCGCTGGTGGTCAATCCCGTCACCAAGCTCATCACCATGACCGGCAGCACGCCCGCGGGGCGCAAGATCATGGCCGCCGCATCCGAAGGACTGAAGGAAGTCCGGCTGGAACTGGGTGGCAAGGCGCCGTTCATCGTGATGGAAGATGCGGATATCGATGCGGCGGTGAACGCCGCCGTGGCCGCGCGCTTCATGAACTGCGGCCAGGTCTGCACCGCCAACGAGCGCACCTATGTGCATACCGCCATATATGATGAATTCCTCAGGCGCCTGCGCACCAGGATCGAAGCACTGAAAACCGGCAACCCGCTGGATGAAAACACTGACATGGGCCCCAAGATCAGCGCCGACGAGCTGAAAAAAGTGGATGACATGGTCCGCAAGGCGGTCGAGCAGGGCGCCAGTGTGGAACTGGGTGGCAAGCGCCTGACCGGTGGTGCGTATGACAGGGGCAACTTCTACGCCCCCACGCTGCTGACCGGAGTGAACAGCAGCATGGACATCGTGCAGAACGAGGTGTTCGGCCCCGTGCTGTCGCTGATCCGGGTCAGGGACTTTGATGACGCCATCGCACAGGCCAACAATTCCCGCTATGGCCTGTCCGCCTACATGTTCACGCAGAACCTGAAGAACATCATGCGGATGACCAACGAACTCAACTTCGGCGAAATCTACGTCAACCGCGAAGGGGGCGAGGCCGCCCAGGGCTTCCACCACGGTTATGGCGATAGCGGCATTGGCGGCGAGGACGGCCAGTACGGGCTTGAAGCCTATGTCGATACCAAGACCGTCTACCTGAACGCATGAAGCCACGGGCATCCATGCCCTGCCAGAGCGGCCCGGAACCATCCGGGCCGCTTTTTTCATGGTCATCGTTCATCCACGCCGCAATCGTGCACCGTGCACAAAACGGGCGTGATCCGGCCCTGTGGTGCCGGTCCGTGGTGAATGAGCGGATTGCAGGGGAAAAACCTGCACGGCCCTGCGGGGTCCGGGCACGGGACGCAGCGCGGCGCGTTCAGGAATGCATCGCCATCCGCGGCATGTTCAGATCTGGCGCATCCACACCGTATCGACCGCGTGGCTCGGGCTTTTATGCATGATCACGCGCGCACGCTCACGCGTGGGCAGGATGTTCTGCTGCAGGTTGGGCAGGTTGATCCGCCGCCAGATATCCCGTGCCCTGTGCTCGGCTTCGGTCACCGAAAGTTCGGCATAATGGTGGAAATAGGATGTCGGCTTGCGGAAGGCTGTCTGCTGCAGCGACAGGAAGCGCCTGACATACCAGTCCTCGATCACCCGGGTGTCGGCATCGAGATAGATCGAGAAATCAAAGAAGTCGGATGCCATGAACGGCTGCTCGGACACTGTCTGCAGCACGTTCAGCCCCTCGAAGATCAGGATATCGGGCTGGTCGATCACCTGGTAGCGGCCGGGCACGATATCGTAGGCCTCATGCGAATAGACCGGCACCTTCAGGTTGCGCTCCCCCGCCTTGAGCGCGCCGAGGAACGCGATCATCTGCCGCAGGTCATAACTTTCGGGGAAGCCCTTGCGGTGCATGAGCCTGCGCGCCTCCAGTTCCCGCGTGGAGTGCAGGAAGCCATCGGTGGTGACCAGCGCCACATTGGGGTGATCCGGCCAGCGCGACAGGACGGCCTGCAGCAGGCGCGCGAAAGTGCTCTTGCCCACCCCCACGCTGCCCGCGATACCGATCACGAATGGCGTGGTCACGGCGGGTGCGCCCATGAAGGCGCTCTTGACCATGTTGTTCAGGCCACGGGTCGCCATGACATGCAGGTTGAGCAGGCGCGACAGCGGCAGGTAGATCTCGCTTATGTCCTCCAGCGAGACCGGCTCGTTATGCCCGCGCAGCGACGCGATATCGCCCTCCCCCAGCGATTGCGGCACGTTCGCGCGCAATGCCGCCCATTCGGGACGGGGAAAGATCATGTAAGGCTGCACCGTGCCGCGGGGAGGGTACGGGGAGGTGACGGGACGCGCGTCCAGCACACAGTTCTCCATGCCCTTGTCCTTTCTGCTGTGGCGCCCGCGCATGCAACGCAGGCCATCTGGCGCGTATCACCATCCTTGGCACCAATCCAGACAGGCTGCCCCCAATTTAGCGTGTACGACGGCCACAGTTCGCCCAACTGCCCGTATCCTGACACAGACGTGACAATTGTGACACAACGCCCACCCCGTGCGGGAGCGCCATGGCAGGCGTGCGGGCATATTCGTGCATCTCGCGCGTCCACCATACGTTATACCCCGTGATGGCACCCTGCCCCGCCAGTTCACATGACAGGACGCACAGACCCCGATGAATGAGCAGACCCTTTCCCGCCCGGCATCCGCACCGGGTCTGACCACAACGGGCTGGACGGACGGGCGTGCCCGCACGGTGCTGCGCCGCATCCTGGATGCCGCCATTCACAGCGCCATGCCCGAAATGGTGCTGGCCCGTTACCTGCCACCGCCGCCACAGGGCAGATGCGTGGTGGTGGGCGCGGGCAAGGCGGCCGCTTCCATGGCGGCGGCGCTGGAGCAGGCGTGGCCGGACGTTGCCCTTTCGGGCTGCGTGGTCACGCGCGATGGCCACTCGACCCCCACGCGGCGCATCCGCGTGCTGGAGGCCAGCCACCCCGTGCCGGACAGCCGCAGCGAGGCGGCAGGACGCGCCATGATGGCGGCGGTGACCGGACTGGGGCCGGATGACCTGGTCATCGCACTGATTTCCGGTGGTGGCTCGGCGCTGCTGGAACTGCCGAAGCCGGGCCTGGTGCTGGAGGACATCCGTGCTGTCAGCCACGTCCTGCTCCACAGCGGTGCCAGCATACGCGACATGAACGTGGTGCGCCGCCACCTGTCCGCCATCAAGGGCGGTGGCCTTGCGCAGGCGGCAGCCCCCGCGCGCGTGGTCACGCTGGCGATCAGTGATGTGCCGGGGGATGATCCGCTGACCATTGCCAGCGGCCCGACCGTGGCCGACCCGACCACGGCGGCCGATGCCCTGTCGATCCTGCGCCATTACGGCATGACCGTGCCCGATGCGGTGGAAAGGGTGCTCATGCAGCCCCCCACCGACCGCGCGCTTTCCCCCCGCAACCGTTATACCCTCATCTCCACCCCGCTCATGGCGCTGAAGGCGGCGGCGGCCACCGCCCGTGACTGCGGGCTGACGCCCCTGATCCTGGGTGATGCGCTGGAGGGCGAGAGCCGGGACGCAGGCACGCTCATGGCCGGGATCGCCCTGTCCGCCCGCCTGCATGGCCTGCCGGTACCCGCCCCCGCCGTGCTGCTGTCCGGCGGCGAGACAACGGTCACCATCAACCCGGCCGGGCCGCCACCGGGCCGGGGTGGGCGCAATACGGAATTCCTGCTGTCCATGGCCATGGCGTTGCAGGGGCGTGAGGGCATATGGGCCATTGCCGCGGATAGTGATGGCATTGACGGCACGGAGGATGCGGCGGGCGCGCTCATCACCCCGGATACGCTGGCACGTGCCCGCGCGCGGAACCTGGACCCGCGCGCCCACCTGCGTGCGCATGACAGCTACACACTGTTCCAGCGCACGGGGGATCTGGTCATGACCGGCCCCACGCTGACCAACGTGAACGACATCCGTGCCGTGCTGGTACCCTAGTTGGACTGCCCGGCCTTGCGCCCGTAGCTGACCTGCGTATCGGGCACGACAAAATGCTTGCCGTCGTCACTGTCGGACGGGGCATCGTCATCACCGGCCTGATTGGGGTCGTAGCCCGAGGATATCATCTGCATCGCCGCCGCGTCGGGGGGCGTGTGGTAGGCTTCGGTGCCGGCTTCATCCGTAGAGTCGGCGGGTTTGGGCAGGTGACGGGACATCGGCCGCAGCGCATTTTCCGCGCGTGAGGCATTGTGGCCACCAACACGATGGCCCAACGGGCGGGGTGCCTCATCCACATCGGCGGGGTCGTTATTGTCGTCCTGCCCCCCGCTACAGGCCGCAAGGCAGACCAGCAATCCGACCATTGCAAGACGTGGTTTCATTCCGGCAGCCCCTGCCCCTCTGTCCAGTCCCTGCCCCGCCCGCACGGTCCGCGCCGACCAGACGGGGCGACTATCAGCCTGCCTTAACCGGACAGGCCGGGGGGATCAAGACTCGCCACCTTCCTCATCCGGGCCAACCAGCATGGCTTCGGCCACGACACCTGCCTGTTCGCGCACGCGGCGTTCGATATCGGCCGCCATTTCCGGGTGGTCGCGCAGGAACTGCTTGGCGTTCTCGCGCCCCTGCCCGATGCGCTGGCTGTCACATGAGAACCATGCACCCGATTTCTCGACAATGCCGGCCTTGACCCCAAGGTCGATCAGTTCACCGACCTTGCTGATCCCTTCACCATACATGATATCGAATTCGACCTGGCGGAAGGGGGGGGCCATCTTGTTCTTGACCACTTTTACGCGCGTCTGGTTGCCCGTGACCTCGTCCTTGTCCTTGATCGAGCCGATGCGGCGGATGTCCATGCGCACGGAAGCATAGAATTTCAGTGCGTTGCCACCTGTCGTCGTCTCGGGACTGCCGAACATCACACCGATCTTGAGCCGGATCTGGTTAAGGAAGATCAGCATGGTGTTGGAGCGTGAAACGGAACCCGTCAGCTTGCGCAGCGCCTGGCTCATCAGCCGGGCATGCAGGCCGACATGGCTGTCGCCCATGTCGCCCTCCAGTTCGGCGCGCGGCACCAGGGCTGCGACACTGTCGACTACCAGTACGTCGATCGCGCCGGAGCGGACCAGCGTATCGGCAATTTCCAGCGCCTGCTCACCCGCGTCGGGCTGGCTGATCAGCAGGTTGTCCACATCCACGCCCAGCTTGCGCGCATAGCCGGGGTCAAGTGCGTGCTCCGCGTCGATAAAGGCGCAGGTGCCGCCCTTGCGCTGGGCTTCGGCAATGGCGTGGAGTGCCATGGTGGTCTTGCCCGAACTTTCGGGGCCGTAAATCTCGACAATGCGGCCACGCGGCAGGCCGCCAATGCCCAGTGCGATATCAAGGCCAAGGGAGCCGGTGGAGATCACATCCACCTGTTCGCTGGGCCGTTCGCCCATGCGCATGATCGACCCCTTGCCGAACGCGCGCTCGATCTGGCTCAATGCCCCTTCCAGGGCCTTGCTTTTGTCGATACCCGGAGCCTGTGCCATTCCGTGCCTATCCTGGTGCTTGAGGAGATGAAACCGGGCCCGGACAGCCTGCCCGGCCCGACCTGCGCTGGGCAGGCGATGCATCATGCACTGCAATATGGAACAAAACAGGACCACTTACAATGGCCCTGCCCTGCCGCACCGTGCTAATAATGCCCGACCGGCGCAAAAACACCAGCCTAGCGCGGCCCCATGGCCAGACCCGCGCCACGCGGGTCGGTCGCGGCGATGCAGGTCGCACCATCCCCCGGCAGCCCGCGCGGGCATGATATGGCGTTCACACGCCCCTGTGCCGTGACGGGATGCGCGTCAGGCACCTGCCCCGCCAGGATATTGCGCATGGTGATGCCAACGGCAGCAGCGGCATCGTTCTGCCCCGACCCCGCCGCCACGGCACGGAAGGCCCGGCCCTGACTGGCGATGGCCGCCGTATAGAGCGGCTGCGGCAGGCGTGCGGGGGAAGCCCCGAGCACGATGCCCGTGTTGCCCGCCATGCGGCCCGTGCCGAACAGGTTGTCCATGCTCATGCTGCACGCCACGGCCATGCCCGCATGGTCCACCACCGTGAACGAGGTGGACGCGGGCAGCGAAGGCAGGCCGCCTCCGGCTGCGCCACCACCGTTGACGAAGGCCTGCGCACGGGCGGCCAGGCTGTCCGCCGTGCCGCCGGTGGCATTGCCGTTCTGCGCGCGCCATGCCGCGATGGCCGCCTGCGCACGGGTCGAGGCATCGGATGACGCAGCACTACGGAAGGCGACCGCGCTGCCCAGCCCGCCATCGGCGGGCGGCGGCAGGAAGGCGACCTGCGTCTCGCCACTGCTCAGGGTAAGGGGCACCTGCTCCGACGGCACGGCCCCGCGCAGATCCGCCATCTGCAACCCGCCCCCGGCACCCTGGCTGCCCGCGATGAAGGACTGACCCAGTGCACCATTATACAGATCGCCCACGCCCATGCCGCGGATCTGGTCCAGCGCGCCGGACAGGTGGGTCTGCACCAGGGCGTCCCCCTCCGCCAGCGCCTTGCCATCCGAGCGGCTGAAGATGGCGCGGATGCCTGCATCGGCCAGCAGCGGCACCTGCACGGCCGCAAGGTCACCCGCAAGCTGGCGGCTTACGTTGATGCCATTGGCAGCCAGGGCAATCGCGCCGGGCAGCAGTTCGGAAAAGGCAACCGACCCGTACTGCAGATGCATGAGATACAGCCCGCGCGCCATCATGGGCACGGCGGCGGGCCGGTCGGCACGGGGCATGCCGGTGGCCGCCACGGTGCCGGCAACAGGCAGGAACATGAACGCACGGCCACCATTCTGGTCACCCGGCCTGTAGGCCAGGCACGCCCCGCCCGCGCCAAGCGAGGCGCGCGAGGGCAGCGTGACCGAAAGCGCCATGCCCATGGCCGCAGCCGCATCCGCCGCGTTGCCGCCGCGTTGCAGGATGTCACGCCCCACCAGCGTCGCTTCCGGTTCATCGGCGGAAACGGTGCCGACCAGCGCACCGGGCGACGGGCCGAACATGTGTGACACGATCTTCACGGGGGAGTAGTTGTTGAGGGAACACCCCGTAACCGATATGGCCAGAACCGCCGAGAGCGCAGTACGCACGTACCGGCGGGCGACAGGTGTGATCGAATGCTCAGGCACGCACGCTTCTCCAATGGGCAGGTCGGCTTAAATTCATGAACGGCTGGCACACGACCGCGCGACCACCGCAGACCCGTTACGACTTAGCGGCCTTGGGGGCCGTGGGCAACAGGCATGCCACCATGCGGGGCCACCATGGCCCATTCCTTTCCCGTGCCCGATCCGTTACACAAACACCCTATCGCGACATGACAACGGAGCAAACCCGTGACATTCACCTCCCCCCGCCGGTACCGTCCGCGCCTGCTGCACGCCCTGCTGGCCACGGGGGCAGTGATGGCGGCCAGCCCCGGCGCGGGCCACGCCGCCGATACGGCCACGGGCTTCACGCCCGCCCAGCGGCAGGAAATCGTGGAAATCATGCGCAATGCGCTGAAAACCGACCCCACCATCCTGTCCGACGCCATTGCCGCGCTGCGCAGCAACGCCAGCGCGGCCCAGCAGAACGCAGCCCGCACCGCGCTGGAAAGTCACCGCGCCGACCTGCTTGCCCCCGCCGCCAGCGATGCCGTGCTGGGCAACCCGCAGGGGCATGCAACGGTGGTCGAATTCTATGACCCGCGCTGCCCCTACTGCCGCAAGGTACTGCCCGACCTTGACCGCCTTACGCGTGAGGACAGGGATCTGCGCATCGTGGAGAAGGTCATTCCCGTACTGGGCCAGGGCAGCCTGATTACCTCACAGGCACTGGTGGCGGCCTTCGTGCAGGGGGGACAGGCCGCCTATTTCCGCATGCAGGCGGCAGTGATGGGAGATTCCGCCACCCCCACGGTGGAACGCATGCGCACGCTGGCCACCCAGTCGGGCCTGAATGCCGCAACCCTGGCCACGGACATGAATGGCGCGAAAGTCACCGCCATCCTGCAGGCCAACATGGAACTGGCCCGCGCCATCGGGCTGGATGGTACGCCGACCTTCGTCTTCAACGGACGACCTGAAGAAAGCCATCGCCCAGAGCCGCTAGACCACAAGCCCGGGAAAACCGGTTGATGGAAAACCGTTCCGGCCGCCGCCTTTTTCCAGATCAGGGCAGCATTCCCTGCAGCCCGCAGGAAACGGGCTGGCAGAAACGGCCCATACTTCCAGGCCGGACGCACGGCGCGCCCGGCCTTTCATGTTCATGTCGACCTGCCCGGCAGGGTCAGGCCATGGCGGCGACGGGCGGCAGCGTGTCCGTCAGGTTGTTGCGGCGGAGCAGATCACCCAGCGCGGTCACCATGTCATCCATCATCTCGTCGGTATGGTACGGCCCCGGTGTCAGCCGCAGGCGCTCCGTGCCGCGCGGCACGGTGGGGTAGTTGATGGGGGTCGCGTAGATTCCGTAATCGTCGAGCAGCCTGTCGCTCAGTTCCCGGCAGCGCTCGGCATTGCCTACCGGGATCGGCACGATGTGGCTGGGCGTCATGGTAAAGGGCAGCCCCGCCTGGCGCAGCTTGTCGCGGAAGGTGTTCACACGCTCGAACATGCGCTCGCGCCGCCAGCCATCCTTGCGCACCTGCCGCACGCTGGCCAGTGCCGCCGCAACCACCGCAGGCGGCAGCGACGTGGTGAAGATGAAGCCCGAGGCGGACAGGCGCAGGTATTCCACGATGTCGCTTGACGCGGTGATGTAGCCGCCATGCACCCCGAAGCCCTTGGCCAGCGTGCCTTCGATGATGTCCACCTGATCGGCCACGCCATCGCGCTGCGACACGCCACCGCCCTGCGCGCCATACAGGCCCACGGCATGGACTTCATCCAGATAGGTCATGGCGCCGTATTTGCGCGCGAGCGCACAGGTGGCGGCGATGTCGGATATGTCGCCATCCATGGAATACACGCTCTCGAACGCGATCAGCTTGGGTGCATCGGCGGGGGCCGCCGCCAGCTTGGCCTCCAGGTCGGCCAGGTCGTTATGTTCGTAGATGACCGTGCTGGACCCGCGCGCGCCCTTTATCCCCGCGATCATGGAGGCATGGTTCAGCCGGTCGGAGAAGCAGATCCAGCCGGGCATGCTGGACAGGATGGTCTGCAGCGATGCCTGGTTGGACACGTAGCCCGACACGAACAGCAGGCCCGCCTCCTTGCCATGCAGGTCGGCCAGTTCCGCTTCCAGCGCGGTATGGACCGGGCTGGTGCCCGCGATGTTGCGCGTGCCACCTGCACCCGCGCCATGCTCGTGAATGGCCTGGATGGCGGCCTCGACCACGACGGGGTCGACACCCATGCCCAGATAGTCGTTGGAGGACCAGACCACCACGTCACGGTCCCGCGGGCATGCGGGGGTGGCGACGCTTGCCGCCGTCTCGGGCTGTTCATAATGCGGGTAACGCTCGGCCTGGCGGGCCAGCGGGGTAAACTGCCTGTACCGGCCCTGTGCGCGGATATTTTCCAGTGCCGTGCGGCAGAACCGGAAGAACGGATGCCCATTTACATGATGACCGGACACTGCTGCTTTTCTCCATGCACACCCCGGCGGCTGCCTGCGGGGGCTTCATTCACATATGGCCACGAACCGGTACGGCCTGCGGGAACGAAGGGTCCCCCATGCTGCGCGGGCACCGGCTGTCAACAATCGGCCTGCACACCTTTATGACATGACGGGTGCCGCAATTGCAAAACCGCATTCCATTACTCGACATAGATGCAGACCTGCGTTGCATTGTCGTGGGTGACGGTGCGGGCGTCCATTTCGGTCTGCCCGGCCCCCGCGCCAGCATCCATGACCGCCTGCAGCACGGGCCGCCCGCTGGCCTCGACCACCGCGGGCAGGTCCGCGGGCGTGCCGTCCGCCCTGTCGGGCACGCTGACCACGACCGTGAACAGCGCATTGGGCTTGCGCGCCAGCGCATCGGCCACCGCCGCCCGGACCGCCGGGCGCCATTCGCTGTCGGGCGTACTGGCCACGATGGTGACGAGGGCAGGCCCCGTCATGCCCGGCACGGGCGGCGGGGGGGCCAGCGGCAGCCGTGGCGGGTCGCCCGCATGGCGGTTGAAGGTTTTCTGGCTGACCAGCGCGCAGCCGCCCAGCACCGGCAGGCACATGGCGGCGGCAAGAACGGCACGGCGGACAGGGCGGGCACGGGGATGGGACATGGCCTGCTACAGATACAGTATCCACCCTGCCGGGCAAGTAGGGCATGGCTGCAATGTTGCCGCCTCGGGCGTGGCGCAGTAGTACAGACGTGGCGGCTCCAACCGATCCTGCCCCACACATGGACGATGCCGATGCCAGAAGACCAAGCCAGCGCCTCCCTGCCCGATGATGACGTACCCCCGTCGGCACCGGCCATGCCCGCGCGCCTGACAACGGCGATCTCCCATGCCGTGGGCATTCATGAACCCGACCGGCGCTACGCACCGCATGCACGGGTCATGGCCGGTTTCTGCGCGGTATTGTGGAGTCGCTTCCTGCGCTTCGACCCCGCCAGCCCCGAATGGCCGGACCGGGACCGCTTTGTCGTCTCGTCCCCGCGCTACCGCGTGCTGCCCGGCATCATGGCCGAACTGTCCGGGCAGGCCCCGCTGACGCCGCAGGGCGCGCGCGCCGATACCCCGCCACATATGGGTCAGGCCTGCGGCCCCAACGGGCAGGGGCTGGGGGCAGCCATCGGCATGGCGCTGGCGGAACAGAAAATGGCGGCCCGCTTCGGCCGCTCGCTGGTCAATCACCGCATCTGGGCACTGGGGTGCTGGACGGAACTGTCCACCGGTGTCGCGCTGGAAACGGCGGCCCTGGCGGGGGAAATGGAACTGGACCGCGTGACGCTGGTCGTGGGCCTGTGGTCCAGCGAGCGCGAGCAGGTGGACGCCATCCTGCCGCGCTACAGCGCATCGGGCTGGTCCGTGCGCAAGGTGGATGCGGGCAATACCGAGCAGATCGCAGCCGTCATCGCGTCATCCCAGCGCACGCACAAGCCCTGCCTGATCGCGTGCATCGCAACGCCCGAGACAGGCCCCGCCACCCCGTTTGTCGATGACCCGGGCCTGTGGGCAGGTGCCGCGCGGCGGGGGGCCAGCGCACGCCGTTCCTGGCTGCGCAGGCTGCTCAAGGACCGGCAGAAGG
Organism: Komagataeibacter sp. FNDCF1; assembly: GCF_021295335.1. Lineage (NCBI taxonomy): Bacteria > Pseudomonadati > Pseudomonadota > Alphaproteobacteria > Acetobacterales > Acetobacteraceae > Komagataeibacter > Komagataeibacter sp. FNDCF1. The sequence continues at coordinate 3,072,604 of NZ_JAIWOT010000001.1, read as the reverse complement.
CGGATTTCGAACGCATGGCCCGCAACCAGCGCCCGGCCTTCTGGCAACCCGACTGGCAGCGCTCATGGCGGGAGGAAGGGACCATGATCGCCCGTGTCTCCCCCGCTTTCGCCGCCCGGCGGGGCCTCGAGACGCTGCATGAACTCCTGCCCGAACTGATCTGCCTGCGCTCACGCCAGGGCATGCTGGTCGGCCTTCCGGCCAGCCGGCGCGGCGGCACCGAGGGGGATCTGAGCTGCGGCACGCAGGTGCACGGCATGGCCGCCCTGCTCAACGGCATCGCGCTGCATGGCGGGCTGCTGCCCTTTGGCGCCACCACCATCATCGCGGTCGACCGCATGCGCCCTGCCCTGCGTTACGCCGCCATGACCGACCTGCAGGTGATCTACCTGCTGACCGATGACGACATGCTCAGCGGCGACAATGCGGGGGGATGGCGCCCGGTGGAACAGCTGGCCAGCCTGCGTGCCATGCCCAACATGGCGGTCTTCCGTCCCGCTGACCATCGCGAGACCATGGAATGCCTGGAACTTGCCCTTCGCCGCACCACGGGGCCAAGCCTGCTGATGCTGGAATCCGCCCCCACCCTGACCACGCCCGCCCCCGAACGTGAACTGCACGGGCTGACCAATCTGTGCGCGCGGGGCGGCTACGTGCTGGCCGAAGCGGAAGGCCCGCGCCAGGTGACGCTGGTCGCCACGGGGCATGAGGCGATCGTGGCGCTGGCCGCACGCAAACTGTTGAAGGAAGCGGGGGTTGCGGCGGCTGTCGTATCCCTTCCATGCTGGGAACTGTTCGCCGCCCAGAAAATGACGTATCGTGCTGCCGTGCTGGGAACGGCACCCCGCATCGGGATAGAGGCCGCATCGGGGTTTGGATGGGAACGCTGGATTGGCGCAGACGGCGTGTTCGTAGGTATTGACGGGTTTGGCACCGCACCGGAGCAACCCGGCGGCATGGCCGACGTCACACCCGAACGGATCTGCCGCGATGCGATGCGGCTGGTGGCTCCCCCGTCCGACACCATACCTGGTACAGCGGGAGGAAACGGCGTGCCACCTCCCGGAATGGCATCGGTCGATGCCAGTGTGTGAACATGTCTGACCCTTAACGGAGAAAATAAGAAAATGGCTGTTAAAGTCGCAATAAACGGTTTTGGTCGCATTGGTCGCCTCGTGCTGCGTGGCATTATCGAAAGCGGGCGCACGGACGTCGTGCCCGTTGCCATCAATGACCTCGGCAGCGTGGAAGACAACGCACACCTGCTGTCCTATGACAGCGTACATGGCCGGTTCCCCGCCGATGTGGCGGTGAATGGCAACCAGATCACCATCACCGCCAATGGCCGCACCTACGCCCCCATCACCGTCTCGGCCGAAGCCGACCCGACAAAGGTTCCCTTCCAGGGGGTGGATGTGGCGCTGGAGTGCACCGGCCGCTTCACCGACAAGGAAAAGGCCGCCCAGCTCATCAAGGCGGGCGCGCGCAAGGTGATCGTGTCCGCCCCGGCATCGGGCGTGGATGCCACCATCGTGTTCGGCGTGAACCAGGACGTGCTGACCCCGGACATGACCGTCATCTCCAACGCCTCGTGCACCACCAACTGCCTGGCCCCCGTGGCCAAGGTGCTGGATGATGCTTTCGGCATCGAATGCGGCTACATGGTCACCATCCATTCGTACACCGGCGACCAGCGCACGGTGGACACGCTGCACAAGGACCTGCGCCGCGCACGCGGGGCGGCGCTGAACATGATCCCGACCTCCACCGGCGCGGCGCGCGCCGTGGGCCTGGTGCTGCCGCACCTCAAGGGCAAGCTGGATGGCACCGCGATCCGCGTGCCGACCCCCAATGTCTCACTGGTCTCGCTGGACTTCGTGCCCAGGACGGCCCCGGCTTCCGTCGAGGCCGTGAACGAAGCCGTGCTGAAGGCGTCCGAATCCGGACCGCTCAAGGGTATCCTTGCCTACAACACCGCCCCCCTGGTCAGCACGGATTTCAACCACTCGATCGCGTCCTCCACGTTCGATGCCACCCAGACGGCGGTGATCGATGGCGGCAGGCTGGTGCGCATCTGCAGCTGGTACGACAATGAATGGGGCTTTTCCAACCGCATGGCCGACACGGCCGCCGTATTCGGGGCACTGTAATGGCCGCCACATCATTCAAGACACTGGACAGCCTTGATGCCGCTGGCAGGAAGGTTCTCCTGCGCGCGGACCTGAACGTTCCGGTGCGCAACCGCCAGATCACCGATGCCACCCGCATCATGCGCCTGCTGCCCACCATACAGGAACTGGCGCAGAAGGGTGCGAAGGTGATCGTGGTCAGCCACTTCGACCGCCCGAAGGGCCAGCGCGTGCCCGACATGTCGCTCGGCCCCATTGCCGATGCGCTGGGGGATGCGCTGGGCCGCCCGGTCACCTTTGTCGATGACTGTATCGGCCCGAAGGTGCAGCAGGCGGTGGACGCCATGCAGGACGGCGATGTGGTGGTACTGGAAAATACCCGCTTCTACCCCGGTGAGGAACAGAACGACCCCGCACTGGCCAAGGAATTCGCATCCCTGGCCGACTACTACGTGAATGATGCGTTCTCGGCCGCGCACCGCGCCCATGCCTCGACCGAGGGGGTGGCCCGCCTGCTGCCTTCCTTCGCCGGGCGGCTGATGGAGACGGAGCTCAACGCGCTCAACATCGCGCTGGAAAACCCAGCCCGCCCGGTGGGCGCCATTGTGGGGGGGGCCAAGATCTCCACCAAGCTCGACCTGATCGGCAACCTGCTTGAGAAAGTGGACATGCTGATCATCGGTGGCGCCATGGCCAACACCTTCCTTGCGGCACAGGGCGTGAATGTCGGCCGGTCGCTGCAGGAAGCGGACATGCACGACACCGCGCGCACCATCATGGCCAAGGCGAAGGACAAGGGCTGCGAGATCGTGCTGCCGGTCGATGCCGTGACCGCGACCGACTTCCAGGCCAATGTGCCGACCAAGACCGTGGCGGTCAGCGCCATCCCGGCCGATGCGATGGTGCTGGATGTGGGGCCGGAGACGGTCATGCTGATCAACCAGAAGATCGCCACCCTGAAAACACTGGTCTGGAACGGCCCGCTGGGCGCGTTCGAGATCACGCCGTTCGATGCCGCGACCAATGCGGTGGCGCACGAAGTGGCGAAACTGACCGATGCAGGCGCGCTGAAAAGCATCGCCGGCGGGGGGGATACGGTCTCCGCCCTGCGTCATGCGGGGGTGGAGAAACATATCTCCTACATCTCCAGCGCGGGCGGTGCCTTCCTGGAATGGCTGGAAGGCAAGACCCTGCCGGGCATCATGGCGCTGGAAAGCATATTCGACCGCGCCATGCCGATCTGAAGAAAGGTCATAAAAGTTTTTGGGTGCCGCCTTTTTTCAAAAAGGCGGCGTTCCCCTGAGGCTTTTGAAAAAAGTTTCACTAAAAAAGGGACCATTCCACGGGATGGTCCCTTTTTTTATGCCTGAACGGTCGTGCGGGGGCAGCCCTGCTATTGCGGGTGTTCCTCCCCGGCCCGGGATGCTTCACCCCCCTCCGCCTGTCCTTCAGCAGGTATGTCCTCCCGCTCGATGACCTTGATCGAATCACCAACCAGTCCCTTCGCAAAGGCCTCGGCGGAGAAGGGCCGCAGGTCCTCCGCCTGTTCGCCCACACCCACCAGATGCACCGGCAGGCCGAACGCATCGGCCAGCGCCACCACGATCCCGCCACGGGCCGAACCGTCCAGCTTGGTCACGACCAGTCCGGTCACGTTGACCAGTTCCCTGAACACCCGCACCTGCTCCACCGCGTTCTGCCCGGTAGTGGCGTCCAGCACCAGCAGCACGGAATGGGGGGCTGTTTCGTCAAACTTGCGCATGACGCGGATGATCTTGGCCAGTTCCTCCATCAGCGCGCTCTTGTTGTGCAGGCGGCCTGCCGTATCGACCAGCAGCAGGTCGGCCTTTTCCGCCGTGGCGCGCTTGAGGGCCTCGAACGCCAGGCCCGCCGCATCGGCATTGGGCTTGCCCGCAATGACCGGCGCGCCCGTGCGCTCGCCCCACACCTGCAACTGCTCGACAGCGGCGGCGCGGAAGGTATCACCCGCCACCATCATCACCTTCTTGCCCTGCTCGCCATAGAAGCGGGCCATCTTGCCGATGGTGGTGGTCTTGCCCGTGCCATTCACGCCCACAACCAGCACGACATGCGGCTTGCGCTCCGGGTCGGGCTCGAACGGGATGGCGACGGGCTGGAGGATGGTGGCGATTTCTTCCGCCAGGGCCTGACGGACTTCCTCGTCGGTCACTTCCTTGCCGAATTTGGCGCGGCGGAAGGAGTCGATCACCTTTTCCGCCACACTGGGGCCAAGATCGGCGGAGATCAGCAGGTCCTCCAGTTCCTCCAGCGCCTCGTCATCCAGCTTGCGCCGGGTGAAGACGGCGGTAATGCCACCGCTGAGTTTCTGGGTGGAGCGCGACAGCCCCGCCTTGAGCCGTGAGAAGAAACCAAGAGCCATATCAGAGAATTTCCGCAACCAGTCCGTTATCGTCAACCGCCACCGGCCGCACCGTTTCGATGCGCCCGGCCACGGACACCGCGCCATCCGCCAGCCTGACGGGGGCAAATTCCTCGCTATGACCCGCCGTGTCCGTTTCCATCAGCACGCGCAGGGAACGCCCCAGCAGGCGTGTATGAAAATCACGCGCGGCCTGCGCCCCCGCTTCGCGCAGACGGGCCGCGCGTGCCCTGCGTGCGGGAATCGCAATGGCGGGCATGCGGGCCGCCGGCGTGCCCGGGCGTTCACTATAGGGGAAGACATGCAGGTAGGGCAGCGCATTGGCACGTACAAAATCGAGTGTCTGTTCAAACAGGTCCTCGTCCTCGGTCGGGAAACCGGCGATGATGTCCGCCCCGATGCCGATATCGGGCCGCAATGCCCGCGCCCGCGCCACCACGCCTGCCGCATCCGCTGTCAGGTGGCGGCGCTTCATGCGCTTGAGGATGATGTCACTCCCCGCCTGCAGCGACAGATGCAGGTAGGGCATGAAGCGCGGCTCGTTTTCCAGCAGCTTCCATATGTCCGCGTCAATTTCCACCGGATCGACCGAGGACAGGCGCAGCCGCTCCAGTTCCGGCACCAGGGCCAGCAGCCTGCGGCACAACTGCCCCAGCAGGGGCCTGCCCGGCAGGTCATGCCCCCATGAGGTGATGTCCACCCCCGTCAGCACCACTTCGCGGTAGCCCGAGTGCACAAGGGCGCGCACCTGCTCCACCACGGCCCCCACCGGCACCGAGCGGGACGGCCCGCGCCCGAAGGGAATGATGCAGAAGGTGCAGCGGTGGTCACAGCCCTGCTGCACCTCCACGAACGCACGGGTGCGGCCGGCAAATTCGGTCACCAGATGCGGCGCCGTCTCGCGCGCCGCCATGATGTCGGACACGGCGTTGCCCTGCCCCAGCGCCATTTCACTCCAGCTTGCGGCATCCAGCTTTTCCCGGTTGCCCAGCACGCGGGTCACGCCGGGCAGGGCCGCCCAGCGGTCGGGGTCGATCTGGGCGGCGCAACCGGTCACCACGATGCGCGCATCGGGTCGCGCGCGGTGCGCGCGGCGCACGGCCTGCCGGGCCTGCCGCTCGGCCTCGCCCGTGACCGCGCAGGTATTCACGATCACCACATTGTCCAGCGCGGCTGCGTGGTTGCGCATCACCTCGCTCTCATACGTGTTGAGGCGGCAGCCGAAGGTCAGGATTTCGGGCTTCTTCATCGGGGATAGTCTTCGGGGCTGAACGTGCCGGTGAAACTGGTTGTCGCGGGGCCGGTCATCAGCACATGCCCGTCGCTTTCGCGCCATGTGATGGTCAGTTCGCCGCCATCCATCATCACGGTGCAGGTCCGCTCCACCAGTCCGCGCCGCACGGCGTTGACCACGGCGGCGCACGCGCCCGACCCGCAGGCCCGCGTCAGGCCGCTGCCGCGTTCCCATACCCGCAGCCGCATGGCGTCGTGCCCCGTGACATGGGCGAAACCGATATTGGCACGTTCGGGAAACAGCGGATGGCGTTCCAGTTCCGGCCCGGCCACGCACGGGTCCATGGCATCGGCCCCGGACAGGAAAAAGGTCGCATGCGGGTTGCCCATGGACACCGCCGCCGGATCACCGGCAATGGGCAGGCGCAGCGTATCCATTGCTTCCGCCAGCGGCACATCCGCCCATCCCTGCGCGGGCGTGCCCATGTCCACCGTCACCAGGCCGGGGCGGATGATGGTGGCCTGCAGCACGCCCGCGCGCGTCTGCAGGCCGATATCCGACCGCCCCGTCTCCCGTGCCAGCAGGTCGGCAACACAGCGCGAGGCATTGCCGCACGCACCCGATTCCGACCCGTCGGCGTTGAAGAAGCGCACGAACACGTCCGCCCCTTCGGCACAGGCGGGGCGCAGCGTCACGAACTGGTCACAGCCAATGCCCGTATGCCGGTCGCACAGCGCGGCAATGCGCGCGGGTGTAAGGTCATGGCGGTGGACGCGCTCATCCACCACCACGAAATCATTGCCCAGCCCGTGCATCTTGAGAAAACCGGTCATCATCCGTCCTGTCATAAGGCCACCGCGCGCCCATGTGCCAGCGGGATGGCACCGCGCGCGCGCGCTTGCAAGTCCGATCAGGCAAAACGCCCCGGCCTGCCGCGCTGCAGGACCTCGATCCTGTAGCCATCGGGGTCGGAAATGAAGAAGAACCGGCCCACGAACCGCTCGCCACACGACATGTCCTTCACCGCCAGCGGTGACAGGCCGGCCGCCGCAAGGCGGGCATGTTCCGCATCCACATCCGCCACCGACACCGCAAGATGGCCATACCCGTCACCCAGGTCATAGGGCGTGGTCCGGTCATGGTTTACGGTCAGTTCCAGCTCGAAGCCCTGTTCGTCATTCGAAAGGTAGATAAGGGTAAAGGTGTCAAAAACAAGCCGGTCGGCCACTTTCAGGCCAAAGGCGGTTTCATAGAATGCAAGGCTTGCCGCCTCATCACGCACGCGGATCATTGAATGGATCATGCGGGCCATCTGTTTTTTCTCCTGTCACACATGCCCGGGCGCATGATAATACGCCCACCACATCGGGCTCTGGTTACATCTGTACTGTCTGGCACATCCATGAATGACCTGCACGGGTTCCACCCGCAATCCTTCACCGCGGCTTCCCCGCAATCCGATACGGTATTCTATTCCCGCCGTCCCGCCGGCCCCATGCTGGACCAGGGCGCGCAGATGGCCATCACCGCGCTGTACCGCACGCTCCTGCCAGAAGGGGGGGCCATCCTTGACCTCATGGCGGGACCGGACAGCCACCTGCCGCCCGACATGGAATTCGACAGCGTGATCGGCATCGACGTGAACGCCACGGCGCTGGACGGCAATCCGCGCCTGACCGACCGCGTGGTGGAAGACCTGAACGAAACCCCCGACCTGCCACTGGCCGATGAAAGCATGGACGCGGCACTGCTGTGCGATGTCGTGCCCTACCTGCGCCAGCCAGTCCGGATGTTTCGTGAAATTGCACGCGTGCTGCAACCCGGCGGGCTTGTCATCATTACATTCGGTACCCGCTTCATCCCGCACAAGGCCACCGCCCTGTGGCAGGCGCTGGACGGGGCGGACCGCCCGCGCATGCTGGAGGTGCTGCTGGCGCGCGCGGGATTCGGGCCGGTAGACAATGGCACCGTCACCCCCGCGCCGGAGGACCTGTTCTGGAAGGATGCCGTGCACGCGATGACGGCCCGCCGCCCGGACATCGTCTGACACCGCCCCCGGATCGCTTCGGGCAGGCATGATGCAGGCTGGCGCCCGTCGATCCGCCCGTTCTCAAAAGAAATTATTATTTACTGTTTATCCGGAAATGTTTTGACATATATAGTCTGAAACCTGAATTTGGGGCCCTCTGACCTTATATGCGGATTCCGTATTTCTCCATAAATCGGCGTGCCCGTCTTACGGGCATGCTGATGGTATGCTCGTTCCTGGCGCCTGTCTGTGCCGCGTGGGCCGATGATGATCCCGAATCGCTGGATATCATGGAACGCCAGATGGAACACCTGCAACAGCAGCAGATGGCGCTCCAGAACGATCTCATGGCCATGCGCCAGCAGATCGCCCGCCACCGCGCCCAGGCCGGGGGCAGCGGCACGGCTGCGGGCCATTCGCTGCAGGTCACCGGCTCCGGCGGGCATGTACGCGGCGGCTGGGTACCCAGCGAAGGCCATGGCCCCACCACACACATGGCATCCGGCACGGAAGAGGAAACGCGCGGGCGCGCGCCGCATATCGGCGGGCCGTCCGCCACATTCGAACCGGTTGACACGCCAACCCTGGAAACCGTCGTGGCCCACCGGGAGGAAGACCTGATCTCCCACATGGCCAACAACAATGTCGGCCCCCACAACCGTGAGACGGTGGGCGCGCAGTCCGCTGGCGCGCTGGGCAGCAAGGTCTTCCACCTTGGCCCGGTCTCCATCATCCTCGGCGGGTTCTTCGATGCGGCGGCGCTGGTGGAGAACCGGCAGGTTTCCTCGGGCATATTCAACTACTGGAATGCCATCCCCTTCCGTAACAGTTCCAACTTCCACACCACCAACTTCAATGGCGATGCGCGGTATTCGCGCTTCTCGCTCATGGCGCGGGGGCAGCTCAACCCGCATCTGACCGTGGCGGGTTTTGTGGAAACCGATTTTGGTGCCAGTGCCGAAACCACCAATCCGTATGAAAGCAATTCCTACGTGCCGCGCCTGCGGCAGGCCTACCTGACACTGGATGATTCACGCGCGAACATGCATTTCCTGATCGGGCAGGCATGGACCATGCTGACACCGGACCGCGTGGGCATCGTGCCGCGACAGGAAAGCCTGCCCGAAACCATCGAATCCTCCATCCTGGCGGGCCAGACCTGGTCGCGGCAGTGGCAGGTGCGCGTGGTCAAGGACTTCCTCCAGCACCGGCTGTGGACGGGTCTTTCGATCGAGAACCCGGCCACCATCTATGATACCACCGGCTTTGGCGACGACATTGGCAACGGCCAGTACGCCCTGCCCCATGGCGGCTATGCCAAGCTCGGTTCCGACGGCGTGGGGCTGAGCAGCGCCAGCACCAACTATTCCAACGAAATCGCGCCCGACGTGATCGGCAAGCTGGCGTGGGACCCCCACTGGGGCCATTACGAAGTGGAAGGCGTGGTCCATTTCCCGCACGACCGCTCGGTCATAAACGGCGTGGGCGAGAACCATACCGCCATTGCCTGGGGTGTGGGCGGGTCGATGATCCTGCCTGTCATCCCGCACCGGCTGGAAGTCCGGCTGGCGGGGCTGACGGGGCGCGGCATCGGCCGCTACGGCTCCGTGCTGCTGCCCGATGCGACCCTGAACGCCAATGGCGCGCCTGCGCTGCTGTCCTCCGCGCAGACGACTGCGGGCGTGATCGCGCATCCGAACAAGGTGCTCGACGTGTATGGCTATTTCGGCATGCAGCGTTCGGGCCGCAGCTACTTCAGCGAGGATGGGCAGGCTTACGGCTATGGCAACCCCATGGCCGACAATACCGGCTGCATGACGGAGGGCTCCGACCTCAACACGGCGGCCCTTGGTGGCTGCACGGCCAATATCCGTTCGGTGGAGGAGTTTACCATCGGTGCGTGGTACCGCTTCATCCATGGCCAGTACGGCACCGTGCAGGCAGGCACGCAGCTGGCCTATTCACGCGTGCATACATGGGGTGGCATGGGCGGCGCGCCCACGACCAGCCTGAGCGAGATCTTCTTCGATTTCCGTTACCTGCCTTTCCAGTAAGGGTACCATGCCGGCCTGATATTGCGTCCGGCATGGAAAAGGAGGATGGTGGCCCCGCTATCGGGAACGAGGGAAGGGCCTGCGCACATGTCAATCGGGTTGCGGCGGTGGATGCTATGGGGATGGTTGTGCGTGAGTCTTGTGCCCACTGCGGCGCTGGCTGAAGGCGGCCACGCGGACGCGGGCAACGAAGACCCCGGCGAAGCCTCGCAGCGTCATGCCTCCATGCACCAGCTTTCCAAGAAGCCGCCCCTGCCCCGGCTGCACATGGACTATAGCCAGTACCGCTACATTCCGCAGGGCGACAAGGTAAAGGAACAGCCGGACGTGAACCGCCTGCTGTTCTGGACGCCTACGGGGGAGCCGGACGGCTATGCCGAAAAGCGCGGCACGGCCATCCTGTATTATGACCGCACGGGCAAGGCCGTGCGGGTCGATACCAATCCCTATAATCGCTGACTTGCCGTTTTGAAATAACAGGCATTTCCGGGTACCGCCTTTTCCCAAAAAGGCGGCGTCCTTCCGAGGCTTTTTGAAAAAAGCCTTACCTGAACCCCGCTCTCCCCTAACGCAGTTCAGCCCGAGGCATAAAGGCGCGCCAGCATGGCTTGATCCAGCAGGTCGGCTGCAACACCATCGGCCATCAGGCGGCCGTGGCGCAGCAGCAGCGCACGGTCAAACACGCAGGCCGCCTGAATCGGGTCATGCGTGGTGGCGATGATGGCATGCCCCTGCCCCGCCAGCCTGCGCAGCAGGGCATACAGCCGCTGCTTCTGCCCGTAATCCAGCCCGGTTTCCGGCTCATCCAGCACCAGCATGGCCGCCCCCTGCGCCAGCGCGCGCGCCAGCAGCACGGCCTGCCGCTCGCCGCCCGAAAGGTCGGTATAGGCGCGGTCCGCCAGATGGGTGATGGCCAGTTCACCCAGCGCATGAGCTACCGCATCACGGTCAGCATCACGCAGGCGCGGGGCGAACGGTGTTTCCGCCAGCCGCCCCATACCCACGATGTCGCGCACGCTGTAGGGAAACAGCGGCACATGTCCCTGCGGCACATAGGCAATGCGGCGCGCGATCTCACGCCGTGACCAGGCCGCCATCGGCCGTCCCTCCAGCCAGACCTGCCCGCCATCGGGCCGTGCAAGGCCCAGCAGCAGGCGCAGGAGCGTGGTCTTGCCCGCACCATTGGGCCCAAGCAGGGCCACCAGTTCGCCCCGCCTTATGGAAAACGAGAGATCATGCAGCACGCCACGCCTGCCACGGTGAAAGCCCGCATGGTCCATGTGCAGCAGGACATCGGCCCCGCTCATGCCCGCCACCCCCGCCGCAGCAGCGGCAGCACGGATATGAACACCACGACCCCCAGCAGGTCGGCAATCAGGCCCACGGGTATCTCCTCGGCAGACAGGGTGCGCGCCAGGTCATCACAGGACAGCAGGAACATCGCGCCAAGACACGCGCTAACCGGCAGCACCCGCATGTTGCACGGCCCCACCAGCAGACGCGCCACATGCGGCACCACCAGGCCAACCCAGCCAATCATGCCCGCCACCGATACGGTCAGCGCCGCCAGCACCGTGGCCGCACCGATCACCCCGTAGCGCAGGGCCACGACCGGAATGCCCAGCGTGCGCGCTTCCTCATCCCCCATGGCCAGCCCATCCAGCATACGGCCGCAGGCGGAAAGCAGCACGATCCCCGCCACCACCGGCCCGGCCAGCACGCCCAGCGCCCCCGGCGTGACCTGCGTCAGGCTGCCCAGCAGCCAGAATACGATGTCGGGCAACTGGTTCTGCGGGTCCGCCACATATTTGAGCAGTGACAGCAGCGCCGTGAACAGCGCCGAACTGATCAGCCCGCCAAAGACCAGCATCATCATGGATGTGGCGTCAAACACCTGCGCAATGCCAACCCCGAACCCCACGGCAGCCAGACCGCCAAGAAAGGACAGCCCGGCCACGCCCCCATGCCCCAGATTCCAGACAATGCCCAGCGCCGCCCCGGTACCCGCCCCCGCCAGCACCCCCAGCAGACCGGGAGAGACGAGCGGGTTGCGGAACACGGCCTGATACGCAGCCCCCGCCACCGACAGCGCGGCCCCCACGCACACCGCCCCGCCAATACGCGGCAGGCGCGCGCCAAACACGATGGTATGCACCATGTCGGCACGCCCGCCGGTGGCATGCCGCACCATGCCTGCCGCCGCCAGCAGCGTGTGCAGTACCTGCCCCACGGGCAGCGGGAACCGCCCGACGCAGGCCGACACCACCATCAGCACAAGCAGCCCGCCACTGCACAGCCCCGTCACAAGCAGCGCGCGCAGGCTCACGGGTGCTGACCATCCGGTGCCTGCGGAAGGGGTTGTGGTGGTCCGGCCGCAAGGATCTGCCGCGCCTGTGCCGTGCCCAGGTCATAATGAAACCAGTTACGGTAGAATTCCTGTGTCATGGCAACCGGATCCACATCGCCAAACAGGTCGGGATGCAGGATCTTCGCTGCCCAGCGGATCTGGAGCGGCAGTTCACTGCCGTACCGGTCCCATGGGAAGACACCGGCGGGGTTCTGGTGCACCTGCCCCGCGCGTACTGCCCGCAACTGCCGCCATGTAGCGTCCGCCGCCGTGTCCAGTGCGCCGCAATCGGGGCCGAGGATGATGACATCCGGGTCCCATGCCACCACCTGCTCGATGGAGACGGGCTTCATGTTCCCGCTTATGCCCTGCGCCGCGTTGCGGCCACCGGCAAGCGTGATCCATTCATCGACAATGCTGTCCGTCCCGTCCACCCGCAGCGGATGGAGCGACTGCACATGCAGCACGCGCGGCCTTGCCGCTGCCGTGACATGCGTCAGGCGGTCGCGCACGTCATCGACCGTCTGCGTCATCATCTGACGGTAACGTGTGGCCGTGTCGTGCGCCTGCGGCGTGCCCAGTGCCGTCGCGGTCATGTCCACCACCCGCAGCAGCCCCGCCACATCGCGGAAGGATGCCACAAGCGTCGGCACCCCCACCCCCCGGAAGGCCGCGATGGTGGCCGTGGCATCGGGCACGAATACAAGATCCACATGGTCACGCAGCAGGGATTCCGCATTGACCTGCGGGCCGTTGACGGCACGCGCCTGGAACAGCGCGGGAAAGACGGTGTACATCCACGGCCGCGCCTGCGGGCGGTCAACGGTCATGACGATCTGCCGTGCGCCACCCAGCATGAGCACCAGTTCATTATGGGCAAACCACAGGTCGGCAATCCGTGCCGGCTGGTCCGGCACGGACTGGGCCGTGCCCGCCATGTCGGTCACGTCACGCGCCATGGCGGGATGGCGGGCGGACAGGCCGGCCGCCATGACACAGGCCAGCGCCCCGATCCCCACACGCCCCACAACCCTGTTCACCATGCTGCCCCCATATGGTCCATATTATATCGTGTCAGATATATACATGAACCACGGGGGCGCAATCAGCCCCTAGTCGGTATAGGTGCTCATGTCCGGGCATGAGCAGATCAGGTTGCGATCCCCATAGGCGTTATCCAGCCGGTTGACGGGCGACCAGTATTTGCTGGCCGGATGCACGTTGCCGGGCAGGCAGGCGGCCGCACGGTCATAGGCCCGCGCCCAGTCCGGGTCGGTCAGGTCACGCACGGTGTGCGGGGCATGGCGCAGCGGGCTCTGTTCGATATCCAGTGCGCCCTTTTCCACCGCGCCGATTTCGGCGCGGATGGCGATCATCGCATCGCAGAAGCGATCCAGTTCGGCCCGGCTTTCGGATTCCGTGGGTTCGATCATGAACGTCCCCGCCACCGGGAAGCTGACGGTAGGCGCATGGAAGCCATGGTCGATCAGGCGTTTGGCAATGTCATCCACCGTAACGCCCGTGGCATCCCTGAGCGGGCGCAGGTCAATGATGCATTCATGCGCCACCCGCCCGTTCGCCCCGCGATAGAGCACCGGATAATGATCCGACAGCCTGGCGGCAATGTAGTTGGAGTTCAGGATCGCAACCTCGGTCGCACGCTTCAGCCCCGCATCCCCCATCATGACCATGTACATCCATGAGATGGGCAGCACATCGGCCGAACCGAAGGGGGCTGCAGAAATGGCATTCGCACCCCCAAGCTGCGGCACGCCCGGCAGGTAGGGCGCCAGATGCGCGCCCACCCCGATCGGCCCCATGCCGGGGCCACCACCGCCATGCGGGATGCAGAAGGTCTTGTGCAGGTTGAAATGGCTGACATCCCCGCCATACACGCCCGGCTGCGCAAGGCCGACCTGCGCGTTCAGGTTGGCGCCATCCACATAAACCTGCCCGCCCGCCGCATGGACCTGCTGGCAGATCTCGCGCACGTTCTCCTCGAACACGCCATGGGTGGAGGGATAGGTGATCATGATCGCGGCAAGCTGGTCGGCATGTTTCGCGACCTTGGCCTTCAGGTCCGTCATATCCACGTTGCCCTGCGCATCGCATGCCACGACCACCACCTTCATGCCCGCCATCTGGGCAGAGGCGGGGTTGGTGCCATGCGCGGAAGCCGGGATCAGGCACACATCGCGCGCCCCGTCCCCCCGCGCGCGGTGGTAGCCACGAATGGCCATGAGCCCCGCGAATTCACCCTGCGCACCGGAATTGGGCTGGAGCGAAACGGCGGCATATCCGCTGATCTGGCACAGCATGCGCTCCAGTTCGGCAAACAGGCAGGCATAGCCGCGCATCTGGTCCGCTGGTGCAAAGGGATGGATGTCACAGAATTCCGGCCATGTGATCGGCAGCATTTCCGCCGTGGCGTTCAGCTTCATGGTGCACGAGCCAAGCGGGATCATGGAGCGGTCCAGCGCCAGGTCACGGTCCGCCAGGCGGCGCAGATAGCGCAGCATGTCGGTCTCGGACCGGCAGGCGGAGAAGATCGGCTGGGCCAGCAGGTCACCCGTGCGGGCAAGGCCTGCGGGAATGGTGTCGGGCACATCCGCCAGGCCGGATTCCATGGCGGCCACATGCGCGGCATTCCCGCTCACGCTGGTCCAGATGGCGCGCACGGTCTCGGGCACGGTGGTTTCATCCAGGCTGATGCCCACATGCGCATCATCAACACGGCGCAGGTTCATGCCTGCCGCCAGCGCACGCGCCATGACGGCATCGGTCTGGCTGCCCGTGCGGACCGTGACCGTGTCAAAGAACGCCTGCGTCACCACATCGGCGCCCAGTGCGCGCAGCCCGGCGGCAAGGATGCCGGCAAGCCCGTGCACACGTGTGGCAATGGCCTTCAGCCCCACGGGCCCATGGTACAGCGCGTACATGGAGGACACGATGGCCGGCAGCGCCTGGGCGGTGCAGATGTTCGAGGTCGCCTTCTCGCGCCTGATATGCTGCTCGCGCGTCTGCAGCGCCAGACGGTAGGCGGGCCTGCCGCGCGCATCGATGGACACGCCCACGATGCGGCCGGGAATGTTGCGGCGGAATGCATCACGCACCGCCATGTACGCGGCATGCGGCCCACCGGCCCCCATGGGCATGCCGTAACGCTGCATGGAGCCTACGGCAATATCCGCCCCCAGCGCGCCGGGGCTCTGCAGCAGCATGAGTGCCAGCGGGTCGGCACACATGGCGGCGACCGCACCAGCACCGTGCAGCGCCTCGATCCACGCGCGCGGGTCACGGATTTCCCCTGTCGACCCGGGATACTGGAATACCGCGCCAAATACCGCCGCCGCATCCAGGTCGGTTGCGGGGTCCCCCACCACGACCTGCCAGCCCATCGGCTCGGCCCGGGTACGGATGACCGCGATGGTCTGCGGGTGACAGCCGGCATCGACAAAAAAGGCGTTTGCCCTGCTTTTCGCCACGCGCCGCGCCATGGCCATGGCTTCGGCGGCGGCCGTGCCTTCATCAAGCAGGGAGGCATTGGCCACGTCCAGCCCGGTCAGTTCGATGACCAGTGTCTGGAAATTGAGCAGCGATTCCAGCCGCCCCTGGCTGATCTCGGGCTGGTAGGGGGTATAGGCCGTGTACCAGGCCGGGTTTTCCAGCACGTTGCGCTGGATCACGCCGGGCAGGATCGTGTTGTAATAGCCCTGCCCGATGAGCGAGGTCAGCACGCGGTTCTCGCCCGCGATGGCACGCAGGCGCGCAAGGGCCGCGTGTTCGGACAGGCCCGCGCCAAGACCCATCGCCCCATCCAGGCGGATGCTGCCCGGCACCGTCTGCTCGATCAGGGTATCAAGCGTGTCGGCTCCCACCACGCGGAGCATGTCGGCCACGTCACGTGCATCGGGCCCGACATGGCGGGCGCAGAACGCGCCGCCATCATCACCCAGACCATGCCACAGGGAAGAAGAACCACGGGAGGAAGACGTCACGGCCAGCATACTCCGTAAAGAGGGTAAAGGGGGGAAGGGTCAGCCAACCAGCGCGGTGTAGGTGGCGTGGTCCAGCAGGCCCTCGAGCTGGGAGGCATCGGCCACGGTCATGCGTACGATCCAGCCCTCGCCCTCGGGGTCACGGTTGACCAGTGCGGCATCATCGGTCAGCGCATCGTTGAAGGCCAGCACATCGCCCGTGACCGGCGCATAGATGTCGGATGCCGCCTTGACGGACTCGACCACGGCCACGCTGTCGCCCTGCTCGACCGTGGTGCCGGGATCACGGGATTCGGCAAATACCAGTTCGCCCAGCTCGCCCGCCGCATGCGCGGTGATGCCGACCACCGCGACATTACCCTCGACGCGCAGCCACTCATGTTCCTTCGTGTAATAGACAGTCATCTCGATCACTCCATTGCTCTTGAATTGCGGTCCTGAAAAACGGCGCCCCTAGCGTTTGAACGTGGGGGCAACGAACGGCAGGGCGCTGACCTGCACCGGCAGCAGCCGCCCGCGCACGGAAGCAAAAAGCCGCGTGCCCACCACCGCATGGTCGGCCGCGACATAACCCATGGCCACGGGACCACCCGCACTGGGGCCGAATGCGCCGGATGTCACGTGGCCGACAGGGGTGACACCCGTCTCGTCGGCAAACAGGTCGGTCCCGCCGCGCACCGGCGCACGGCCTTCGGCGCGCAGGCCGACGCGGCGGCGCGTGGTGCCATCGGCCAGCTGGTCAGCCACGATCGCGGCACCCGGATAGCCGCCCGCGCGCGCGCCACCGGGCCTGCGGCTTTTCTGGATGGACCATTCAAGGGCGGCCTCGACCGGGGTGGTGGTCAGGTCGATATCGGAACCATACAGGCACAGCCCGGCTTCCAGCCGCAGGCTGTCGCGCGCACCAAGCCCGGCAGGGGCAACATCGGGGCAGGCCAGCAGGGCGCGGGCCACCGTTACGGCATCCCTGTCGGCCATGCCGATCTCATAGCCGTCCTCACCCGTGTAGCCGGAACGCGAGACGATGCAGGCCACGCCCGCCAGGTCCAGTTCCGCCACATCCATGAAGCGCATGTCGGCAGCTCTGGGGTCGAGGCTGGCAAGGGCCGCTTCCGCCGCCGGTCCCTGGAGTGCGATCAGCGCGCGGCCATCGAGCATCTCCACCGTGCAGGTCTGCTCCAGGGCCTTCTGCACATGGGCGAAATCCGCCTGCTTGCACGCCGCATTGACCACCAGCAGCAGCCATTCACCCATATGGGTGATCATCAGGTCATCGCTTATGCCACCATCCGCCGTGGTGAACAGGCCGTAGCGCTGGCGGCCGGGCCTGAGGGCCACGACATCGGCAGGCACCAGGGCTTCCAGCGCGCGGGCGGCATCCGCCACCTGCCCCGAACGCGCGCGGATGCGCACCTGCCCCATGTGCGAGACATCGAACAGCCCCGCCTTTGCCCGGGTATGCAGGTGTTCGGCCATGACACCGGCGGGGTACTGCACCGGCATGTCATAGCCTGCAAACGGTACCATGCGGGCACCAAGTTCAAGATGCAGGTCATGGAGCGGGGTGCGCAGCAATGGCTGGTTCATGCGGGCAGGACCTTGTTGTGCGGGTCCGCATGCGCGCAGCCAGCCCCGCATGCGCGGCATGCGGGCAACATGGCACGATGCGCGCCAGCGGAACGGGGAAGGGAAAATGGCGACAAGACCGGAACGGGTGCGGGTAACGGTGTGGACATATCAGGACTCCTGTCAGACCCGGATGGATCCTTAAGTGCCCCTTCTGTCGCCTGTGCCTGAGATCGCTATCCCGTCGGCGGGCATCCGGTACGGGATGCCTCTTTCCAGAAGTCTTGGCCGACCGGTCCTTTGGCCTGAGAGTTTCCGGGGCGGTTGCTCCTTCGGCGCCAGCGCAAGACTGGTCTCTCCCGTATCGACACTGTCGACTTGACATGACCCGACAGGCCAAGTCAATCCATGAAAATCACCCCCTGCTGCACGGGCGCCGCCGCCCATGCCATGCAGGCAATATGTTCCGTTACCGCACCCTGAAAGGGAAAGCCCAGCCATGACCACAAGCCCGCTGACCATCGTGGCCGAATTCCGCATTCCAGCGGAAAATCGTGATCACTTCCTTGAACTCTGCGCCTATGACAGCGCGCATTCCGTGGCGGATGAAAGAGGCTGCCAGCGCTTTGAGGCCGTAAGCCCGATGGACGACCCGCAGACCATCATCCTGCTGGAAGTCTATGATGATGAAGCCGCATTCGAATCCCATCTTTCCACCCCCCATTTCAAGGTCTTCGAAGTCGGGGTGAAGGAACTGGGCGCGGAACTGGTCAGCCTGCGCAAGACCGCGCGCATGGCCCCCGTTGCCTGAACGGGCGGCCCACGCCGGATAACGCAAAAGGCCGGGGAGCGGATGCCCCCCGGCCTTTTTTCATGCGCATGTCCGCCCCCGCATGCGCTCAGCGCGGCAGGTTGCTGGCGATATAGGGCGGCAGGACAAAGGATGCGACGTGCATTTCCGGTGTCCAGTACCGCGTGTCCCTGATGCCCGCCTTCTGCGCGCGCGCGCGGATCACGTCCACCGGCTGCCTGCCCGGAACACCGCCTTTTGCCGCGACGCCCAGCGTCATGAACCCGCCGACATAGGTGGGCACCGCCGCGACATAGGCCGAGACATGATCGAAAAACTGCGCCCGGCGCGCGCTGGTGTCCCGCAGTTCGTCCGCCTGCATGAACGGCACGCCGCACTGGTTCACGATAATGCCGCTGGCGCTGAGGATGCGTGCGCAGTGCTTGTAGAACGAATCGGTAAACAGCACTTCGCCCACGCCAATCGGGTCGGTGCTGTCGACAATGATCACGTCAAATGACCCATCGGCAGCGTTGGTGACATATTCGATCCCGTCCCCCACGATCACCTCGGCACGCGGACTGGTCCAGGCATCGCCCGCAATACCGGGCAGGAACTTTTTGGACAGGTCGATGACATCGCCATCAATCTCGACCATCACGGCCTTTTCCACCGTGGCGTGTTCCAGCACGCGACGCAGCACGCCGCCATCGCCCGCGCCGATGATCAGCACGCGCTTCGCATCGCCATGTTCCAGCAGCGGCACATGGGTCAGCATTTCCTGATAGACGAATTCATCGCGTTCCGTGATCTGGACCACGCCATCAAGCATCAGCACGCGGCCAAGATCGACGTTCTCGAACACGGCGATATCCTGGAACGCGCTTTTGGTGCGCGCCAGCATCCGGTCCACCCGCAGTTCCTGCCGCCAGCCTTCGTACAGGCCCTCGCTGATCCACTCACGGGACATTGCGATCTCCCTTTCCGTCCTAATCAATGCACATGAAAAAGCACGGGCCGGAAATCAATCCGGCCCGGCACTTCGTAATTCTGAAAAGACATGCCGGGGCCGCGCACAGCCACGCCCCGGCAACAGCCCGTCAGGGCTGCACGCGCCCGCGACGCTGCTCGTCCACCTCGATCCGGCCCGCCTGGAACAGGCGCTGCATGACCGGGATCGCGAGATGGGGATCACATGCCCCACACATGAAGATATCCACGGCAGCGAAATTGCGCTCGGGCCACGTGTGGATGGAAATATGGCTTTCCGCCAGCACGACCACGCCCGACACGCCACCATTGGGCGTGAAGTGATGGAAGTGGCTGTGCAGGATCGTAGCCCCGGCCGTCACGGCGGCCTCACACAGGGTACGGTCGATCTGCTCGGGATCATCAAGATTCCGGGCATCCCAAAGATCGACAAGAAGATGCGTTCCCGCAAACTTCATCCCGTCTTTTTCGACGAAGTAATCTTTCCGGTCGTCCTCGGACGAAAACGGCGCTGAAGAGATCTGGTTATTGCTCGGGTGTTCCGAGACCATCCCCAGTTGAGCAAGTGCGTTCATCACGTACCCCCAAACCAGTAGACAGCCTGTTGGGCAAGATTGCCCCCTTGGGCCAAGAGAGGCGCTGATAGGGCCTGCGGGCCTTGTGGCGCAAGTGTTTTTCGCACTGCTGCCAAAGTTTTTTTCCCGCTTCCCCGCAGCGTTTGGAAAAATAGATATCTATTTTGCAGGTTTGCGGCTGCTTTTTGCCGGTTTTGCCTTCTTTTTCGCGGGTGCGGTCACTTTGTCCGCCGTGGCTTTCCTGCCGCGGGCCGCAACCTTGCCCGCCGGCTTCCGCGCGGGGCTGGCAACCGGCACGACGGGCCTGTGCTCCAGCAGCGGGCGCAGGAATCGCCCCGTATGGCTGTCGGTGCAGGCCGCGACCTGTTCGGGCGTGCCGCAGGCCACGATCCGGCCACCGCCATCGCCACCTTCCGGCCCCATGTCGATCACCCAGTCGGCAGTCTTGATGACCTCCAGATTATGCTCGATCACCACGACCGTGTTGCCCTGGTCCACCAGCGCGTGCAGCACCTCAAGCAGCTTGCGCACGTCCTCGGTATGCAGGCCGGTTGTGGGTTCATCGAGGATGTACAGCGTGCGCCCCGTCGCCCTGCGCGCCAGCTCCTTGGACAGCTTGACGCGCTGCGCCTCGCCACCCGAAAGCGTGGTCGCCTGCTGGCCAAGGGCGACGTAGCCCAGCCCCACCTTCTGCAATATGGCCAGCCGGTCACGGATGCGCGGCACGGCGGAGAAATAGGGCAGCGCCTCATCCACCGACATGGCCAGCACGTCGGCAATCGATTTGCCCCGGAACTTCACGTCCAGCGTCTCGCGGTTGTAGCGCGCACCCTTGCAGGTATCGCAGGTGACGAACACGTCGGGCAGGAAGTGCATCTCGATCTTGAGCACCCCGTCTCCCTGGCAGGCCTCGCACCGGCCGCCCTTGACGTTGAAGGAGAAGCGGCCCGGCTTGTAGCCCCGCGCCTTGCTTTCGGGCAGTTCGGCAAACCAGTCGCGGATGGGGGCGAACAGATCGGTATAGGTTGCCGGGTTGGAACGCGGGGTGCGCCCGATGGGCGACTGGTCGATGTCGATGATCTTGTCGAGCTGGTCCAGCCCGCTGATTGCCGCATAGGGTGCCGGATTCTGTCCCGACCCCATGAGCCTGCGCGACAGGGCCTTGTACAGCGTGTCGATCACCAGCGTGGACTTGCCGCCGCCCGACACGCCGGTCACGCAGGTGAAGGTGCCCAGCGGGAATTCCGCCGTCACGTCCTTGAGGTTGTTGCCCGTTGCCCCTTCCAGCACCAGTTTACGCTTCGGGTCGATCTTCCGGCGCTTTTGCGGCACGGGAATGCACCTGCGGCCCGACAGGTAGTCACCCGTCAGGCTGTCGGGGTTGGCCGCGACCTCCGCAGGGGTTCCGGCGGCGACGATGTTGCCGCCATTGACCCCGGCACCGGGGCCCATGTCGATCAGCCAGTCGGCGGCGCGGATCGCGTCCTCGTCATGCTCGACCACGATCAGGGTGTTGCCCAGCTTCTTCAGCCGGTCCAGCGTGCCCAGCAGGCGTTCATTGTCGCGCTGGTGCAGCCCGATGGAGGGTTCATCAAGTACATACAGCACGCCCGTCAGGCCCGAACCGATCTGGCTGGCCAGGCGGATGCGCTGGCTCTCCCCGCCCGAAAGCGTGGCCGAACCGCGTGACAGGGTCAGGTAATCCAGCCCCACGTCATCAAGGAAGCGCAGGCGATCCAGGATTTCACGCAATATGCGGTGCGCGATCTCGGCGCGCTGGGGCGTGAGTGTCGCCTCCACCGTGCCGAACCAGTCCAGCGCCCTTCGAATCGGCATGTCGGATGCCTGCGCGATGTTCAGCCCCGCTACCCTGACCGACAGGGCTTCGGGCCGCAGGCGCGCGCCATCGCACACATGGCAGGGTTTTTCGGACTGGTAGCGCGAGAGTTCCTCGCGCACCCATACGCTGTCGGTTTCCGCCATGCGGCGGCGCAGGTTGGTGACCACGCCCTCGAACGGCTTGGTCAGGCTGTAGGCGCGGCGGTCATCGCGGTAGGTGAATTCGATCGGGTCCTTTCCGCCATACAGGATCACGTCGCGCACGCCTTCGGGCAGGTCTTCCCACGGTGTGTCCATCGACACGTCGTAATGCGCGGCGATGGAGGCCAGCGTCTGGGTGTAGTACGCGCTCTGGCTGCTGCGCCAGGGCGTGATTGCGCCTGCCCCCAGCGAAAGCGATTCGTCGGGCACGATCAGGCGCGGGTCGAAAAAGGTTTCCTGTCCGATTCCGTCACAGGCCGGGCAGGCACCCTGCGGCGCGTTGAAGGAAAACAGGCGGGGTTCGACCTCCTCCAGCGTGAAACCGCTGACGGGACAGGCGAAGCGCGAGGAAAAGACCGTGCGCGGCGCTTCCTCGCCTTCCGGCAGGTTCTTCACCACCTCTTCGGCATAGACCAGCCCGTCGGACAGGCCGAGCGCGGTCTCAAAACTGTCGGCCAGACGGCTTTCGATGCCTTCCTTGACCACGATGCGGTCCACCACCGCTTCCACCGTGTGGCGCAGGCGGCGGTTGAGTTCGGGCACCTCGTCAATCGTGTACAGCGTGCCGTCCACCTTGGCGCGGGTGAAGCCCTTGCGCTGGAGTTCGGCCAGTTCCTTCTTGCACTCGCCCTTGCGGTCGCGCAGCACCGGGGCCAGCAGCATGAGCCGCGTGCCCTCGGGCATGGCCATGACGCGATCGACCATCTGGCTGATCGTCTGCGCCTCGATCGGCAGGCCGGTGGCGGGGGAATACGGCACGCCCGCCCGCGCCCACAGCAGGCGCATGTAGTCGTGCACTTCCGTTACGGTGCCGACAGTGGAGCGCGGATTCTTCGATGTGGTCTTCTGCTCGATGGAAATGGCGGGGGACAGCCCCTCGATCGAGTCGACATCCGGCTTGCCCATGAGTTCGAGGAACTGGCGGGCATAGGCCGACAGGCTTTCGACATAGCGCCGCTGGCCTTCGGCATAGATGGTGTCGAATGCAAGCGATGACTTGCCCGAGCCGGACAGTCCGGTCATGACCGTCAGCGCATCACGCGGGATATCGACATCCACGTTTTTCAGATTGTGCGCGCGCGCACCCCGCACGCGGATGGACTGCTGGCTGACATGCTGGCCCGCCGGAACCTTCTGCCCCGGACGTGAAGAAACGTTCATGAACTCTCCCTGTTCCGCCCCCGCGCGGGGGAGCCGGATGCCGGCCGCCATTCCCGGCCAGCCCATATCTGGTCCCGCCGCCCCCCGACAACAAGGGTGGCAGGCCAACCCTTCCCACAATGGTGCCACAATCACGCGCCCATGGCAGGGGAATACGCCGGAGCGATCGCACCGTCCCGCCCGCCCTCGCATTTCCGGGGACAATCCGGTAAGATCGCCACACCTATTTCGCCACGGCTGCCAGCAGGCGGCCCGTGGCATCACCCGGCGGGGGTTTTTTGCCCCATCTGCCGGTCCCATACTCGAACTGCAGCAGGACAGCATATGGCGGGCAGCGTCAACAAGGTCATTCTGGTCGGCAATCTGGGCAAGGACCCCGAAGTCCGCACCAGCCAGAGCGGGGCGAAGATCGTCTCCCTGACATTGGCCACAAGCGACACATGGAATGACCGCGCGTCGGGTGAGCGGCGCGAGCGGACGGAATGGCACCGGGTCGTCATCTTCAACGACCGTCTGGGCGACGTGGCCGAGCGTTTCCTGCGCAAGGGCCGCAAGGTCTACCTGGAAGGCACGCTCCAGACCCGCAAATGGACCGACCAGGGCGGCCAGGACCGTTACACCACCGAAGTGGTCATCGACCGGTTCCGTGGCGAACTGGTACTGCTGGACAGCAACCGTGGCGGTGACGCGGGCGGCGAGGACACGGGTGGCGGTTACGGCGGTGGCTATGGTGGCGGCAGTGGTGGCGGCTACAGCGCGCCCGCGCGCCAGCAGCCCCAGCGCGGCAATGACCGCCCGGCGGGCGGTGGCGGCCAGGGCGGCGGCGGTTCGGGCGGCTGGGACGCGCCGGGCGGCGGCAGCGACCTGGATGACGAAATTCCGTTCTGAACCGCCTCCAGCCCCCCGCGCGGCGCTTCGCGCCGGGGGGCAAGACATGCTATGATGCAGGCAGGGACATGATGGCCGCCCGCGCGCCATGCCTGCCTTCCGTCCCGCCCATGCGCCAGCCGGCCCGATGGGCGGGATAACCCTGACATGACGGAACTGCCTTGACCGAGATACCCGACGATCCCCTGCCCCCGTCCGACATGCTGCCGGTCACGATCGAGGAGGAAATGCGCTCCTCCTACCTCGCCTACGCCATGTCCGTCATTGTCAGCCGCGCCCTGCCGGACGTGCGCGACGGGCTGAAGCCGGTGCATCGCCGCATCCTGTATTCCATGCGCGAAAGCGGCTTCACCCACGACAAGCCCTACCGCAAATCGGCCCGCGCGGTCGGTGACGTGATGGGTAAATACCACCCGCATGGCGACTCCTCCATCTACGACGCCATGGTGCGCATGGCGCAGTCGTGGTCGATGCGGGTGAAGCTGATCGACGGGCAGGGCAATTTCGGGTCGGTGGACGGGGATTCGCCCGCCGCCATGCGTTATACCGAAGCACGTCTGGCCAAGGCCGCGTCCTTCCTGCTCGATGACATCGACCGTGACACGGTCGATTTCCAGCCCAATTATGACGAGAGCGAGCAGGAACCCAAGATCCTGCCCGCAGCCTTCCCCAACCTGCTGGTCAACGGTGCGTCCGGCATCGCGGTGGGCATGGCGACCAACATCCCGCCCCACAACCCCGGCGAGATCATTGACGCGACACTGGCCATGATCGCGCGTCCCGATATGACGCTGGATGACCTGCTGGAATACGTGCCCGGCCCCGACTTCCCCACCGGGGGCACCATCCTTGGCCGCGCGGGCATCCGCAGCGCGTTCGAGACGGGACGCGGCTCGGTCATCATCCGCGCCAAGGCCGGGATCGAGGACATCCGCAAGGACCGCAAGGCGATCATCGTGACCGAGATCCCCTATCAGGTGAACAAGGCCACGCTGCAGGAACGTATTGCCGACCTGGTGCGCACCAAGCAGGTCGAGGGCATTTCCGACATCCGCGACGAGAGCGACCGTTCGGGCATGCGCATCGTCATCGAGATCAAGCGCGAGGCAACGCCGGAGGTGGTGCTCAACCAGCTCTACCGCTTCACGCAGCTGCAGACCTCGTTTGGCGTGAACATGCTGGCCCTTGATGGCGGCCAGCCACGGCTGATGGGGCTGAAGGACGTGCTGGAAGCGTTCATCCGCTTCCGCGAGGACGTGATCCTGCGCCGCGCGCGCTTCGACCTGAACAAGGCGCGCGACCGGGCCCACCTGCTGGTCGGCCTTGTCATCGCCGTGGCCAATATCGATGCGGTGATCGCGCTGATCCGCGCAGCCCCCGACACGGCTGCCGCCCGCGCCGCCCTTATGGCGCGTGCGTGGGATGCAGCCGACGTGGCGCCGCTGCTGGAACTGATCCATGACGAGGGCAATGTCATCGTCGATGGCACGGTCCACCTGACCGAAGCGCAGGCACGCGGCATTCTGGAGCTGCGCCTGCAGCGCCTGACCGGGCTGGAACGCGACAAGATCCAGCAGGAACTCTCCGAAGTCGCGGTGCGCATCAACGACCTGCTGGACATCATAGCCAGCCGCCCCCGGCGCATGGAGGTCATGCGCAACGAACTGGTGGCCATCCGTGCGGAGATCGCCACCCCGCGCGCCACCGACATTGCCGATTATGCGGGCGACCAGACCGATGAAAGCCTGATCGAACCGGGGCAGATGGTCGTCACCATCACGCGCGAAGGCTTCATCAAGCGCACACCGCTCGATGTATTCCGCGCCCAGAACCGGGGCGGGCGTGGCCGCACGGCCGCGGGACGGCGGGGGGATGACATCATCGTTCGCTCGTTCAACGCCCATACGCACCAGTGGGTGCTGTTCTTCTCCTCCGGCGGCAAGGCGTATCGGGAAAAGGTCTGGCGCCTGCCCGAAGCCAGCCCCACCGCCAAGGGCCGCGCGCTGGTCAACCTGCTGCCCGACCTGGGCAGCGATACGATCACCGCCGTCCTGCCCCTGCCGCAGGATGAGGACCTGTGGGAAAACCTGCACCTTGTCTTCGCAACAGCGTCGGGCAGCGTGCGACGCAACCGGCTGAGCGATTTCCGCAACATCCGCTCCTCCGGCCTGATCGCCATGAAGCTTGATGAGGACGACCGTCTGATCGGCGTCGCCACCTGCCGCGAGGGCCAGGACGTGTTCCTGGGCACCCGCAACGCACGCTGCATCCGCTTCCAGATCACCGATGACACGCTGCGCGTGTTTGCCGGTCGTGGCAGTTCGGGCGTGCGTGGCATCAAGCTGGCGGAAGGCGACAGCGTGAACAGCCTGTGCGTGCTCAACCACGTGGATGCCACGGTGGAGGAACGCGCCGCCTACCTGCGCATGGCCAATGCCCGCCGCCGCGCGGAAGCCGCGATGGAAGGCGAGGAGACGGATGAGGCCACGGTCGCCGATGACGCCGAAATCCCGGCCGGGGACCTGCCCCTGACGCCAGAACGCTTTGCCGAACTGGAAGCGGCGGAGGAAGTGCTGCTGATCGTCAGCAACGCGGGCTTTGGCCGCCGGTCTTCCGCCTATGACTACCGTGTCAGCGGACGTGGCGGGCAGGGCATCAACAACATGACCTTCTCCACCAGCAAGCGGGGCAATGCCGTGGTGGCGACGCTGCCGGTGCTGGCGGGCACGGACATCATGCTGGTGACCGACGCCGGCCGCCTGATCCGTCTGCCCATCAACCAGGTACGCATCATGTCGCGTCAGGCCAGCGGCGTGACCCTGTTCCGCCTGAACGATACGGAGGCGGTGACCAGCGTCTTCCCCGTAATGGATGACGGGGAAGAAGGCGAGGACAGCGACGTGATCGACGTGACCGCCACCGATGCGACCCCTGACACCGATGCCGGCCAGGATGACTGAAGCCCCCGCCCCCCGCACCGGGTTCTATCCGGGCACGTTCGATCCCGTGACCAGCGGGCACATGGATATCATCGAACGTGCGGCGGGACTGGTGGACCGGCTGGTGATCGGCGTTGCCGAAAACCGTGAGAAGCACCCTCTCCTCCCGCTGGAGGAACGGCTGCTATGCCTGCGCACCGATATCGAACCCCTCAATATCGGTCGTGCCACCCCCATTACCGTGGTCGGTTTTACCGGGCTGGTGGTGCATGCGGCACGTACGCATGGGGCACATGCAATCATTCGCGGGCTGCGGGCGGTTGCGGATTTCGAGTACGAGAACCAGATGTTCGGTATGAACCAGCATATGGCACCGGACATTGACGCGCTTTTCCTCATGGCGCGGGAGGGACATCAGTACATCTCCTCCCGGCTGGTAAAGGAGATCGCGCGGCTGGATGGGGACATTTCCGGTTTTGTCCCCCCCTTTACCCGCAGGCACATCCTGGCGCGCCTGCGCGGCTGATGGGTCGGGGCGCCCTGTGGCCCCGCCTCTTTCCCACCCCAATTTACGAAACGGATCACGATGTCTGCTACAGAAAACAAGTCCGACCTGATCAACGTCGATCTCAAGACAGGGCGGGTGGTGATCCGCCTGCGTCCCGATATCGCGCCGCTGGCGGCCGAGCGCATCCGCACGCTGGCGGCGGAAGGGTTTTATGACAACACGCCCTTCCACCGCGTGATCCACGGCTTCATGGCGCAGGGCGGCGACCCGACGGGCACTGGCACCTCGGGCAGCAAGCTGCCGGACCTGAAGGCCGAGTTCACCAGCAAGGCCAAGTTCGAGCGTGGCACCGTGGGCATGGCGCGGACCATGAACCCCGACAGCGCGAACAGCCAGTTCTTCATCATGTTCGAGCCCTCCCCCCATCTGGATGGCCAGTACACCATCGTGGGCCAGGTGATCGAAGGCATGGACCATATCGACCAGATCAAGCGTGGCGCGGGCCAGAGCGGCATGGTCCAGGACCCCGACCGCATCATCAAGATGCGCCCGGCAGACGCCGAAGCCTGATGACAGACCGGCCGGATGGTGCGCCACAGACCGCCATCCGGCCAGCATCACGGCAGGCGACCTGCCCTGCAGGGGCGCGCGCAGCGCCCGCATCGCGCCGGTCGTGGCCCGGTAATGCCCGATAAGGGCAGGCACCGGTTGACACTCCCGCCCCGTATGTTTAGAGACCTGCCCAAGGCGCCATGCCGCGGGTCCGAACCCAGCAGGCCAGCCCTTCATACGGATGATGTGAGCCGGTAGCTCAGTCGGTAGAGCATTCGACTTTTAATCGAATGGTCGTGGGTTCGAATCCCACCCGGCTCACCATTTCCCGCCTTTCCCACGCCATTGACACTGTTTTGCCAACCGGCGGGTTGCCTGCCGCGACCGGACAGGTCACGGCATGGCCGTTCGCGTTCCATGCCGCGAACTTTCCGGCTTCGTGCTCCTTATACCCCGGCAGGTGGATATCCGCGGCCTCTGCAGTCCGATCCGGATCGGAGCGGGCGGGCATGCGCCTGTGTGCATACAGGCATTGATAGGGCTGCCCGGCTATCATTAAATGTTCGATATGATAATTATGTTATTATCGGTGGATTGTTTTTATAATTTTATGTCTTGATTCGGGCCTGTTTTTTCACATAGATGACCATACGCCATGCGGTCACAGGATAGTCGCACATCCGGCCGCTTTCAAACCCGCTGTCGTTGCTGCTGCAATGGATGGCGGACCCACTCCCATGCGGGGCGGGTCGTATACATAGACTGTCTGTGAGATTCCATGAGCCTGCACCCCGTCCTGACCGCCGTGACCGAACGGGTCATCACCCGCTCGGCCCGCACCCGTAGGGCCTATCTGGACCTGATTGCCCGTGAGCGTGAAAACGGCATAAGCCGCCCCCGTCTCGCCTGTGGCAACCTTGCCCATGCCATTGCCGCATCCGAAGGCGACAAGGCGGGGCTGCGGGCGGCGCGCGGCATGAATGTGGGCATCATCACGTCCTATAACGACATGCTTTCCGCCCACCAGCCCTATGGCCGCTATCCCGAACAGATCAAGCTGTTCGCACGCGAGATGGGTGGCACGGCACAGGTGGCGGGGGGAACGCCCGCCATGTGCGATGGCGTGACGCAGGGCCAGCCGGGCATGGAAATCTCGCTGTTCAGCCGTGATGTCATCGCGCTGTCCACGGCGGTGGGGCTGAGCCATGGCATGTATGAAGGTGTCGCCATGCTGGGCATATGCGACAAGATCGTGCCGGGCCTGCTGATCGGCGCGCTGCGCTTTGGCCACCTGCCTGCCATCCTCATCCCGTCCGGCCCCATGCCCTCGGGCCTGCCCAACAGCGAGAAGCAGCGCATCCGCCAGCTTTATGCCGAAGGCAAGGTTGGCAAGGACAAGCTGATGGATGCGGAATCCGAATCCTACCACGCGGCGGGCACCTGCACCTTCTATGGCACGGCCAACACCAACCAGATGCTGATGGAAGTGATGGGGCTGCACCTGCCCGGCTCTTCCTTCGTGCCGCCAAACACGAAATTGCGCCAGGAACTGACGCGGGCCGCCATCCACCGCCTGGGTGAAATCGGTGCACGCGGCGGGGATTACCGCCCGCTTGGCCTGTGCGTGGATGAACGCGCCATCGTCAATGCCGCCGTCGGCCTGCTGGCCACGGGCGGGTCCACCAACCTTGCCATCCACCTGCCTGCCATGGCGCGGGCTGCAGGAATCGTGATCGACTGGAACGACCTTGACCAGCTTTCCGCCATCGTGCCGCAGCTGACGCGCGTCTACCCCAACGGGTCGGAGGACGTAAACGCCTTCCATAACGTGGGTGGCATGCCCAGCCTGATCGGCTCGCTGCTCGATGCCGGGCTGCTGCATCCCGATATCCTGACCGTGGCCCGTGGCGGCTTTGCCGAATACCGCAAGAAGCCCGACCTGCGCGATGATACGCTGGTGTGGGAAGAAGCCGGCCCTTCCACCAACGACAGCATCCTGCGTGCGCCCGCCAATCCCTTCCGCGCCGATGGCGGCATGAAGGTGATGGAAGGCAATCTGGGGCGCGGCATCTACAAGACCAGTTCCGTCGCCCCCGAACGCTGGACCATCGAGGCCCCGGCCGCCGTGTTCGACCATCAGGAGGACGTGCTGCATGCCTTCCGCGATGGAAAGCTGGACCGCGACGTGGTTGTGGTCGTGCGCTTTCAGGGACCGGCCGCCAACGGCATGCCCGAACTGCACAAGCTCACCCCTACACTGGCCGTATTGCAGGACCGGGGGCACAAGGTGGCGCTGGTGACCGATGGCCGCATGTCGGGCGCATCGGGCAAGGTGCCCGCCGCCATCCATATCGGCCCCGAAGCCTACGTGGGCGGCCCGCTGTCGCTGCTGCGCGACGGGGACAGGGTACGCGTGTGCGCCCTGACGGGACGGATCGAGGCGATGGTGCCACCGGCCACGCTGGCCGACCGCACCCCTGCCCGCCCCCCTGCCCCACAGTTCGGCACCGGGCGCGAACTGTTCGCGCTCATGCGCGGCGGGGTGGACACGCCCGAACGCGGGGCGTCGGCCATCCTTGCCGCCATGGACCATATGGCGGCACAAGAGAGCGCATGAACACGGCCACACGCCGCCCGACAGCCATACAGGACAGGAAGCCAGCCATGGCCCAGATTGAAGACATCATGACGATTGCACCGGTCATTCCGGTGCTGATCATCAACGACCCCGCCCATGCCCGCCCGGTGGCCGAAGCGCTTGTGGCCGGTGGCCTGCGCGCGCTGGAGGTCACGCTGCGCACTGAGTGCGCGCTGGAAGTCATTGCCGAGATGGCCAGGGTGGAAGGCGCCGTCGTGGGCGCGGGCACCGTGCTGAACGGCGATGACCTGAAGCGTTCGGTCGATGCCGGTGCGCGCTTTATCGTAAGCCCCGGCCTGACCGCCAACGTGGCCAGTGCCGCGCGCGCAGCCAGCGTACCGCTGCTGCCCGGTACCGCCAATGCCAGCGACATCATGCGCGGGCTGGATCTGGGACTGACGCATTTCAAGTTCTTCCCGGCCACGGCGGCAGGCGGCATTCCGGCACTCAGGGCGCTGTCCGCCCCGTTTGGCCAGGCGCGGTTCTGCCCCACCGGCGGCATCAAGGCCGAGACGGCGGCGGACTGGCTGGCGCTGCCTTCCGTACTTTGCGTGGGTGGATCGTGGCTGGTGCCGGCCGGCACGCCCGATGTGGCGGCCATTACCGCGCACGCCAGGAAGGCGGCAACGCTCGCGGCCTGAAAACCATGAACAGTTTCTGGTGAAGCTGCTTTCAAAAAGCTTCAGGGAACGCTGCCTTTTTGCAAAAAGGCGGCGCCCGGAAACTCCTGTCATTCATCACCCTGCCATACCCGCCTGAACGTCAGGTTATAGCGGCACGGCCCGGTAACGGGATGCGCCCCCGGACGCAGCGGCGCAATACCGTGGAATACCAGCCGGGACGGGCCACCCCATACCACCACATCCCCATGCAGGAGCGGAATACGGCGCAGCGGGTCAGTACGCCGCGGGCCGCCCCACCGGAAGACTGCCGGCAGGCCAAAGGAAAGCGAAACCACCGGCGCGTCCAGCCGTTCATCCCTGTCCTGATGCAGCCCCATGCGGGCACCGGGGCGATAGCCGTTGATCAGGCAGGTATCGGGCACGAACCCTTCATATCCCGCAAGCGTGGCCGCCCGGGTGGCAAGGTCACGCCATGTATCGGGCAGGGGCGGCCATGGCCGGTCCGTGCGCGGGTCGCGCGCCACGTAACGGTAACCATGGCTGTCGCTGCACCACCCCGCCGCCCCGCAGCATGTCATGGCAACGGACATCACGCCGCCACCAGGTGTCGGCATGCGGCGGAATGGAGCGCCACGGGCAATCCGTCTTATGTCCGCAATCATCTCTACCGCACGGGCTATGGCCAGTCCCCGCAGCACACAGGCCCCGGTATCCAGCCATTTGGGCACCGTGTCGGCGTGTTGCGGCGGGTCCAGTGCGAATTCCTGCTGCGCCATGCTCCTGCCCCATGAAAAAAGGGCACCCGTGCCGGATGCCCTTTGTCTTACGCGCAACCCGGGTGATCAGAAGCTGTTGTCGTCACCTGCGTCAAACCCGCCACCGTCGAAGCCGCCCGAATCACCGCCGCCACCGGCATCAAAACCGGAATCGGCGCTGGTGCCGCCACCGGCGAACGGATCCGCGCCACCGGTCCCGGCCGTGCTGTCACCGTAATTGTTGTTGATGATGGTCTCGCCCCCACCCTGCGGCATGCCACTGGCAAAGCCGCCACCCATGTCATGATGGCCGCTGAATAGGCCGGTCAGCGCGTTGCCCATCATCATGCCACCGGCAACACCGGCCGCCGTGGTCAGCGCCGAACCCAGAAAGCCCGAGCCACGCGCGGGGAACATGCCCGGCTGCATGCCCTGCGGGTAGACCGGCTGCGGCGGCGGGGAAGACGGTGCCGCCCCACCCCAGCCCGGAGGCGGCGCCGCCTGCGCGCGCTGGCCACCACCGAACATGCCGCTGAGGAAACCGCCACCACCGCTGGGCTGGGGTGCGGCCTGCTGCTGCTGGAGCTGCTGCTGTGCCTGCTGGAGCTGCCACTGGAGCTGGCGAATCCGGTTCTGTGCCTCGGCCAGGGCGGCTTCCTGCACCACGGCGGTCTGGGTGATGCGGTAACGGGCTTCAGGATATTTCTGGAACATCTGCCCGATATACTGATCGGCCTGCGGGTCGATCGGCGGGAGGGCGGATGCCGTCTGCGGCACGCTGCCGGTTGTGGCGCCACCCACACGGGCAAAAAACTGTGTGATCAGATCACGTTCCTGGTCATTCATCCTGTCTGTCCTGCCTTGGGGTAGGGATACCGTCTTCCCATCCGATGTGGCCCGTCAAGGTGCAATGCGCAAGACCCACGCCCGCCATGCAGGGCGGATTCGGGCCAGGTGCATGCCCTCCCTTCCGGTCGGGGCGGCATAACGGTATGCTGCCGCGCGATTTTGCGCCAGATGGCGCAGCCTTCCATTCCCGTTTAGCGGAGCATCCCGTTCATGGACCCGGCCCCCGTGCCCCGATCACCCATATCCCCGCGCCCGCTGTCGTTTCAGGGGCTTATCCTGAAGCTGCACCAGTTCTGGTCCGATCAGGGCTGCGCCATTCTCCAGCCCTACGATACGGAAGTGGGCGCGGGCACGCTCGCCCCCCACACCACGCTGCGCGCGCTGGGCAAACGCCCGTGGAAGGCAGCCTATGTCCAGCCCTGCCGCCGTCCGTCGGATGGCCGCTATGGTGAAAACCCGAATCGCCTGCAGCACTATTACCAGTACCAGGTCCTGCTCAAGCCCACGCCGGAAGAAAGCCAGAAGCTGCTGCTCGACAGCTACCGCGCCATCGGCATCGACCCGCTGGAACACGACATCCGCTTTGTGGAAGATGACTGGGAAAACCCCACCATCGGCGCATGGGGGCTGGGGTGGGAAGTCTGGTGCGACGGGATGGAGGTGACGCAGTTCACCTATTTCCAGCAGGTGGGCGGCATTCCCACCGTCATGCCCTCGACCGAACTGACATACGGGCTGGAACGGCTGGCGATGTACGTGCAGGGGATCGAGAATGTCTATGACCTCGATTTCAACGGGCAGGGCCTGAAATACGGCGATGTGTTCCTGCGCGCGGAACAGGATTACTCCCGCCACAACTTTGAGGTCGCGAATGTGGACATGCTGCACCGCCACTTCATCGATGCCGAGCATGAATCCACCGCCCTGGCCGAAGCGGGGCTGGCCCAGCCCGCCTATGACCAGTGCCTCAAGGCCAGCCACCTGTTCAATCTGCTCGACGCGCGTGGCGTGATCAGCGTCAGCGAACGCGCTTCCTATATCGGCCGCGTGCGCGCACTGGCAAAACGCTGCTGCGAAACGTGGCTGGCGGGTGAGGAATAAGAGATCATGCCCGAACTTCTGATCGAACTCTTCTCCGAGGAAATTCCCGCCCGCATGCAGGCGCGGGCGGCAACCGACCTGGAACGCCTCGTATGTGAGGCGCTGGCCCCGCTCAACCCGCGGGAGGCCACGCCTTTTGCCGGTCCCCGCCGCATCGCGCTGTCGCTGACGGTGGATGCAATGGTGCCCGGCAGCACGCTCGATGAACGCGGCCCGCGTGAAGGCGCCCCCGAGAAGGCGCTGGCCGGCTTCACGCGCAAGCATGGCGTAACGCAGGACGCACTGGTACTGGAAAACGGCTTCTGGGTCCTGCACCGCGCCATTCCCGCCGTTGCGGCGGCACAGCAGGTTGCCACCGTGCTCCCTGGCCTGCTGCGCCGCTTCCCCTGGCCCAAATCCATGCGCTGGGGGGTTGGCAGCGCCTTTACATGGGTGCGCCCGCTGCGCCGGATCCTCTGCCTGCTGGATGGTCAGGTCGTGGACTTCACGCTGGCGGAAGGCGAGGATAACGGCCACGGCCTGAAGTCGGCCAACCTGACCGAAGGCCACCGCTTCACCGCCCCCGGCGCCTTTGCCGTCGCCAGCACGAAGGAATGGCTGGACGGCCTGCGTAGCCGCCAGGTGGAGCCTGACGCCAGCGCACGCCGCACCACCATTGCCGAAGGTGTCGCCCGCCTGGCGCGGGAGGAAGGGCTGAACGTTGTGGCCGACCCCGGCCTGATTGACGAAGTGGCGGGCCTGGCTGAATGGCCGGTTCCCTTCCTTGGGCAGATCGATGACGCGTTCATGACCCTGCCGCCCGAGGTGATGCAGGTGTCCATGCGCGTGAACCAGCGCTACTTCGCGCTGCGCAATGCCGATGGTTCGGCGGCACCCCGCTTTGCATTTGTCGCCAACCTGCTGCCCAGCGATGGCGGTGCGCTGACCATCGCTGGCAACGAACGCGTGCTGCGCGCCCGCTTTGCCGATGCCCGCCACTTCTGGGACATCGACCGCGCCAGCACACTGGAAAGCCGGGTGCCCGCACTGGACCGGATCGTGTTCCATGCCTCCCTTGGCAGCCAGGGCGAACGTGTCCGGCGCATCGTGCGCCTTGCGGGCGTGCTGGCGGGCATGACCGGGGCCGACAGAACGCAGGCCGGACGCGCGGCCCTGCTGTGCAAGGCGGACCTGACCACCGGCATGGTGGGCGAGTTCCCGGAACTGCAGGGTATCATGGGGGCCTATTACGCCCGTCATGACGGGGAGCCGGACAGTGTTGCCGACGCCATTGGCGCGCATTACATGCCGCGCGGCCCGCAGGACGATGTGCCGAAGGCCCCGGTATCGGTCGCGGTTGCGCTGGCGGACAAGATCGACATGCTGGTCGCCTTCTTCGCGGTGGGTGAGAAGCCGGGCGGATCGGGCGACCCCTATGCCCTGCGCCGGGCGGCACTGGGCGTGATCCGCATCATCCGCGAAAACGGGCTGCGGCTGGATCTGACAAAGGTATTCTGGGAAGCGGCGCAGGGCCTGCCCGAAGCCCTGCGGCTGGCGCCAGATCTGGACCTGCTGCCGGAATTCGTGGCCGACCGCCTGCGCGTACAGCTGCGCAACGAAGGCGCGCGCCATGACATCCTTGCCGCCGTATCGGTTGGCAATACCGATACCGACATCGTGCGCCTGCTGGCACGCGCCAAGGCGATAGCCGACATGCTGGCCACCGAAGACGGGCGCAACATGCTGGCGGCGACCAAGCGTGCGGCCAACATCCTGCGCATCGAGGACCGCAGGGACGGCCCGCATGAGGGCACGCCCAACCCCGCGCTGTACACCCAGCCCGAGGAAAAGGCGCTGGCCGAAGCACTGCACAGGACCATTCCCGCCGTGGAACAGACCATAGCCCGGGAACGCTATGCCGACGCCATGCGGGATGTCGCCAGCCTGCGCCCCGTGCTGGACCAGTTTTTCGAGAAGGTTACGGTCAATGATCCCGACCCGGCGGTCCGCGCCAACCGCCTGCGCCTGCTGTCCGAACTGCGCCGCATGACGGTGCTGATCGCAGATTTCAGCCAGATTGAAGGCTAGAAGATCGTTTAAAAAACCATAGAAGTTCTTGGATGCCGCCTTTTTTCTAAAAAGGGCGGCATTCTTTTTTCAGGCTTCCACAAAGCTGCCCGGCAGACAGCCCGCAACCATGGAAAAGTTTTTGGTGAAGCTTTTTTCAGAAGGCTTCAGGGAACATCGTCCTTTTAAAAAAGGCGACACCCCAAAACTTCCTTGTGTTTCCCCGGATATTTCAGGATCAGGCCAGATACACCAGCCGCGCGGGCCTGTTGCCATGCAGCACGACCACGGCGTTCTGCCGGAACCGCCGCGCCAGCACGATCCCGCGCGCCAGCGGCATCCGGGCAGCATAAAGCGGTTCGGACCACCGCCCCAGCCGTCCTTCACCCGATACATGCGCCACCCCCGCCAGCGCACTGGCCAGATGCCCCATCATGCGCCGGTTCCAGCCATCGGCACGCCGCCTGCCACCGGGGTTGCAGGCACTGAGCAGCACGATATCCCCCCGTGGCGCCACCTTTGGCCAGCGCGGCCTGTGGCCAATGCGGACAGGCGGCAGGCCGGATGCATGATAGGTGCTGAGCCGGTAGGAACGATGCACCGCAGGCGTTGGCGGCAGGATGCCTGCCATCAGTCCTTTTCCCCCGGTGTCGTCTCCCCAAAGGTGGCATTGCGGTGCACCCATGCGGACATGAGCAGCCCGAAGCCGAACATGACCATGAGCATGGCCGACCCGCCATAGGAAATGAGCGGCAGCGGCACCCCCCCAACCGGGATCGCCCCCATCACCATGGACAGGTTGACCGCGCAGTACAGGAAGAAGTTCATCGAAATGCCCAGCCCCAGCAGGCGACCGAACTGGTTGCGGCTGCGCATGGCGATCAGCATGCCGCCAAAGACCAGCAGCAGCAGCATGCCGATGACGGTAACGCCGCCAACGTAGCCCCATTCCTCGGCAATCATGGTGAAGATGAAGTCCGTCTGCTTTTCGGGCAGGAAGTTGAGCTGGCCCTGCGTGCCATGCAGGTAACCCTGCCCCCACATGCCACCCGAGCCCAGCGCGATCTTGGACTGGATGATGTTGTAGCCAGCCCCCAGCGGGTCGCTTTCGGGGTGGAGGAAGGTGGTGACCCGCGCTTTCTGGTAGTCATGCAGATGGCTGTAGGCGATCCTGGCCAGCATGGGCACCGGCAGGATGAGCAGCGCGATCTGCCACAGCCGCATGCCCGCGCCAAAGAACATGCTTGCCCCTACCGTACCGATGATGACGGCGGTGCCAAGGTTCGGTTCCTTGAGCACCAGGGCCACGGGCACCAGCACCATCAATGCCGGCGGAATCAGCAGCAGCGGATTGCCCATGCTGCGGTAACTGATCTTGTGGAACCACGCAGCCAGCATGAGCACGAGCGCGATCTTGGCCAGTTCCGATGGCTGGACCTGCATGCCACCCAGCATGAGCCACCGCTCCGCCCCCTTGCCCACATGCCCCATGCGCAATACCGCCACCAGCAAAATAAGCGAAAAAATATAGAGCGGCCAGGCCAGGCGTACCAGGATGGCGGGACTCATCAACGCGATACCCAGCATCATGACCACGCCAAAGCAGAAGCGTATGGACTGCGGCCCCGCGAACGGGCGGGACGTACCGCCCCCGGCGGAATACAGCGCCACATACCCCACCACCGCCAGCGCGCAGATCAGGATCACATACAGCCAGTTGACCTGCCACAGCTTGGTCAGGATCTGGAAATTGGGTTCGGCGCGCAGCAGGCGCTTCTGGAATTTCATTCCATTCTCCACAACAGGCATGGTCATGGCGCAGCCCGCGGGCACGGACGGGGTGTGCTTCAGTCCACCTCGGCCTGCGCCACTTCCTGCCCCGGCGGTTCACGGTGGTTGACCGGATCACGGCGCAGGGTATCGGTCATGATGTCTCGCGCAAGGGGGGCGGCCACATCGGCACCCGCATTGCCGTGCTCGATCACCACCGCCGTGGCGTAGCGCGGCGCATCATAGGGCGCATAGCAGATGAACAGCGCATGGGGCCGGTATTCCCACGGCAGGTTGGCGGAATTGAAGTGCCCGCTCTCACGCATGGCGCGCGATACACGGCGCACCTGTGCCGAGCCGGTCTTGCCCGCCATCTGCACGCCCGGAATATCCAGCCGTGCCTTGGGCGCGGTGCCGCCTTCCTCGTTCACCACGGCGTACATGCCCGCGCGTATATCTTCAAAGAACGTACCGGGCATGTCCATGTCCGTTGCATGGCCCAGATCGGTCAGGCCGGCCAGCCGCCCCGCCACCGAGCGGATCAGGTGCGGCTGCACGGCGCGCCCCGTGGCAATGCGGGAGGCATAGGTGGCCAGCTGCAGCGGCGTCACCTGCACGAACCCCTGCCCGATGCCACTGACAATGGTGTCCCCCCCATTCCAGTGGTGGCCATGCGCGCGCCGCCATGTGGGAGTGGGAATAAGCCCCTGGCGCACATGAGGCAGTTCGATTTCGGGCAGCCTGGCGCCCAGGCCGAACAGTTCGGACGTGGCGGCAATCGCATCCATGCCCGTGCGCCGCGCGACTTCATAGAAGAACACGTCACATGAATATTTCAGCCCCTGGCGCAGGTTGATCGAACCATGCCCGTAGCGTGACCAGCAATGGAAGCGCGTGCCGCCAACGTCAATGTAGCCCGGGCAGCTGATCCGGTCGCTGGGTGAAAGCGTGCCCGCGCGCAGCGCCGCCATGGCCACGGCGGGCTTGAAGGTGGAACCGGGCGGGTACAGCCCCGACACCGCCTTGTTGATCAGCGGGGTCTGGCTGTTGTTGGTCCATTCGATCCACTGTGCCTGACTGACCCCGCTATCGAACAGCGACGGGTCGAAGGAGGGGTTGCTGACCATGGCCAGCACCTCCCCGTTGCGGCAGTCCATCACCACCGCACTGGCTGACTGGTCGGCAATCCGGCCCAGCACCTGCTGCTGCAGCCCGCTGTCTATGGTCAGCGTGATCTCGTCGCCCGCCAGCCCTTCGTCACGGTCCAGTTCAGCCATGACGCGGCCCACGGCATTGACTTCCATCTCCACCGATCCGACCTGCCCGCGCAGGCTGGCATCCTGTGTCTGCTCGATGCCCGAACGGCCGACGCGCATGCCCGGCAGGGCCAGTTCGGCGTTGTGTACCACGTCCTTTTCCGCGGGCGGGGCAACATAGCCGACCACATGCGCCAGCAGCGGGCCGAAGGGGTAGACCCGCGTGGTGCCCACATCAATCAGCACGCCCGGCAGGGAAGGCATGTTGAGTTCCAGCCGCGCCATGTCATCCCATGACAGGAAATCACGCAGCATGATCGGGATGAAGCGCCGCTTGTGGCGCAGTTCGTGCTCGATGCGCGTGGTATCACGCGGCTCCAGCGGCACGAGCTGGGCAAAACGCTCCAGCGTGCCGGGAATGTCGCTGGTTTCCTCCGCCAGCAGGAGGGCCCGCCAGTTGACACGGTTGGCCGCGACCGAAATGCCGAAGCGGTCGGTAATGCGCCCGCGCGGCGGCGCGAAGAAGCGTTTGCTCAGGCGGTTGTTTTCCGCAAGCTTCGCATAATGACTGCCATTGAGAACCTGGAGCCCGTACAGGCGTTCACCCAATGCACCCAGTACCGCCCCCTGTGCCGCCATAAGCAGC
Organism: Komagataeibacter sp. FNDCF1; assembly: GCF_021295335.1. NCBI lineage: Bacteria > Pseudomonadati > Pseudomonadota > Alphaproteobacteria > Acetobacterales > Acetobacteraceae > Komagataeibacter > Komagataeibacter sp. FNDCF1. Next base: position 3,032,719 of record NZ_JAIWOT010000001.1, on the reverse strand, counting down.
AGGGCGCGGCGGGTGAACACGCCCCGGGAGGGATTCTTGCCTTCCTCCGGGCGGGACATGAGCCGGTTGCCGGATTTCTTCTTACGCAACTTCATGCACTCATCCGGCACGGACACGCTGTAACACCCGCTTCAGGAGCGGTCCGTGTTATTGACGACAAAACGGTAGGTCCAGACAAACCCTGCATACAGGACAGGAAAACTGCCAAAGGACAGGACTGTCTCGAAAACAAAAGGCAGAAACTCCACAATATGCAAGGCCAGTGCGGAACACAGCACCCATTGTAGCGCCGTAACCCCCACCATCACCACGCCAAACACAAGCCAGAGTACAAAAAAATTAACCCGTGCCAGTGTATAACGCGCCGACAGGGCAACACCATGCACGATCAGCATCATGAGCAGCATGACACCCGCCGGCCCGAAACTGAGAATATCCACCCACAGGCCAAGCACGAACACCACCAGCGACGGCATGAGAACAGGCACGAAGACCGACCACAGGAACACCGTGCCCATGACCAGCGCGGGCATGAGTTCCACCTGCCCGGGCAGGTTGAGTGGCGCGGACAGCACCAGCGTCACGAAAAACACGAACAGGGACGGCACGGCGCTGCGCACGCCATTGTCGATCAGGTAGCCAAGACCCGAGCGCGGATGGATGCCGGGGCGGATGGGCGGCGGGGTGAAGTTTTTCATCCATGCAGCCCCTGATCGGCATGTGGCTGGAACTGCGATGGCAGCGGCAGCGTGCCCCCCACGGGCGGTGGCAGCGGCACGCGGCCCGGCGCATCAGGCGGGGCGACACTGTCCGCATAGTCGAAGATACGCAGGATATCGACATGGTCCAGCGCCGCGGCAGGCACCACTACCGGCTGGCCGGGGCGCACATAATGCACATGCCCCACCGGCAGGCCGGCGGGCAGGCTTTCGATCTCGCCATTGGTCACGACGCGCTCGCCCTCGATCGGCACGTTATCCTGCGGATAGAAGATGATGCGTGGCAGGGCCGAATTGTCGCCCGCCATGATGGCGGCGGCATGGCTGGATTCCAGGGTTACGGGCAGGCGGCTGGACGAATCGGTAATCAGCAGCACGCGCGCCGAACGCCTGCCCACCTCGGTCACGCGCCCGACCAGCCCCGCGCCATCCAGCGCAATGCCGCCCTTGCGCACCGATGTATCGGGATTGATCGCCAGCAGCACGGCACGCGCATACAGCCCGCTTGTGTCACGCACCACCCGCCCGCTGACGAAAGTGGGCGCATTATCGGGAATCCAGTGCAGGTTGGCTTTCAGCGTGCCGTTTTCATCCGCAAGTGCCGCGGCCACGTCGTACCAGTGGCGCAGCGATTCGTTTTCGGCGCGCAGGCGGATGTTCTCCGCTTCCAGATTGCGGATGTCCTGCAGGTTGCCCGACAGCCAGCGCAGCTTGGCCTGTGGCCACGCCACCAGTCCGTAGGCGGGCGCCAGCAGGTCGGCGGTCTGCATGCGCAGCTTTTCAACAAGCGCGCGGTCCGCCTTGCCCAGCAGGATCACGCCACAGGCCACAAGGATCAGCGCGGGCAGCACCAGCTTGCCAAGTGCCTGACGGAACTGGATGGAAACGGGCATTAACGCACCCCTCCACGCGCAACGGTGCCGTCACGCCTGCCGGGTCGTCCAATACCGCCTGATCGCCGGACCTGCATTGTCCTGCGTCTCCCCCATCAGTACGCTGCCCTCCACACGCAGCAGGCAGCGGCCCTGTGTCCCGTCCGTCAGTACATGCTTGTCAGTACGTTGCGCAGACGCTTCATTTCCTCAAGCGCCCTGCCCGTGCCCATCGCGACACAGGACAGCGCATCCTCACCTACCGTGACCGGCAGGCCCGTCGCGCGCCGCAGCACCTCGTCCAGCCGGTACAGCAGCGCGCCGCCGCCCGTCAGGACAATGCCCTTGTCCACGATATCGGCTGCCAGTTCCGGCGGCGTGTTTTCCAGTGCCGTGGTGACCGCATCCAGAATCTGGCTGACCGGTTCGGCCAGGCTGTCCGCGATCTGAGCCTGCGAGACCACGACCTCCCGCGGGACACCATTGATCAGGTCACGTCCCTTGACCTCACGCCATGGCCCCGGGTCACCGGGGTCTTCGGGCATCATGGCGGAACCGAGATGGATCTTGATCTGCTCGGCCGAGCTTTCACCGATCAGCAGGTTATGGTTGCGGCGGATATAGGAGATGATCGCCTCATCCATCTTGTCGCCACCCACCCGCACGGAGCGGGCATAGACGATGCCGCCAAGCGAGATCACGGCCACTTCCGTCGTGCCACCACCGATATCGACAATCATGCTGCCCGAAGGCTCGGTAACCGGCAGGCCGGCCCCTATGGCCGCCGCCATCGGTTCCTCGATCAGGAAAACCTTGCGCGCACCCGCACTTTCGGCGCTTTCCTGAATGGCGCGGCGTTCAACGGCGGTGGAGCCCGATGGAACGCATACGATGATCAGCGGGCTTGCAAACATGCTGCGGTTATGCACCTTACGGATGAAATGCTTGATCATTTCCTCCGCAACCTCAAAATCCGCGATCACGCCATCACGCAGGGGGCGGATGGCCGTGATGTTGCCCGGCGTGCGGCCAACCATCTGCTTGGCTTCCTCACCCACCGCGAGCACCTGCTTCTTGCCCCGTACCTCTGCCAGCGCGACGACCGAAGGTTCGTTCAGGACGATACCCCGTCCCTTTACGTAAACCAGCGTATTCGCCGTGCCGAGGTCGATCGCCATGTCAGCGGAAAGCAGACCCAGTACACGAGCAAACATCCAGAACTCCCGACAGTAACACCAGACAGGACCGTCCCACATCCCGACCGGCACCGCATGCCCTCATGACATGCTTGCGTAATGTCGAAAACCGTCTGGGTAAGCCCGAGGGATTACCGGCGCAGGCAGGCAGGAGCAAGAGGCCAGATGATTTTAATTCATTAAAATCTCCACCCGGGGGAGGATTGTTACAAATTGCCCCCCTTTGGTCATGGTCAAACCATGCGGGAGAGATCATCCTAGCCGCCTTCACCCGCCTGTGATGGCCCACCGGGCCACCACGGCGCAAAAGCGGAACGACCTGTATGAAAACATTCTTCCCCCGCATGACTTTCCGCCCGGCCATCCTGCTGGCTGCCGGGCTGTGCCTTGGCCTAGCAGCCTGTCGGGTTGGGCATTTTGCGGCTGATAACGCCGAGGCTGACCCGGCTTATGCTGCCTGAAGCCGTGCCATTCTTTTGCAGTTGTATGCGAGAGCGACGAGGGTCCATTCAGTCGTGACTTTTGCAAGGCCACGCAGACTGAATCTTCTGAAGCCCATGATGCTTTTGATAATTCCAAAGACCGGTTCAACGGTCTGTTTTCGTAGTCTGTAAATATTTCCGGCTTTTGTGGTTTCCAGTTTTTTCTTCATGGCAAGCCGCCAGGGTTCGGTGATCCGGCGCGGTTCCCTGTCTTCAGGAGGTGGCCGGAAGTCATAAGGCCTGCGGGCGCAGGGCCGTCCGATGGCGACCAGCGGATCGATGCCTTTTTTCCGCAGGTCCCGGACCGCCTGCCCGCTGGCGTAACCGGTGTCGGCGAGCACTGTCTTTGGGAGACCGATCGTGTGTTCCATCGACAGCACGGTGCTGGCAAAGGATGGCGCGTCCGCTGACGTGGCGACAACGTCGGTTGTCACGATCAGCTGACTGCCTTCGGCGCAGACCACGGCCTGGGCATTGTAAGCCTGCCGGAACTCGTGGGCGTCCGAACGCCGCATGAGGCGGCTGTCGGGATCGGTCAGACTGATCTGCCGGTCGGGTGGCGGTTCATCATCCGGCGGTTTCGGCGCCCTGCCACGACGCCCTGTTTTCGCATCATAAGCGGCTTTCTTCTTCTCGTATGCCGGTCGCGCCGCCTCGGCCTGCGCTTTCGCATCTGCTTCCAGCCGGGCGCAGGCTTCGTCCAGCTTCGCTTTCAGTGTTTCCCGTCGGGCAAGCTCTTCTGGCAGGGCCTGCGGATCTCTGTCTGTGGCATCTGCGTGCTCCGCCTGGTCCATCAGTTTCGCGATATCCACCGCCAGCTGTTCGCGCAGTGCCCTGATCCGGTCGTAGCGCAGGGAACGGTATTTCGAAGCGTCGGCATCAATTTTCGTGCCGTCAATCGATACGACACCCAGACGCAGCAGACCCGTCTCGCGCGCCAGAAGCAGGACCTGCGCAAATGCAGCTTCAATGGCTGTCCGGTTCGTCCGGCGGAAGGTCGCAATCGTATCATGATCCGGATGCAGGTTCGCCGCCACGAAGCGTACCCCGATGTCGCGATATGTCGCCCGCTCGATCCGGCGTGAGGAAAACAACCCGTTCGCATAGCTGAAGATCAGAAGGGCCAGCATCAGGCGCGGATGATACTGCGCCTTGCCTCCCGTGCGCACTGGCACGCAGAACGCACTCATCGGAACCCGCTCAACAGCTGCGACAATGAAATGCGCCATATCGTCAGCCGGAAGCCACGACGTCAGATCAGGCGGCAGAAGATACGGCTGGGATCGGTCAAACGGGATGAAGCGGCTCATCGCGACACTCTACAGCCTTACCCCTTCACAGGGTACCCCAACCCGACAGGCTGCTAGGCGCGTGCGAGGATACCCGTGATCCCGGCCAGCGCGCCATTGGCGGCGGCCTGCTTGGCGCGGGCGGCGGCGCCCTGATCGGCGGACTGGCCGGCGGCGGTCGCGGGGCCGCCATCGGCGCGCTGGCCGGCGCCGCCGGTGGGGCCGCCGTAGGGGCCGCCACCACGCCACCACGCCGCGCCAGGGGTGAAGTCCCCTCCACCATCTGCCCCGACGGCCGCGTGCTGCCGCCAGGCTACCCACCGCAAAGCTGCCCGCAGGCGGCAGGCGCGGCGCGCGGCGCCTATCCGCAGCAGGGCTATGCGCAGCCCGGCTACCCCCGGCAGGACGGTTATTACGGCCAGAGCGGCTATGGACAGGCTGGCTACGGACAAAGCGGTTATCCGCAGCAGGATGGCTATTCCCAGCAGCCTTACGGCTATGGGCAGGGCGCCTATCCGCAGGGGGAATACCCGCAGCAGGAAGGCAGCTACCCCGAAGGCTATGGCGGCTACTGAAAACCCGCAAAACGCGTAGAAAACACGACACCCCGCGACAGGGTTTCCCGTCGCGGGGTGCCGGTCCATGGACCGCCGGCGTGTCAGGCGCTATGGCGTTCAGGCATCCAGTGCGGCCGGTTCGGCACGGTCGCGCTTGACCAGCAGCTTGTTCAGCGCATGCACGTAGGCCCGCACGGCGGAGACCAGCGTGTCGGCATCCGCACCCTGCCCGTCCACCAGCTTGCCATCTTCCTCCAGCCGGACCGAGGTACGGGCCTGCGCGTCGCTGCCTTCGGTCACGGCGCCGACGGAATACAACTGCAATGTCGCGTCATGCGACACGATGGCGCGGATGGCGTTGAACGCGGCATCGACCGGGCCCTGCCCTTCGGCGTGACCTTCCTCGCGTCTGCCATCGACTTCCAGCACCAGATCGGCGGTGGCGGGGCGGCGGGAGCCCGCGGTCACATCCAGCGCCACGAAGCGGATGCGGGCATGGTCGCGCACTTCATCATCAACCAGCGCCACCAGGTCCTCGTCGTAGATGACCTTCTTGCGGTCGGCCAGGTCCTTGAAGCGGCTGAAGGCATCGTTGAACTGGGCTTCCTCGATGTTTTCGTAGCCCATCGCCTTCAGCTTGTCGCGGAAGGCGGCACGGCCCGAATGCTTGCCCAGCACCAGTGACGTCCGGTTCCAGCCCACGCTTTCGGGTGTCATGATCTCGTAAGTGGCGGCGTTTTTCAGGATACCGTCCTGATGGATGCCGCTTTCATGCGCAAATGCGTTGCGACCGACGATCGCCTTGTTGGGCTGCACATCGAAGCCGGTGATGGTGGCCAGCATGCGCGACGTGCGCAGCAGGCGCTCGGTATGGATGCCGGTGGTGTAGGGCAACACGTCATGGCGCGTGCGCAGCACCATGATGATTTCCTCCAGCGCCGCATTGCCCGCGCGCTCGCCAATGCCGTTGATGGTGCATTCCACCTGGCGCGCGCCTGCCTGCAGTGCTGCAACCGTATTGGCCACGCCCAGCCCCAGGTCGTTGTGGTTGTGGGTGGAGAAGATCACCCCGTCGGCACCGGGCACGCGGGTGCGCAGGTCATTGAAGATGCGGGCCATATCTTCCGGCGTGGAATAGCCGACCGTATCGGGGATGTTGATGGTGGTCGCACCCGCGCGGATGGCGGTTTCCACACAGCGGCACAGGAAATCGGGGTCGGTGCGCGAGCCGTCTTCCGCCGACCATTCCACGTCATCGGTGAACTGGCGCGAGGCACGGTTGCCCGCCTCGATCAGTTCCAGCACCGTTTCCGGCTCCATGCGCAGCTTGTACTTCATGTGCAGCGGCGATGTGGAGATGAAGTTGTGGATGCGTCCGCGCTTTGCGGGCCTGATCGCCTCGGCCGCGGCCGTGATGTCATTCTTGCCGCCACTGCGCGCCAGCGCGCATACAACGCTGTTCTTCACCTTCTGCGCGATCTGGTGAACGCTGTCGAAATCGCCCTTTGACGCCACGGGAAAGCCCGCTTCCATCACGTCCACGCCCAGTTCTTCCAGCGCTTCGGCCATGCGCAGCTTTTCAGCCAGGTTCATGGAAAAGCCGGGGGACTGTTCACCGTCACGCAGCGTGGTGTCAAAAATGATGACACGGTTGGGGTCGATACGGCCAAAGGAGGGATGGTCGATGCTCATGGTACTAACCTCGGGACCTGGGTCCTGCTGTGATGCGGGAGGCGGCACGCCTGCGTGCCCCTGTCATTCGTGTTCGCGAACCGGCATGACCGGTCCGATCAGTCCCCTGGGCGCGCCGGCACGCGGCCGGCCCTGATCGCTCAGGGGCGGATAAGTCGAAGACGAAGGAGCCCGGCACCCGCACATGCGCGCGCGAAAGGGTGCGCGCATGCGCCCGATCCGATCCCCACGATGTGCGCTGTCGTTACCATGCCCGGCACCATACAGCCGCGAAGCCCGATTGCAACCGTAAAAGCACGCGCGCCCCTGTCATCCCCGCCGCCGGCATGTGCCCGCCACCCTGCATGCCTTATCCCGTGGCATGGGTGACCATGCTGTCGGTTGCGAAATAGCGGTCGATCGCCTGCACCATCGCACCCGCCACCACCATGCGGTGGGCGGCCTGGCGCAGGGCGGCTTCATCCATGTGGTTGGACATGAATCCCATCTCCACCAGCACGGAGGGAATATCCGCCGACTTGAGCACCACGAACGAGGCATGGCGGGAGGGATGCTGCAAAAGGCCGATGCGCGGGCGGAAGGAGGAGACGATGCTGCTGGCCATGTGGGCCGCGCCATGGCGCGTTTCCTCGGTGACGAGACTGGCCAGGATTTCCTGCACCTCGGGCGAATCCGCGTGCATCTGCGGGCCGCCATAGCGGTCGGCGCTGTTTTCCGTCTGTGCCAGCATGGCCGTCTGCCGGTCCGACGCCTTTGACGACAGGGTATAGACACTCGCCCCGCGCACGGCGCGGTTGGTCAGGGCATCGGCATGCATGGATATGAACAGCGAGGCCTTGTGCGTGTGGGCGATATCCACCCGTCCCTCCAGCGGGATGAAGCGGTCATCGGCGCGGGTCATGGCCACACGGTAGCGCCCGCTGGCCTCAAGCTGGCGCTGCAGTTCGCTGGCCGCCGCCTCGGCCACGTGTTTTTCATACGTGCCCGATACGCCGATGGCGCCGGGGTCCTTGCCGCCATGCCCCGGGTCCAGCATGACCAGTGGCCTGGGCCGGGCCGCGCGTCCCACAATGGCGGGGGCGTGCAGGGCCGCATGCGCGGGGGCATGGGGGGCGGCCGGCGCGTGCGGATGGGCCGGTGCGTGCGGGGCCACGCGGGCCACAGCCGTGGCAGGCACCAGCAGGCCAAGCCCGGTGACCAGCGTGCGGCGGCCAAGGCCACCCGCGGGTGGGATTGCATCAGTGCCATCAGGCCGGGCTGGGGGCATGCGTCTTGCTTCCGGTCACAACAGGTGGGCGTATCCGTTCCCATTACCACCATACGGGCGGCGCGTCAGCGGGATAAACGCACGCACCCCTTGCAGGAATGCACGCATTGCGTCATGCTGCCCAGCCGTGATGGACCATGCCAGATCCGGCTGCCGCAAAGGCGGGCCAGGCTGGCGGGGTGCCCGCAGGGCATGATTTCCTCCATCCGGCATGCATCATGCATGCGCCACATACGTTTACCGGACCCTTTCCGGCCACGCCACGGCGTGGGGGCACATGTGGCGCACGACCTGAAGCTGCCGCGCCGGTGTTCCCCATCGACAGGAAACCGGATGGCATACCCGTCGATACGGAGGCCCGCCCCGGCAATCAGGCCGGACGGCACCTCCCCAGTCATGACCGAGGATGGATTGGACACCACGCGCACCCCCTTGCGCACATGCGATGACACCATGCCTGACCGTGGGCGGCCGCTGCGCGCCGCATCCGGTCGCCACGCATGGCCTGTCCGCCCGCGCGGCGCGCTGTGGTGTACTTTTCGGGTCCGGTCGCGTTATTTTTAATATTTCTGTCCGTTCCAGCCGCTCCCTCCTGCCCGCCACATGGTGCGCGCAGCCCGGATGCCGGAACGTGACATACCGGAGTACGCCTTTTTATGAGCAAACGCATGCTGATCGACACGACCCACGCGGAAGAAACCCGCGTGGTCGTGATGGATGGTCACCACCTTGAGGATTACGATGTCGAGGCCGCTTCCAAGAAGCAGCTCAAGGGCAACATCTACCTTGCCAAGGTCATCCGCGTGGAACCCAGCCTCCAGGCCGCGTTCGTGGATTATGGCGGCAACCGCCACGGCTTCCTGGCCTTCAGTGAAATCCACCCCGACTATTACCAGATTCCCGTAGCCGACCGCGAACAGCTGCTGGCGCTGCAGGAAGAGGAACGCCGCGCGGAAGAAGAACGCCGCGCCCATGATGACGAGGAAGAGGACGCCCCCGCCGCCACCGCCGAGGATGCGGACGCCGACAGCGCGGGCGACGAGCCCGAAACCGTGGGTGGCGAGAACGATACCGGCGACGAGGCCCAGGCCCAGCGCCGGATCGCGCGCTTCCTGCGCAACTACAAGATCCAGGAAGTCATCCGCCGCCGCCAGATCCTGCTGGTGCAGGTGGTCAAGGAAGAACGCGGCAACAAGGGTGCGGCGCTGACCACATACGTCTCGCTGGCGGGGCGTTACTGCGTGCTGATGCCCAATTCGCTGCGTGGCGGGGGCGTATCACGCAAGATCACCTCGGTTGCCGACCGCCGTCGCCTGCGTGACATCATTACCGAACTGCAGATCCCGCGCGGCATGGCCATGATCGTGCGCACCGCCGGCGCCCAGCGCCCGCGCGCCGAAATCATGCGCGACTGCGAATACCTGCTGCGCCTGTGGGATGACATCCGCCAGCACACGCTGGAATCCGTCGCTCCCGCGCTGATCTATGAAGAAGCAAGCCTGATCAAGCGCGCCATCCGCGACATCTACACGCGTGAAGTGGGCGAGATCCTGATTGATGGCGAGCCGGGCTGGAAGTCCGCGCGTGAGTTCATGCGCATGCTCATGCCGCAGAACGCGCAGAAGGTGCGGCTGTGGCAGGACCATGAACAGACCCTGTTCTCCCACTACAAGGTGGAGGGGCTGCTGGACTCCATGCTTTCCCCGTCCGTGCAGCTCAAGTCCGGTGGCTATCTGGTCATCAACCAGACCGAGGCGCTGGTCGCAATTGACGTGAACTCGGGCCGCGCCACGCGTGAGCGCAATATCGAGGAAACGGCGCTGCGCACCAACCTCGAAGCGGCGGAGGAAGTCGCCCGCCAGCTGCGCCTGCGGGACCTGGCCGGGCTGATCGTGATCGACTTCATCGACATGGAAAGCCGCAAGCACAACGGCATGGTCGAGCGGAAGCTGAAAGATGCCCTGCGCACCGACCGCGCGCGCATCCAGGTTGGCCAGATCTCGCATTTCGGCCTGCTGGAAATGTCACGCCAGCGCCTGCGCCCCTCCATTGCCGAATCCGCCTTCATGCCCTGCCCGCACTGTCAGGGCACCGGCATCGTGCGCGGGATCGAAAGTTCGGCGCTGCATGTGCTGCGCGCGATCGAGGAAGAAGGCATGCAGCGCAAGGCTGCCGAGGTCTCGGTCGCGGTTGCGCCGGAAATCGCGTTCTATGTCCTCAACAACAAGCGCAACTGGCTGACGGAAATCGAGACCCGGCACAAGATGCAGGTTGTCTTCGCCCCCGATGCCGCCCTGCAGCCGCAGGAATGCACCATCGAGCGCGTGCGCCAGCAGACGGCCCGATTTGACGCCCCGGTAATCGAGCACGCCCCGGCCGAAAACAGCCATGTGCGCGAAATCCAGATCCAGGCCGAGCCGCCCGTGGCGGATACGGCACCCGAGGCCGTCGCCTCGACGGAAGAGGACGAGGATATCGCGTCGGGTACCGACCATCGCCGCCGCCGCCGCCGCCGTCGCCGCCGTGGTGGCGCATCCGCGCAGGCCCCCGTAGCTGCCACGGAAGGCACAGAGGATACCGCCCGGACCGAAGCCGCGGAACCCGCGCCCGTGCCCGCACCCGCGGCACCCGAGGTCTATCGTGGCCCCACCCCGGCCGACCCGTATGGCGATGCGATCATCGACATCTTCGATGTGATCGAACAGACCACCGCCCCCGCCGAACAGGTGGTGGAAGCCGATCCGGTCGTGGTGGAGGTGGAAACACCCGATGCGGCTGTTACCGAGGAAGAGGCGCCCAAGCCCCGCCGCTCACGCCGCCGCACGCGCCGTGGCCGTACCCCGGTGGAAAGCACGGTTGCGGAAAGCACCGTGACGGAAAGCGACAGCGCACCGGCGGAAGCCGCACAGGCTGCAACCCCCGATGTCGCGGCACCCGTGGCTGAAACCCCCGTGGCGGAAGCACCGGCCAGCCCGGAACCGGCTGCCGAGGCACCTGCCGAACCGGCGGAAGAAGCGCCCAAGCCCCGCCGCCGCCGTGCCACCAGCACGACGACGACCGCGCGCCGCAGCACGGCAACCCGTCGCAAGGCGGCAGCCGATGCAAAGGAGGCAACACCCGCCCCGGTAACCGAGGCCGCCACACCGGCGGATGCCCCGGCTGCTGAGGACGCCGCGCCCGCCAAGCCCGCACGCAAGCGGGCGGCCAGCAAGGCAACGGGCACGACGGCCACCACGCGCCGACGCACCAGCAGCAAGACGGCCAAGGCCGCCAAGGCGGATGAAACCGCCGAAGCCCCGGCACAGGCCACCACGCCGGAAGCCGAAGCCACGCCTGCGGAAGAAGCCCCCAAGCGCCGCCGTGTCACGCGCCGCAAGAAGGCCGAACCTGAAGCCGAGGCCGCGGTGGCGGACGCCACCGCGGAAACGGCGGAAGCACCGGCCGAGGCACCGGCAAAGCCCAGGGCCGCGCCGCGCAAGCGGGCCACAACCCGCAAGACGGTCGCAGCAGCCCCCGAGACCGCAACCCGCACCCGCCGCCGCAAGAAGGCGGAAGAAGGCGCGGATGCCGCCCCGGCGGATAGCGGAGCGGAAGCGCCTGCCCCGGCGGCTGGTGAAGGGGATGCAACACCGACACCCCGCCGCCGCACCGGGTGGTGGAAGCGCTGAGCACGCAACCACTGACCGGCTGCAAAACAGAAAAACCTGCCTTCGCAAGAAGGCAGGTTTTTTGTTGCCATGATAACCGACCGGCCTGAAAGCACCTGCCTGTCAAGCACCATGCAAAGTGGGCGATATGCCGGGTCCTGCTTTTTTCAGGCCATGCCAGGGATTGCCGTCTTTTAAAACAGAGGTGGCAGCCGGAAACGTCTGTTCCAGATCAATCCGTTATGGTGGGCCTGTTCCCGCGCGGGCATGGGGCCGTCGGGCCTGACTGGCAGGTGGGCTATCCCGCCCGCCCGTCGGGCATGGCGGGGGCGGTTTCCCATCCGGGGCCGATAATGGCGGCGCTACGCCGGCCAAGACCGTCATTGCGGAGCACGATCATGTTCTGCTCCTCCAGATAGGTCAGCTGGCGGCGGGCACGGCCCAGTGAATGGGTGCCGTAGGTGCGCGCGATCACGCTGTCCGACGGGCAGGGCTGCCCCTGCAGCGCGGCACGGGCAATCAGCAGGAAAATACCCTGTATGTCATCGGGCAGCACGGCGGCCATCTGTTCGGCCTGCTGCCACTGGCCCGTTTCCGCCGTCTCGGCATCCACACCTGCGCGGGCCACAGCCAGCACGCGGCGAAATCGCGGCATGTCCAGTGCGTCACGGCCCATGCCCTCTATACGGCAGCGGACCAGAAAATCCTGATACAGCACATGCACCGGGCGGAAGCCGGCATCCTCGTCACGCAATATGTCGGTCAGGATTTCGAGAAAGCGCTGCTTCAGTGCCGTGGCATCCACCGGGGGGGCTTCTTCCCCGGTTTCCGTAGCGGCCTCCACCGTGGCGGTCTCGGCATGGGCGGCAAGCTGGGCCAGGATATCGGGTGGCGGGCTGAAGCTGCGCGGGGGGCGGGGCGTGATCTCACGCTCCGGCACCGGGGTCAGGATCAGTTCGCGTATGTCCTCGCCCACCGGCATCGGCTCGAACGGCATGAGGGCGGGCCCTGCGGAGCGGCTTTCGGTCTCGACCGGGCCGATCTTCACGGCCAGCGGCCTGCGTGAGACGGCGGGACCAAGGGCCACGAAATACCCGCGTTCCAGATCACGGAAACTCTCGGCCTGCCTGCGCTCCATGCCCAGCAGGTCGGCCGCGCGCATCATGTCGATATCGAGGAAGGTCCGTCCCATCAGGAAGTTGGACGCCTCGGCCGCGACATTCTTGGCCAGCTTGGCCAGACGCTGGGTGGCGATCACACCCGCCAGCCCGCGCTTGCGGCCACGGCACATGAGGTTGGTCATGGCACCAAGCGAGGCCCGGCGTGCTTCATCCGAGACCTCACCGGCCGCGGCAGGCGCAAAAAGCTGGGCTTCATCCACCACCACCACCACGGGGTACCAGTAATCGCGCGGCACCTCGAACATGCCGCCCAGAAAGGCCGCGGCGCGGCGCATCTGCACCTCCGCGTCCACGCCCTCCAGATTCAGCACGACGGAGGCGCGATGCATGCGCATCCGCTCGCCCGCCGCCTGCAGGGCGGCCTCGGTATGCTCGGCGGCATCGATCACCAGATGGCCGAAGCGGTCCGCCAGGCTTACGAAATCGCCCTCGGGGTCAATGATCGCCTGCTGCACCATGCGGGCCGACTGTTCCAGCAGGCGGCGCAGCAGGTGCGACTTGCCGGAGCCGGAATTGCCCTGCACCAGCAGGCGGGTGGACAGCAGTTCGGCCAGATCCATGGTTACCGGGGCATCGCCCGCCACGGCGCCGCGCCGGTCCCCGATCGTGATTGCAACACTCATGGCGCTGACGGATACCGCCCGCGCTGCGAGTCCCGCAACCATTCCCACGCCCCTTCACCCGCCAGGCGCCCGGTGGCCATGCAGCCCTGCAGCAGGTAGCCGCCCGTCGGTGCTTCCCAGTCCAGCATCTCGCCCGCGGCAAAGACACCGGGCAGCGCACGCAGCATGAGCCGTTCGTCCAGCGCGGACCACGCAATGCCGCCCGCCACCGATATGGCGCGGTCCAGTGCCCCGGGCGCGTGCAGCATGACCGGTACGGCCCCGACCAGACGGGCCAGGGCTGCCGGATCACGCGGTGGCGGCCCGCCCGCCCCTTCGCGCAGCAGGGCAATGGCCTCGGGCGCAAGCCGCAGCGCCTTGCGCAATGTGTTGGACAGGCTTTCACGCGCCCGCACGCGGGCGATGCGGGTGGTGATATCCGCCACATCCAGCGCGGGCCGCAGGTCGATATGGACCCGTGCATGACCCGTCCGGGCAATCTGGTCACGAATCGCAGCCGACAGGGCATAGACCGCGCCGCCTTCCATGCCCGTCGCGGTCACGATGGCCTCACCGCGCACCGTTTCTCCATCTGGCCCCGTCAGGGCAATGCCGCGCAGCGGGGTGCCTGCAAAACGGGTGCGGAAGGCATCGCTCCATCCGGTCACGAACCCGCAATTGGCCGGTGTGAACGGGGTGACATCCACACCCAGCCCCAGCAGGCGCTCACGCCACGCACCATCCGACCCCAGCCGCGCCCAGCTTGCACCCCCCATGGCCAGTACGGTGGCGTTGACCCGCCAGCAGGCGGGGCCACCGGGACCACGCACACGCAGCCTGCCATCCGCATCCCACCCTTCCCAGCGGTGGCGGGTCAGCAGGCGCACGCCCCGCCCCGCAAGCCGCGCCAGCCACGCGCGCAGCAGGGGCGATGCCTTCATCGCGCGCGGGAACACACGCCCGCTACTGCCGGTAAAGCAGGGCTGGCCCAGCCCTTCGGCCCACTGCACCATGTCCTGCGGGGTGAAGGCGGCCAGCGCGCGCGCCATCATGGGCCGTGATGCGCCATAACGGGATGCAAAGCGCGTGGCGTCCTCGGTATGGGTCAGGTTCAGCCCGCCGCGCCCGGCCATGAGCAGCTTGCGGCCCATCGTGGGCATCTGCTCCACCACACTGACGGCGCACCCCCGGGCGGACAGGATTTCGGCACAGGCCAGCCCGGCAGGGCCACCACCAATGACCGCGACATGCGGCCTGAAAACGAATTCGGTCATTCTTCAGATGATATAGTCAAGGGGCGGCAGCATCTGGTCCATGGTGAAGGCGGGCAGGCTGGAATGCCGTGTGCCCACCGGGCGCGCCGGGTTGCCCACCACCGTGGTGTAGGGCGATACGGATTCGAGCACGATGGACCCGGCGCCCACCTTCGCTCCCTCGCCAATCTCGATATTGCCCAGGATCTTGGCCCCTGCCCCGATCAGCACCCCCCGGCGCACCTTGGGGTGGCGGTCACCCACGTTCTTGCCGGTCCCCCCCAGGGTCACGCCCTGCAGCAGCGAGACGTCATCCTCCAGCACCGAAGTCTCGCCAATCACGATCCCGGTGCCATGGTCAAGCAGGATGCGCCGCCCCAGCCGGGCAGCGGGATGGATATCCACGGCGAACAGTTCGGAACACCGGCTCTGCAGATGCAGGGCAAGATAGCTGCGCCCGTTATGCCAAAGCCAGTGCGCCACACGGTAACTCTGCACCGCGTGGTAGCCCTTGAAGAACAGGAATGGCGTGACGTATTCCGCCGTGGCGGGGTCACGCTCGCGTATGGCCACAAGGTCGGCCGCCGCCGCCGCCACGATATCGGGGTCGGCATCGAACACTTCCGTCACCAGTTCGGCCAGTGCGTCATCGGCGACCGAGCGATCGCCCAGCTTGCGCCCGATCAGGGCGGCCAGCGCGCCACGGAAGGAACCGTGGTTGCGGATGCCGGTGGCCAGCAGGCCCTTGACCAGCGGGTCGTTGCATCCGCACGCACCGCTCACGATTTCCTGCCACAGCGCATGGGGGTCGACATGCCCCAGCGTGGGCGGCAGTACGGGCTGCCGCATGCGGGAATTCACGGAAAGGGCAGCGGGCTGCTTTTCAGGCATGACAGATCCGTTCCGGCCATTTGGTCCTGTTGATACTTCTTCCTGCCGTGCGGCCGCCGCTCACAGCCCCATGGCGTGGCGGGCGAAGCTGCGGCGCAGTGGCGTGATGCGGTTGACGGTTGCAAGCCCCACGTCACGCGCCAGACGTAGCACGGGGTTATCGTTACCGAACAGCCGCTCCAGCGCATCGGTTGCGGCCAGCATCAGCATGTTGGCGGGGCGGCAGCGCGCCTGATAGGACCGCAGCACATCGGGTGCCCCCACATCGCTCCCACGCGCATGCACGCCCGCCAGGATATCGGTCATGGCGATGACATCGCGGAAGCCAAGGTTGAGTCCCTGCCCCGCAATGGGGTGGATGCCATGCGCCGCATCCCCCACCAGCGCCAGCCGCGTATCAACATAGCGCTGCGCGTACTGCGCGGAAAGCGGATAGACCCAGCGCTGTCCCACGGGGGTAACGGCGCCCAGCCACTCATCACCCATCCGGCGACGGATTTCATGGGCAAAGGCATCATGCGGCAGTTCGGCCAGACGGTGAGCCACCTTCTCGCTCTCGGTCCATACCAGGGCGGACAGGTCGGGATGCTCCGCCGTTCCCGCCATGGGTAGCTGGGCGAAGGGGCCTGCGGGCAGGAAATGCTCCAGCGCACGCCCCCCGTGCGGGCGTTCATGGGCCACGGCGCACACGATGCCGCACTGGTTGTAGGGCATGCGGGTGACGGGAATGCGCGCCTGCTCGCGCAGCGGGCTGCGCCGCCCTTCGGCCGCGACAACCAGGCGGGCATGGATCACGCGGCCGCTGGCGGTGCGGATTTCCGCCCCTTCGGGCCTGCGGGTCACGGTACCCTCATCGGGGGCGAATACATGCACGCCAGGCGTTGCGTGCAGGGTCGCGTTCAGCGCCACGCGCAGGGCACGCGCCTCGATCATGGCGCCAAAGGGCTGGTCAGCATCATCGGGGCCGAATTCAAGGAACAGGCGCGATGGCGGCCGCCCCGGCCTGCCATCGGTCACGCGGATCTCGCGGATGTCGCATGATGGCATGGGCAGGCGCTGCCACACGCCCGCCGCTTCCAGCAGGCGGCGCGAGCCCGCGGCAATGGCGTAGGCACGGCCATCAAAGGCCGGATGTTCCATGGGGGGAAGCGCCGCGCGGTCGATAATGGCGACCTGCATGCCGTCGGCCGCAAGGCGGCAGGCCAGTGTCGCCCCCACAGGCCCCGCGCCCACGATGCAGACATCGACCCCAAGGGCCCCGGATGCGGTGGAAGATGGCATGTTCGCGTTCATTTCGTTTCCTGTTCTGACCCGGTCGGCATGACAGCCCAACGGATTTACTCCGCCGGGGCGGGGACACACAAGCATGCTTGCCGATATGGGCCATGCGAAGGCGGATGACATGCGTCACCCGATCAGGGTATAGACGGAGCGGTTACCCTTATCCTTCACATACGGTCAGCCGGCCGGACAGCAAAATGGAGACCCGGTGAGATGAAGCTTGTCACAGCCATCATCAAGCCTTTCAAGCTCGACGACGTGCGCGAGGCCCTGACCCCACTGGGGATACAGGGTCTGACCGTATCGGAAGTCAAGGGCTTTGGCCGCCAGAAAGGACAGACCGAAATCTATCGCGGCGCGGAATACCATGTGAGTTTCCTGCCCAAGATCAAGATCGAGGTCGCCGTGACCGACGAACTGGTCGAGCAGGCCGTGGAAACCATTCTCGAAGCCGCCCATACCGGCAAGATCGGTGATGGCAAGATCTTCATTTCCCCGCTTGACAGCGTCATCCGCATCCGCACGCGCGAGACGGGCGACAGCGCGCTTTAAGCCTGCCTTTTCCTTCCCATCATTTCAGGACCAGCCACCATCATGCCTTCATCCTTCCGCTTCAAGATTGCAGCCACTTCCCTGCTCGCGCTCGCCATGTCCGCCAGTGCGGCCCAGGCGCGTGACACATCCAAGGCCTGCCACCAGAAATTCGCCACCGCCCGCACGGCTGGCAGCCTGAACGGCCAGAGCTACAAGGAATTCAAGGCCGCCCAGTGCGGCGATGCGGCCACAAGCGAGGCAACGACCAAACCGGCCGAAAGCCCCGCGGCGGCCCCTGTCCCGGCCAGACCCGCCGCACCGGCCGCCGCGACCGCGGCACCCGCTGCTGCCACCACCGCGACGATGCCCACCGCCATCGCTGAAAAATACAGCAAGGAACCGGCAGGCAAGGCCCGCATGCACACCTGTCTTGACCAGTATAATGCCAACAAGGCCACCAATGCCAATGGCGGCCTGCGCTGGATCCAGAGCGGCGGCGGCTACTACAGCGTGTGCAACAGCAAGCTGAAGGGCTGAGTATCCCGTCCGGCCCGGCTCATGCCCCGGGGCCGGTAAGGATCAGCCACCCGGCCGCCGCGCGGGGCGGACGAAGGTCTGGTTCGTGGCGTAGGATATCCAGACCCGGTGGCTGGCGAACCAGTCCGAACCCAGCAGCATTTCCAGATGCTCCCGCAGGGGGGCCACGGTCAGCGTGACATTGCGCTCAAGCTCGTGGCCAACCTGCAGGCTGGCAAAACGGTGCCAGTGATACACATCCTTGTGCCCGTCCACACTGGCGGTCACGCCGCCGGGGTCACGCTCGAGTTCTGACTGGCTGATCCCTGCGCGGTGCGCGATATCGGGCGAGACGATACGCGAGCGCGCCCCGCTGTCCAGCAGGGCCGTGACAGGCCTGCCCGCCAGCAGTACCTCCAGCAGGAAACGGTTGTCCTGCCTGCGCAGCGGCAGCGTTTCATACGGTCCATCCCATGCTGGTGGCGGCGCGCAGGCCATGGAACGGTGCTGGATGTTCCACAGTGTCAGCGTACCACCCGCCACGTCCATGTCCAGATCGAAGCGCGACAGGATGTCCCCCCCCAGCAGCCCCGCCACGGGGGGATGGATCATCGGCTGGCCGGGCAGTTCGCCCACCGGCACGGAGCGGGCGCCAAAATCCACCCCACCGACCCGCAGGTCGGGCACGATGGCGTTGGGGGTAGCCTGCGCCACGCCGCCGGTGCCATGCACGACCGTCTCATGCTCCGGGTCCAGCCGCAGGCGCAGGTAGCCCACCATGTCCGGCGTGAGCAGGCCGCCATCGGAGCCGGTATCCACCAGCGCGCTCAGGCTGTGCCCCGCGATGCTGACCACGATGGACAGATAGCCCCCGTCATCACGCAGCGGCACCTGGGCCACGCGCTCATGGTTGCACAGCCGGGGCGCATCCTGCGCCATGCCATGGGCCGCTGGCAGCAGCCCCCCCACCAGCACGGCCAGAAGGCGGCGCGCGAACCGGGCCCCGGAACCGGCCATCAGGCCAGGTGCCGGGCCATGGCGTCCGTCGCTGCCAGCAGGGCGGACTGGATGCCGGGTTCGGTCATGGCGTGGCCTGCAATGTCGACCAGCTGGAAATCCGCCTCCGGCCAGGCGCGGTGCAGGTCCCACGCCGTGCGCACGGGGGTCGCGATATCGTAGCGCCCCTGCACGATCACGGCGGGAATATGGCGGATACGATCGACATCGCGGATCAGCTGGCCTTCCTCCAGCCAGCCGGCATTGACGAAGTAATGGTTTTCAATACGCGAAAATGCCAGCGCGTAACGCGGGTCGGCATGGCGCATCACGGTGCCCTGGGCGGGGCGCAGGGTAATGGTGCGCCCTTCCCACATGCTCCACGCGACGGCGGCCTTCATCTGTTCCTCCGCGTCGCTGCCGGTCAGGCGGCGGTTGTAGGCGGCCATCAGGTCCGTGCGCTCGGCAGGGGGAATGGGGGCCAGGAACTGCTCCCACAGGTCGGGGAACAGCCATGATGCCCCATCCTGATAATACCACAGCAGTTCCGCGCGCCGCAGGGTGAAGATGCCGCGCATGACCAGCGCGCTGACCCGCTGCGGATGCGCCTGCGCGTAGGCCAGCGCCAGCGTGGACCCCCATGACCCGCCAAACACCATCCACGATTCCGCCCCCGTCAGCACGCGTAGCCGCTCGATATCGGCCACGAGATGCCACGTGGTGTTGTTCTCGAGCGAGGCATGCGGGGTGGAGCGTCCGCAGCCACGCTGGTCGAACAGCAGGATAC
The DNA here is from genome assembly GCF_021295335.1 of Komagataeibacter sp. FNDCF1. Classification (NCBI taxonomy): domain Bacteria; kingdom Pseudomonadati; phylum Pseudomonadota; class Alphaproteobacteria; order Acetobacterales; family Acetobacteraceae; genus Komagataeibacter; species Komagataeibacter sp. FNDCF1. Next base: position 3,012,957 of record NZ_JAIWOT010000001.1, on the reverse strand, counting down.
GGTAGCGCGCGGGATCGAACATCTGGCGCTGGAAGGCCGAACACCCGCCACCGGGGCCGCCATGCAGGAACACGACGGGAATGCCGTCCGGATTGCCGCACAGTTCCCAGTAGACGCGATGCCCCTCGCCCGTATCAAGCCAGCCGTGATCGTATGGGTCGATCGGGGGATAGGCGAACCGCTGGGGCATGGGTATTCCTGTTCAATGTGCTGTATCGGTGGCATGCGGATGGGCGCGTGTCCAGACATCCATCAGCCGCGCCTCGTCGGCAAGGGTATAGCGCTGGGTGGTGGACAGGCTGGCATGGCCAAGCAGGTCCTGTATCACGCGCAGGTCGGCCCCCCCTTCCATCAGGTGGGTGGCGAATGAATGCCGCAGCGCGTGCGGGGTTGCATGATCGGGCAGGCCCGCCATGTGCCGCCATGTACGCATGGCGCGCTGGGCAATGCCCGCCTGCAGCCGCCCGCCCCGCACGCCCACGAACAGCGGCGCATCCGCCTGCGGCAGCGGGTGCACCCCACGCCAGCGCGCAAGTGCCGCCATGACCTGCGGCAGCACCGGCACCATGCGTTCCCTGCCCCCCTTGCCCTGTATGCGCAGCACGCCGTCACCCTTTGCCGCGTCCCCCAGTGCCCGCGCGTGGTCAAGGTCATGCACGTTCAGCCCCAGCGCCTCCGAAATGCGCAGCCCGCAGCCATACAGCAGCATGAACAGGGCGCCGTCACGCACCCGGGCCATGGGGGTATGGGCAATATCGGCAATACCTTCGGGCACCTCCAGCGCCTGCACGGCTGGCAGCGGGCGCGGCAGCGGGCGGCGGGTGCGCGGGGCTGCCAGCAGGCCGGGGGCGGGATTGTCCACCCCATGATGGCGCGCAAGGTAGCGGTAGAAGGAACGCAGGGCCGAAACCCGGCGCGCCCGGGTACGGGCGGCACGGTCCTGCGTGGTGGCTCGCCTGCCGCCCAGGGCCTGCGCATGTTCATGTGCAAGCCACGCCCGCAGGTCGACCAGCGACAGCCCGGCCAGTGCGGCCAGGTCCGGCTCGGCCCCCAGATGACCGGTCAGGAACGATACGAAGCGGTTCAGGTCGCCACGATAGGCCTCAAGCGTAAGGGGGGCCGCCCGGCGTTCGGTTTCCATCCAGTGCAGAAAGGCGTCACGCGCCCCGGTTGCCATCATATGCTCGGCCATCGTGCGCCCTGCCCCCTGCTGTTCCCACGTCCCTGCCGGACTGCCCGGCCCGCATACGCATCACGCATGCGCAATGGACAAGACACGGGCGATGCATGACGGTAGAAAAACCCATGCCGCACCGCAATCCCATACAGACGGACCTGCTGCCCCCCGCCACCACGGACGGGCGCGTGCGGGTCATGCTCACCCTGCCCTTTGCCGGGCCGCTGGACTACCTGCTGCCGCCCCGGCTGGCCGGCGCCGGACCGGGGGACATCGTGACCGTGCCGCTGGGCCGCCGCACGGAAACGGGGGTGATATGGGATGCCACATCCCGCCTGCCGCCCGAATTCACGCCGCCTGCACAAAAGGACGTACCCGCCAGCCGCCTGAAACCCGTGGCGGCACGGCTTGACCTGCCGCCGCTGCCCGCCCAGCTGCGCCAGTTCGTGGACTGGGTGGCGGCCTATACCCTGTCACCACCGGGGATGGTACTGGCCATGGCGCTGCGGGCCAATGCGCTCGCCCCCCTGCCCCGGCCCGCCACGGGCTGGGTCGCGGCTGCGGACATGCCGGCCGGACTGCGCCTGACACCCGCGCGCCAGAAAGTGCTGGACAGCGCCACGACGGCACTGCCCGCGGCGGAACTGGCACGTCGCGCCGGGGTCGGGGCCGCCGTGGTCCGCGGGCTTGCGCAGGCAGGGGCCCTGACGGCGGTGGAAATCCTTCCCCCACCGCCCTTTGCCCTGCCCGAGCCCGCCCATTGCCCACCACAACTGGAAGGCGAGCAGGCCGATGTGGCCACCCAACTGCGCGCGCGGGTGGAAGAAAACGATTTTTCCATCACCCTGCTGGAAGGGGTGACCGGGTCGGGCAAGACCGAGATCTACATGGAAGCCATTGCCGCGTGCATCGCATCCGGCAGGCAGGCGCTGGTGCTGCTGCCCGAAATCGCCCTGTCCGCCCAGTGGACGGGCCGCTTCGCACGCCGTTTTGGTGCCCAGCCCGCCCTGTGGCATTCCGACCTGGGCGCGCGGCTGCGCAGGATTACGTGGCGGGCGGTAGCCGACGGCACGGCGCGGGTCGTGGTGGGCGCGCGCTCGGCGCTGTTCCTGCCGTTTGACCGGCTTGGCCTGATCATTGTGGATGAGGAGCACGAAACCGCCTTCAAGCAGGAAGATGGCGTAACCTACCATGCGCGCGACATGGCGGTGGTGCGCGCGCGCATGAGCCATGCGCCAGTGGTGCTGGTTTCGGCCACACCCAGCCTTGAAAGCCTGGCCAATGTGGGCGCGGGCCGCTACCGGCACCTGAAGCTGAATGCGCGGCACGGCAATGCCAGCATGCCGGATGTCCAGACACTGGACATGCGCGCCGACCCGCCGGAACGCGGGCTGTTCCTCTCCCCCGTGCTGACGGGTGCGATCAACGATGCGGTGGGCCGGGGGGAGCAGGCGATGCTGTTCCTCAACCGCCGGGGCTATGCGCCGCTTACGCTGTGCCGCACCTGTGGCCACCGCATGCAGTGCCCCAACTGCACCGCGTGGCTGGTGGAACACCGCGCGCGCCATATCCTGACCTGCCACCATTGCGGGTATGACGAGCCCATTCCCCAGACCTGCCCCCAATGCGCCGATGCCGACAGCCTGACCCCCATCGGCCCCGGCGTGGAGCGCATAACAGAGGAAGCGCGCGCCACATTCCCCGATGCCCGCATTCTGGTCATGGCCAGCGATACGCTCAATGGCCCCGCCGCCACCGCCGCCGCCGTGGAGCGCATAGCACAGCGCGAGATCGACCTTGTGATCGGCACCCAGATCGTGGCCAAGGGCTGGCATTTCCCGCATCTGACGCTGGTGGGAATCGTGGATGCGGACCTGGGGCTGGGGGGGGGCGACCTGCGGGCATCCGAGCGCACGGTGCAACTGCTCCATCAGGTAGCGGGCCGCGCGGGCCGCGCCGAAGCGCCGGGGCGCGTCCTGCTTCAGAGCTACGTGCCCGACCACCCGGTCATGCAGGCGCTGGTATCAGGCGATTTTGCCAGTTTCATGCAGCAGGAGGCCGAACAGCGCCGCCCCGGCTTCTGGCCGCCCTATGGCCGGCTGGCCGCCGTGATCGTGAGTGCCGAGATGCCCGATGCGGCCGACATGACCGCCCGCGCGCTGGGGCAGAACGCTCCGCAGATGGATGGCGTGCAGGTGCTGGGCCCCGCCCCTGCGCCACTGGCCATCCTGCGCGGGCGGCACCGCTTCCGCCTGCTGCTGCGCGCGCGGCGCAACATTGCGGTGCAGCCGATCATGCGTGAATGGCTGTCGCGCGTGAAGCCAGAGCGCGGGGCGCGGATTGACGTGGATATCGACCCGGTCTCGTTCCTGTAAGGAACGGGACGATTTAAAATAAAGGCGTTTTCGGGTGCCGTCTTTTTTCAAAAAGACGGCGTTCTTCGAAGCTTTTTGAAAAAAGCTTCACCAAAAACTTCTGTCCGTTTTTATTACTGCGCTTCCGTCGCATGCGTCATGCCGCGCTGGAGCGCCTGCTCCACCTTGCGGCCTGCCAGCGACAGGGCCACGGCTTCGGCAATGCGGATGCCATCAATCCCGGCAGACAGGATGCCACCGGCATAGCCCGCCCCCTCACCCGCCGGGAACAGGCCGCGCACGTTGATGCCCTGCCCATCCACCCCGCGCGGAATGCGCAGGGGCGATGATGTGCGTGTCTCCACCCCGGTCATGACCGCATCACGCATGGAAAAACCGGCCAGCCTGCGATCAAAATGGGGCAGCGCCTCACGTATCGCCTCAATGGCAAAAGCCGGCAGGCAGCGCGTAAGGTCGGTAGGTGTCACGCCGGGGCGGTAGGATGGCACGACATCGCCCAGTGTGGTGGAGGGCCTGCCATCAAGGAAATCACCCACCGTCTGCACGGGCGCGAAATAGGCGCCGCCACCAGCCTCGTACGCCCTGCGTTCCCATTCGCGCTGGAAGGCAATGCCCGCCAGCGCGCCGCCGGGATAATCCTGCTCCGGTGTTACGCCCACCACGATGCCCGCATTGGCATTGCGCTCGGCGCGGGAATACTGGCTCATGCCGTTGGTCACCACCTGTCCCGGCTCCGATGTCGCGGCCACCACCGTGCCGCCGGGGCACATGCAGAAGGAATAGACCGCACGGCCATTGCTGGCATGGTGCACCAGCCTGTAATCGGCCGCACCCAGTCCGGGCACGGGTTCGGGCCGGTGATAGCGCGCGGTATTGATGACGGATTGCGGATGCTCGATGCGCACCCCGATGGAGAACGGCTTGGCCACCATGGCCACGCCCGCCGCGTGCAGGGATTCAAACGTATCCCGCGCGCTGTGGCCTATGGCCAGCACCACGTGGTCGGTCACAACCTCCGTCCCGTCAGCCAGGCGCAGGGCGGCGATGCGCTGGCCGCCTGCTCCGTCACCCCGCATCACGAAATCGCTCACATGCGCGCCAAAGCGGTATTCGCCGCCAAGGGATTCGATCTCGGCACGGATATGCTCCACCATCGCGACCAGACGGAAGGTACCGATATGGGGGCGGGAGAGGTATTCGATCTCCTCCGGCGCACCGGCGCGCACGAATTCCGCCAGTACCTTGCGCCCGTAATGGCGCGGGTCGCTGACCTGGCTGTACAGCTTGCCATCGGAAAAGGTTCCGGCCCCCCCTTCGCCAAACTGCACATTGCTCTCCGGTGTCAGGATGGATTTACGCCACAGGGCGAAGGTATCGACCGTGCGCTCACGCACCACCTTGCCACGTTCGAGCACCAGCGGGCGCAGGCCCATCTGTGCCAGTACCAGCGCGGCCATGAGCCCGCACGGACCGGCCCCGATCACCACCGGTCGTTTAAAGCCGGGCCGGGCGGCAATCTGCGCCCCATCGTCAATGACACGATGGTAGGCGGTATCGGGCGCGGGCATGATGTCACGCGCATCCGCATGGGCGGCCAGCACCGCCGCCTCGTCCGTCACCGCGCAGTCCACCGTGTAGACCAGCATGATCCGGCTGCGCCGGCGTGCATCATGCCCGCGGCGGAACACGCTGATCTGGCCTACATCTCCGGCTGCGATACCCAGCCGTTCAGTCACGGCATGGCGCAGGGCATCCTCCGCATGGCCAAGGGGCAGGCGCAGTTCGGTCAGTCGGATCATCGGGTCATGTTTCCTGTGGCAGTGGGAACCCGGGCATGGGCCGTTCGGGTGGCTTATCACGGCCCATGCCCGCGCAAAACGTGCTAAGTACTGGTGACAGCGCTTAACCTTCTGCTAGGAAGGCCGCGTTACCCTTGCTTTCCTGCAGATGGACACAGCCCCATGGGCGCATGCCAACACAATCATGGCCATGACGGCCATGCCCATACGGTCGCGCATGACCATGTGCATGACGGCGGCACGACCCATGACCATGCCGGACATGACCATGATGGCCATGACCCCGCAGGTGACGCACATGACGGCCATGACCACACGGGCCATGACTGCGGGCATGACCATGGGCATGGCGGGCTGTTCGGCCACCATCACGTGCATGCCCCCGCATCCTACGGGCGGGCATTCGCCATCGGGATTGCCCTCAACCTTGTCTATGTGATCGGGGAAGCGGCATGGGGCGTGCGCAGCCATGCGCTCTCGCTGCTGGCGGATGCGGGGCACAACCTGTCCGACGTGCTGGCGCTGGGAGCGGCGTGGCTGGCCGAAGTGCTGTCCCGCCGCTCCCCCACCGCCACTTTCACCTACGGGCTGCGCCGGTCTTCCATCCTCGCGGCCCTGGGCAATGCCGTGGCCCTGCTGGTGGTGACCGGCGGGATCATGTGGGAAGCCGTGCAGCGCCTTGTCCACCCGCACCCGGTGGCCGGTGTCGCGGTGATGGTGGTGGCGGGCATCGGCATTGTGGTGAACGGGCTTACGGCGCTGCTGTTCGCAAGCGGCGGCAGGAAGGACCTCAACCTGCATGGCGCATTCCTGCACATGGCGTCGGACGCGCTGATGTCGCTGGCCGTGGTGGCGGGCGGCGGCGTGATCCTGCTGACGGGGTGGCTGCGAATCGATCCCGCCATCTGTCTTGTCGTCTCGCTGTCCATCATCGTGGCCACGTGGTCGCTCCTGCGGGATTCGCTGGACATGGCGCTGGACCGCGTGCCGCGCGGCATCGACCCGGCACAGGTGGCCACCTTCCTGCGCACGCTGCCCGGCGTGTGCGACCTGCATGACCTGCATATCTGGCCGATCAGCACGACCGAGACGGCACTGACCGTACACCTTGTGCGTGACGCGCGTGAAAGCGGCCACCCGGCGGAAGGGCTGCTGAATCTGGCCGCGCGCGAACTGAATGAACGCTTTGGCATCGTGCATCCCACGTTGCAGATCGAGACCCTGAGCGATGCCGATATCTGCATTCTCGCCAGTGCCCATACCGTCTGAAGACAAGGATCGCCCGTCAGGCATGTTCGCGAAAACCGATACCAAGATCCTGGCCGCGTGGTGCAGCGTTGCGGTCAGCCTCATCGCCCTCGGCATGAAATACGCGGCATGGCGGGTCACGGACAGCATCGCACTGTATTCGGATGCGGTGGAGACGATCATCAACGTGGTCTCCGCCGTGGCGGGGCTGTGGGCGCTGCGGGTGGCCAGCCTGCCGCCCGACCACAACCACACCTATGGCCATTACAAGGCCGAATACCTGTCCGCCGTGGCGGAAGGGGTACTGGTTGTCATAACCTCCATCACCATCGCGCATGAGGCATGGATCGGGTTCCGGCACATGCATGCGCCCGAGGATTCGCTGCTGGGCATAAGCCTGAATGGCGGGGCGGGGCTGCTCAATCTGGGGTGGGGCGTGCTGCTGCTGCGGCTGGGGCGGGCGCACCATTCGCCCGCACTGGTGGCAGGCGGGCACCATGTGCTGTCCGATGTGTGGACCTCCGCCGTGCTGATCTGCGGTTTCATCCTGATACCGCTGACCGGCTGGCTGTGGCTCGACCCGCTGCTGGCGGCCATGATCTCGCTCAACGTGCTGCGCACGGGGTGGGAGATGATGCGGACCTCGATTGCGGGACTGATGGATGAGGCCCCCAATTCGGAAACGCTGGCCGAGATCCGTTCCATCATCTCCCACACTGCCACCGGGGCGATGGAGGCGCATGACATCCGCGCGCGCATCGTGGGGGCAATGACCTTCATCGAATTCCACCTTGTGGTGCCCGGCACCATGAGCGTGGAAGACGCCCACCATATCTGTGACCGCGTGGAGGCCGGGCTGCGTGCGGGCGTGGGCCAGGCGCTGATCAACATCCATGTCGAACCCGAGCGCAAGGCCAAGCATACCGGTGTCCTGGTACTGCCCTGATCCCCTGCCGATATCCGCGGGCCTGCCCCGCGTGGACATGACGGGCTGGCCTGCGATAAATACCACCCTTGTTCCGCAACCCGACTGCTACCCCCCTGTTTATCTGTCAGTGCTGTTGCTGAAAGTTCCCTGCCGGTCATGCGAACCGACCTAACCGAGATCCGCCGGCGGCACATGCGCCACCTGCGCCGTTCCGCCCGTATCACCACCGAGCAGTGGCGGCGCAAGCTGGCATGCTGGGCGGCTGCCGTGATTGTGGGCGTGGTGGCCGTGGGCTTTGCCATGGCGGCCGATGCCGCGGCCACGCTGCGCAATCATATCATCGCCATCAGTCCATGGATCATGCTGGCCCTGACCCCTGCGGGGCTGGCGCTGTCCACATGGCTCACGCGCACATGGTTCCGGGGGGCGCAGGGCAGCGGCATACCGCAGACCATCGCCACCCTGCACCTTGAAAACTTCGCCATCATCGACCGGCTGCTCTCGCTGCGGGTGGCTGCGGGCAAGATCGTGCTGACCACGCTGGGGCTGGTGGCGGGCGGCTCCATCGGGCGTGAGGGGCCGAGCGTGCAGATCGGCGCGGCCATCATGCATGCCTGCGGGCGGTGGCTCAACCTGTCCACCGTCAGCATGCGGCGCGGGCTGATCCTGGCGGGGGGGGCCTCGGGCGTATCAGCGGCGTTCAACACGCCGCTGGCCGGGATCGTCTTCGCCATCGAGGAACTCAGCCATTCGTTCGAGCAGCGCACCAGCGGCACCATGCTGACCGGCGTGATCCTGTCGGGTGTGACCGCCATCGCACTGGTAGGCAATTACAGCTATTTCGGCCACACGGACGTGGTGGTGCCGATTGGCATAAGCTGGATCGCGGTGCCGACCTGCGGCATTCTGGGCGGGATTGGCGGCGGGGTGTTTTCCGCCATCCTGATCCGCGCAACCCGTGGCCTGCCCGGGGGGCTGGGGCGGTTTGCACGCGGCAGGCCGGTGGCGTTTGCCGCCAGCTGCGGGCTGCTGCTGGCGGTGATCGGCATCGCATCGGACGGCATCACCTACGGCACGGGCTATGAACAGGCGCATGAAATCATCGAAGGCAGGACGCACTATCCGGCTTCCTTCTTCATCCTGAAGTTCATCGCCACCATCATTTCCTACTGTTCGGGCATTCCGGGGGGGCTGTTCGCGCCCTCGCTCGCCATCGGGGCGGGTTTTGGCGGCTGGGTGGCGCAGTTCCTGCCGCACACCACGCCGGGCGCCGTGGTGCTGCTGGGCACGGTGGCCTATTTCTCCGCCGTGGTGCAGTCACCGCTTACGGCATCGGTCATCGTGATGGAAATGTGTGACAACCAGCAGGTCACGCTGGCACTTCTGGCCACATCCTTCCTGGCCTACGGCGTCTCGCGCATGATCTGTTCGCAGCCACTCTATGCCGCACTGGCCGAGGCGTTTCTGGATGGCATGGCCACGGCGCCCCGCGCGCCCACGCCACCCCCGGCCGCGCCGCTATCCGCCCCCGCCGTGCGCTGACAGCACGCGGCCATACAGGTCCAGCCACTGGCGGGTCACGGCCTGCGGGGTGAAACGCGCCGTGTATTCCTGCCTGCCGCCCGCCACGATGCGCGCGGCCAGAGCCGGGTCATCCAGCACCCGCCGCAGGGCCGCCGCCAGTGCCTGCGCATCATCAACGGGCACCAGCATGCCGTTGTGCCCGTCACGCACATGGGCGCGCGGGCCTGCCGCGGCACAGGCCACCAGCGGCACATCCGCCGACCAGGCATCAAGGATGACAGTACCAAACGGCTCGTAACGCGAGGGCAGGACACAGATATCCGCCGCCGCCAGCAAGGCCCCCCGGTCGGTGCGCCAGCCAAGGAAATGCACCCGCCGCGCCACCCCCAGCCGCGCCGCCCGTGCCGCAAGGGCCGTGCGCAGTTCCCCCTCGCCCGCCAGCCAGACATGGCAGTCCGGCAGGTCAGGCAGGGTGTCGAGCAGCGTTTCCAGTCCCTTGGCCGGGTGCAGGCGCGAGAGCACCAGCAGTACACGGGCATCGGCCGGGGTATCAAGGGACTGCCGGCTGACCGGCGACGCCGGTGTGACGGAAGAAAAAGTGGGAATATAGGCAACCCGGTCCGCCGGTGCGCCCCGTTCGCGCATGGATCGTGCCATGTCCGGCGTACAGCCCACGAACCAGTCACAATGCGCGAAGGGACGCAGGTCCTTGTAATTGCCGAACCAGCCGATGACCGGCACGCCTGCATGCGCGGGCACCAGTTCCGCCGCGCGGCGCAGCCAGCAGTGAATCAGGTCGGGCCGCATGCGCGTGATCAGCCTGCGCATGGCATGGCGGGCCAGCGGGCGGAGGGGAAAGCGCAGGGGCGCGGTTTCCACCGCCACCCCCCGCGCACGCATTTCGTCCAGTCGGGGGGATGCCGGATGCAGCACGGCGCATTGCGCAGCTCCCGCCGCCTGCAGGCCCAGCATGACATCGGTGGCATAAAGCTCCGCCCCGCCATTGCCGCGTGCCGCCATGACATGAAGCACGCGCATGCGCCCGCTCCCCCTTTCCCGTCCGTGGTCGGAGCGCTGCCTAATGCGCCGCCAGATCCACCACGGCGACGCGGCCATCTTCCGTGCCGAAGGCAAGGCCACACCCGTCCGGGCTGAAGGCCAGCGCCGAAACCGGCTCCCCCCCACCCATGCAGACAGGCAGGACGCGCTGCGCCCCGGTATCGACCATCAGCACCGAACCATCGGCAAAGCCCGCGGCCACGATGTCATGCAGCGGGTGGCAGGCGACGCGGGTGCACACCACGCCGGGAATGCCGCCAGCCTCGGCCGGGGGCTTGCCCATCGGGCCGCCACCGAAGAACGGCCACATGACAACCGTGTCGGCGCCGCTGGTCACCAGCCACTTGCCATTGCGCGTGAACGCCATGGACTGCACCTTGGACGGATAACCGCTCATGCGCATGTTGTGCCCGTCCGACAGGCGCCAGCCATGCAGTTCCGATTCCTGCATCGATGTCACCAGCGCCTCTCCGGCGGGATGGATGGCAATGCCGATATGGCTGCCCTTCCATTCCAGCGGGCGGACGGTATCCACCTTCGCCTGCACGAACCACATCGACGCGCCATTGTAATGCGAGGCCGCGATGCGCTTGCCCTTGGCATCAAACACGATGCCGCTGACGGTGGAGGGGTGCTCCAGCACCTTGAGCGTGGCCTGCCCGCCCGCGTCACGCAGTTCGACCTGCCTGCCGGACGCGAAGGCGATCACGCCCCCCTTGCCCCTGTCATCACACCATGTGGTGACGTGCTCTATCCAGCGGCGGCCGCGCACCAGGTCGCTTACGCTGCCATCGGCCCCGATCCGGCGCAGGGTGCTGTCATCACCGCCGGTCAGGAAGCCGGTGGGCGCGGCATCGGCGGCAATGGCCAGGATCGCACCGTCATGCACGGTCTGGACATTCCATGCATCCGACCGGCCCCAGTCCGCCCGGTCGGCCAGAACGACATCGCCTTCCCCCGTGACAAAGGCGACCTGCTGGCTGTCACGCGAGATGGCGCAGCCGGTAATCTGGCCTTCAAGCTGGCGTATGGCCCCCCGGCGTTCAAGCAGGGTGGGGCCCATGGCGTCACTGCCCATGGTATCGTTCACGGTATCGCTCATTTCGCGCGGCAGCTTTCAAAACCCCGGCGAAGCTGCGGGCGGTTGAGGTTCCGGCCAATGAAGACGAGGCGCGAGACACGGGGTTCCCCTTCCTTCCACGGGCCGATGAAATCACCATCCGCCATCATGTGCACGGCCTGAAAGGCGAAGCGCCGGTCCTCTCCCGCATAGTTCAGGATGCCCTTGGCGCGCAGGATGTCAGCCCCCTGCTCCTGCAGCACCGCACCGATCCATGCCTGGAATTTGGCGGCGTCCAGCGGCTCCTCCACTTCATAGGAGAGCGATGTCACGTCCGCCTCATGCGAATGGCTGGTATCTTCAAGGAAGTGCGGCGCGTGTTCCAGTGCGCGCTGCAGGTCGAAGCCGCCCTGATCCAGCACATCGGACAGGGGCACGTCGCCACGCTGCGCGCGGTGGATGCGGGCCACCGCGTTGATGGAGCGGATGCGCTTTTCGATCGCCTCAAGCCCCGCTTCATCCACAAGGTCGGTCTTGTTGAGGATGATCACATCGGCAAAGGCGATCTGGTTCACCGCCTCGGGGCTTTCTTCCAGCGTCTGGATGACGTTGTAGGCATCCACCACCGTGACCACGGCATCGAGCCGGGTCCTGCCGCGCACGTCCTCATCGACAAAGAAGGTCTGCGCCACCGGGGCGGGATCGGCCAGCCCCGTGGTCTCGACAATGATGCCATCAAATCTGGCGCGGCGCTTCATCAGGTTGCCAAGGATGCGGATCAGGTCGCCGCGCACGGTGCAGCAGATGCAGCCGTTGTTCATCTCGAACACTTCCTCATCGGCATCCACCACGAGGTCGTTGTCTACGCCAAGCTCCCCGAACTCATTCACCACCACCGCATATTTGCGGCCATGCTGGGCGGTCAGGATATGGTTGAGCAGCGTGGTCTTGCCCGCACCCAGAAAACCCGTCAGCACCGTAACCGGCACGAGGGCATTCTGGGCTGCGGCATCCGGTGCTGCCTGAACGGTATCGGACATGTGGCCTCCAGTCTTTCGCTATTGTCTGGCACTGTGTTTGGCATGAGCCCTGTTCCGACCAGATATAGGGCCATGGGCCGATCTGTCCCATACCCATCGGTGCAGAAAAACCAAAACCTGTCATCCATGGCGCCCGTGCAGGCAGGCCACGCGCAGCCCGTCGCGGCAGGCACGGGCATGCGCAAGGCTGAAACGCGCCGCCCGGGCACGCCCGCGCGCGGCAAGATCCGTGCGGGCCGCCCCGTCCGCCATCAGTCCGCCCAGCACCCGCGCCAGACCGGATGCGGGGTCTGGCGGGTACAGGATGCCGCCATCCCCCACCACTTCGGGCAGGCCGCCACAGGGGGCGGCAACAAGGGCGGCGCCCGCCGCCATGGCCTCCAGCGCCGTCATGCCGAAGGGTTCGGGCCAGCGGCTGGGCACCACCACGATGGCGGCCCGCCCCATGCCGGCCAGCACGTCCGCATGCGGCCTGTAGCCTGCCATTTCCACCCCGGCCGCGCGGGCGGCGGGCAGCAGGCCGGTCATGAAGGGGGTAAGCGGTGCATCGGGGCGGAAGCGGTCGGCCCCGATCATGCGGTAGCGCCAGCTCGGATGATCCACGGCAAGCCGGGCGCAGGCGGCCACGAACAGGTCGGCCCCCTTGTCCGCCACCACGCGGCCGGCAAACAGCACGCAGGGGTCGCGCCGGTCCATCGGCATGACCTGCGCGGGCAGGGCCACACCGTTGGGGGAAAGGCCAACCCGGCCTTCACACGCAGGGGGCAGGCCATCGAGGAAGCGGGCGCGGACCCAGCCCGACACGCAGGCCACATCCATCATCCGCAGCAGGTCGCGCCGCAGGGGGGGCGTATCCGCGCCGCGCATGCCCTGCGGGTCGTTGTGCAGCACCAGCAGCACGCGCTGGCCGGGGCGGTTCCGGGCAATGTAAAGGGCAGTATCGGGGCGGTTGTGGACTTCCACCACGGCCGGGGCAATGCCCGCCACCGCACGCAGCACCGCCGCGGCGTAACGCAGGCTGCGGCCACCCGGTGGCCACAGGCCGGGCCGGATGGCATGGTATTCATGGCCAGGCACCAGCGAAGGCGCGGACAGTTCCGGCCCCACGATCACATCCCGCGGCCCGGCAAGGGCCGCCACCTGCAGGCCGATCGCACCCACGGCGCCAGCGGTGAACCCCTCACGCGCGGGCAGCACCACGGCCACGCGCCATGGCATGGTCATGCGGGCTGGCTCAGCCGATCTCCTCAAAACGGGACTGCTGCCATTCCACCGGTTCGCGTGACGCCAGGCCGTACCATTCCTCCACCAGCGGGTGGGCGCGCACGGCGGTCATGTAAGCCTGCGATTCCGGTGAAGGACTGACACCATAGGACAGGAAGCGCGAGACAATGGGCGCGAACATGGCATCCGCCATGCCAAAGGCCGCACCGAACAGGAAGGGGCCATCCCTGCCAAAATCCAGCCGTGCCTCGGTCCAGATGGCGTCGATGCGCGTGATGTCGGCATCGATGTCCGGCGTGGTGCCTGCCGCCAGCGGCCGGCTGTCGCGGCCGGTATTCATGGGCATGGCCTGCCGCAGCGCGCGGAATCCGGCATGCATCTCGGCGGAGATGCTGCGGGCATAGGCGCGTGCGCGCGCATCGGCGGGCCACAGCCCGGCAACCTGCTCGGCACAGTATTCACATATGGCGAGGCTTTCCCACACCGCGATGCCCCGGTGCTCCAGATACGGTACCTTGCCATTGGGCGAGAGGGTGGCGATGGCCGCCGTCTGCCCGTTGGCCGCCAGCGGGATCAGCTGTTCACGCACATCCAGCCCGGCCAGCCGTACCGCAAGCCAGCCACGCAGTGACCATGACGAATACCGCCGCGTACCGATAACCAGAATACCATCACTCATCTGACACGACCTTCCCTTCGCTGTCGGGCCTGCGGATGAAGCCGCCGCCCAGCACCCTGCTGCCATCATACAGGACACAGGCCTGCCCCGGCGCGGGCACGGCGCCTTCATCCAGTTCCACACGTGCGCCACTGCTTCCGGCCTGCCATACGGTGGCGGCGCGCGCGGTCTCCCGCGCGCGGATCTGGACCGCGCAGCGCAGGCCATCGGGCCCCGGCGGCGGCACGAGCCAGTTCATGTCACGCAGCATGAGCGTGCGCGAGACCGCCTGCGCGCGCGGGCCGATCACGACACGCCGGCTGGCGGGCTGGATGCCCACCACCATCTGGCGCGCGCCATCGCGCATGGCGGCGTTGCCCAGCCGCCTGCTCTGGCCCACGGTGTAGCGGGTCACGCCTTCATGCCGGCCCACCACGTGACCGGACCGGTCCACGATATCGCCGGCACCTGTCACATCGGGGCGCAGCTTTTCCACCAGCCCGGCATAGGAACCATCGGTCACGAAACACAGGTCCTGGCTGTCCGGCTTGGTGGCCACCGCAAGACCGAACCGCTCGGCTTCCGCCCGCACAGCCGCCTTGTCGGGCATGTCCCCCAGCGGAAAGCGCAGGAAATCCAGCTGGTCGCGCGTCGTGGCGAACAGGAACCACGACTGGTCGCGCCCGGCATCGACGGGGCGGTGCATCTCGGGGCCGTCCGGCCCGTCCACGCGGCGCACGTAGTGGCCGGTGGCCATGGCATCCACCCCCAGGTCGCGTGCCATGCCCAGCAGGTCGGTAAACTTGACACCCTGGTTGCACGCAACGCAGGGCACCGGTGTCTCGCCCGCCGCATAGGCATCGGCAAAGGTGCCGATCACGCTGTCATGGAAACGGCGCTCGGCATCGATCACGTAATGGGGGATGCCCAGCCTGTCGGCCACGCGGCGGGCATCATGGATGTCACGGCCCGCGCAGCACGCGCCCTTTTTCGTGCTCTCGCGTGAATCGTACAGCTGGAGGGTCGCGCCGATCACCTCGTGGCCCTCGTCCACCAGGCGGGCGGCAACGACGGAACTGTCCACCCCGCCGGACATGGCCACAAGAATGCGCATGGCTTGATCCCACTTCCCTATGAACAGGCGGTGCCCGCGGGACTATCCGCCCCCGGGCACCGCGCGTCAAACATCATGTTGCGCGCGATCCCGCGCGCGGTTGCAGCCCGCCCCGGTCAGGACGTGCGCGGCAGGCGCACCACAAGACCGTCCAGCGCCTCGGTCATCACGATCTGGCAGCCCAGGCGGGACGTTTTCTCCAGCCCGAAGGCCAGGTCGAGCATGTCTTCCTCGTCCTCGGTCGGCGGGGTCAGCTTCGGGGCCCATTCGGGGTCCACTACCACGTGGCAGGTAGCGCAGGCCAGCGAGCCTTCGCACGCGCCCTCAAGGTCGATTCCGTTCTTGTGAGCGATTTCCAGAACCGAGAGGCCCAGCGGGGCCGCGACTTCACGGTGGCTGCCGTCACGCTCGATGAATGTTATATGCGCCATCTTTGTCATCCTGCCTGTGCTGTCCGCCCCGGTTGGGGCGAAACACTGCCTTGCGCGCGGCACCGTGCCACGGCCTGGCACAGGATCGCCGCCGCGCGATCCACATCGGCGGCTGAGGTATAGCGTCCGACGGCCAGACGCAAGCCTTCCGCCGCCGCAATCCCGTCCAGCCCCATGGCCGTCAGCACGTAGGACGGCACCACTTCCGCCGATGAGCAGGCCGACCCGGTGGAAACCGCAAGCTGGGGCGCTGCGGCCAGCAGGTCCACCGCCCGCACCCCGTCAAAACGCAGGTTGAGGTTGCCCGCCAGCCTGTTCTCCATGCGGCCATGCACATGCATGCCCCCGCAACCCGCCTGCAATGCCGCGAGCAGCCGGTCGCGCAACGCCGCGACCCGCACGCGTTCCGCCGCCCCCCCGGCCCGGGCAAGGCGGCACGCCGCGCCAAAGCCGATGATCAGGGGGGCCGGCAGCGTGCCCGAACGCAGGCCGCGTTCCTGCCCCCCGCCCGAAAACAGCGGCGCCAGCCGCACCCGGGGCCTGCGGCGCACGAACAGCGCCCCGACCCCCTTTGGCCCGTACAGCTTGTGGGCGGAGACGGAGGCCAGATCGAGATCCCACGCCCGCACATCCACATCCACCTTGCCCGCCGCCTGCGCCAGATCACTGTGCAGCAATGCGCCCGCCTGACGGACCAGCGGGGCAAGGGCCGCAATGTCGTGCAGGACACCCGTCTCGTTATTGGCGGCCATGATGCTGACCAGCAGGGTGGGCACCTCCAGCGCGCGGGCCAGTACGTCGGGGTCCAGCGTACCATCGGGGCGGACGGGCAGGACCACCGGCTCGCATCCTTCGCGCGCAAGGTCACGCACCGACTCCAGCACGCATTTATGCTCGGTCGCCAGCGTGATCACCCGCCTGCGCGTATCGCCGTATTCCAGCAGGTGACGGACCGCACCCTTGATGGCAAGGTTGTTCGCCTCGGTCGCGCCGGAGGTAAACACGATTTCCCGTGCTTCCGCCCCCAGCAGGGCGGCTACGTCCGCCCGGGCCTGTTCCACGGCTTCATGCGCCGCGCGCCCGGCCGCGTGGTCAAGGCTGTGCGGATTGGCGAAGCTGTGGGTAAACCACGGCAGCATGTCTTCCATCACGCGCGGGTCACATGGCGTGGTGGCCTGGTAATCCAGATAGATCAGGTCATCTTCGCTCATGCCACCACGCCCCGGGGTGCAGGCAGGCGGCGGGCCATGGCGGTATAGGCGGCAATGAAGCCGTCCACCCCCGCCCCGGTCACGGACCAAGGGAGCGAGACACGGATGGCGCAGCCCGCGTCCTCCCCCAGTCCCATGGCTTCAAGCACGTGCGAGCGTGTGACCTTGCCCGATGAACAGGCCGCACCGGCGGATACACCATATCCCGCGATGTCCAGCGCGATCAGCTGCGTCTGCGCCCGCCGTCCGGGCAGCAGCAGGCAGGTGGTATTGGCCAGCCGCGCCGCCGCGCCGCCACACACCATGGCCCCGGCAGCGACCGCCGCCGCCTCGATCCGCGCGCGCCATGCACCAAGCCGTGCGGCCTGTACCGCCATATCGGCCACCGCCACGCGGGCTGCGGCGGCCATGCCCGTGATGGCGGGCAGCGCGGGCGTGCCCCCACGCCGCCCCTGCTCCTGCCCCCCACCGGCAAGGCGGGGGGGAATGGCGCAAAAGCGTTCGCCCGCCAGCAGCAGCGCGCCCGCGCCCTTCGGTCCGCCGAATTTATGACCTGAAACCGCCACGCTGTCGGCCCCCAGCCCCGCCACGTCGAACGCGATCCGTCCCGCCGCCTGCACCGCATCGACATGCAGCAAGGCCCCGTGGGCATGGCACAGGTTGGCAATCTCGCGCATGGGGTTGATGACCCCGGTCTCGTTATTGGCCAGCATGATGCAGACCAGCGCCGGGGCGGCATCGGGCACGGCCAGAAGGCGTTCGAGTGCAATACGGTCGACCACGCCATCCGGCGTTACGGGCACGGTCGTGGCCGGGAGCGCCTGCCGCACGGCATCATGCTCGGTCGCCCCGACCAGGATGCGTCGCCCGCCCGCCTGCCCGGTCATGGCCAGCACGTTGGCCTCCGTCCCGCCGGAGGTAAAAACGCAGTTGTCCGGCTGCACCCCAAACAGCATCGCCACGTCCTCACGCGCGGCTTCAAGCATGGCGCGCGCCGCCCGCCCCGCCCGATGCACGGAGGACGGGTTGCCCGCCATCTGCGCCGCCTCCGTCATGGCGGCAAGCGCCTGCGGCCGGAGCGGTTCGGTGGCATTCGCGTCAAGGTATGTAAAAGGGTCGCGTGCGGTGCTCATGCTGTCCAGCCATATGGGTTGCGGCAAGTCGTTTTACGACGTGGATTACGATTTATCTGGCATTTTGTGAATCCACACCGCTATAAGGCAGCGCAACATAATATTTATTGCAACGTGTTATGGGGTGGATACACCATTTCCATGCCGCTGCCCTACATGTCGCCTGCCCCGCCCGGGGCATGGCAAGGAGAGCGAACCCGCACGACAGCACCCGTCCCGGCAGGAAAGAAATTCCTGCACCGCCGCGGGCATACCCAGCCAGCCATGCCTGCCCCCCACGCAGGGCACGCCTGCCGAAGATGCACTGTTCTCCGGTGGGCAGGATGCCCATTATCAGGCCGGTTGGCATTGGTTTACTTTCGGTCTGGCGCGCCAGGCCGGATCAATTCTGTTTTTCGTGCCGTAACGACCGGATGAATACAGGGCCACTTCCTGCACCGGGCAGGGGCGCACGAACAGACAGCGTTTTCTCCGCCTGCCGACCTGACGGGGCATCGCCGGTCAGGCAGGCTGTTACAGTAACCGTTCCCGATGCAATGCCTGGAATGCACGGGGAGATGCAAATGCGGGATACCTATGCCTGAGGTCATGTTTGCCGGCCCTGATGGCCGCCTGGAAGGTCGATACCACCACTCAAGCGCACCCAATGCGCCGCTTGCGCTGGTACTCCATCCCCACCCGCTGCATGGCGGAACCATGAACAACCGCATCACCTATGCGATGTACCGCGCGTTCGAGAAAATGGGCTTCTCGGTCATGCGCTACAACTCGCGCGGCGTCGGCCGCTCGCAGGGGCGCTATGACGGTGGCATTGGCGAGATTTCGGACGCCGCCGCGGCCCTTGACTGGATGCAGATGATCAACCCCAACGCCAGCGGGCTGTGGATTGCGGGCTATTCCTTTGGCGCGTTCGTCGGCATGCAGCTGCTCATGCGCCGGCCCGAGATCACGGGCTGGATCAGCGTGGCGCCGCCTGCCAACCACTATGATTTCGGCTTCCTTGCGCCCTGTCCGTGTGGCGGGCTCATGATCGCGGGGGAAAACGATGAACTGGTGCCCGAACCCGCCGTGCGCAAGCTGGTGGACAAGCTGAACACCCAGAAGGGCGTAAGTGTGGACTACCGCATCTTCAAGGGGGCCGACCACGTCTTCGCCAACCATGCCGAGGACGTGGCCGAAGCACTGGAAGACCATGTCAGCACGGTCATGAACCGCAAGACGCTGGCGCTGGCTGCGGACTGATTCACCACCCCGCTGGCCGCGGGCGGTTCCCTGTCGCGCCGTGAACATGCTAGAGGCTGGTCCGCGCCGGGGTGGCCCGGCCAGCCAAGCCCATCACAGCGCGGAACAGATCATGCCCAAGAGTGAATTCCTCCGGGAGGCCGAAGCACGCGGCTTCATATTCCAGTGCACCGACATGGAGGCGCTGGACGCCGCCATGCAGGCCGGGCCGGTTGGGGGCTATATCGGGTTCGACCCAACGGCGGACAGCCTGCACGTTGGCAGCCTTATCCAGATCATGCTGCTGCGGCTCATGCACCGCCACGGCCACCGCCCGGTCGCCCTGATGGGCGGCGGCACGGCCAAGATCGGTGACCCGTCCTTCCGTGAGGAAGCGCGCAAGCTCATGACGACGGAGACCATCGCCACCAACCTGCGCGGCGTCGAAGGCTGCCTACGGCAGTTCCTGCCGCTGGGCGATGGCCCGGCGGACCCGTTGCTGGCCAATAACGCCGACTGGCTGGACAGGCTGTCCTACATCGACCTGCTGCGTGATGTGGGCATCCATTTTTCCGTCAACCGCATGCTGTCCTTCGACTCGGTGCGCTCGCGGCTGGAGCGTGAACAGGGACTGACGTTCCTTGAATTCAATTACTCCATCCTCCAGTCCTACGATTTCCGTGAACTCAACCTCCGTCATGGCGTGACCCTGCAGATGGGGGGATCGGACCAGTGGGGCAACATTGTCTCGGGCATTGACCTTGTGCGCCGGATGAATGGTGCCCAGGTGTTCGGCCTGACAACACCGCTGCTCACCACAAGTTCCGGCGCGAAGATGGGCAAGACCGCGCAGGGGGCGGTCTGGCTTTCCGCACGGCGGCTGCCGGTATTCGATTACTGGCAGTTCTGGCGCAATGTGGAGGATGCGGATGTGGGTCGCTTCCTCAGGCTGTTCACCGAACTGCCGGTTGCGGAATGCGACCGGCTGGCAGCGCTTGGCGGGGCGGAGATCAACGAGGCGAAAAAGGTGCTGGCGACCGAGGCCACGGCCCTGTGCCATGGCCGCGCCGCCGCACAGGAAGCCGCCGAAGCCGCCCGCCGTACATTCGAGGAAGGCGCGGTAACCGCCGCCGCCCTGCCCACGGTCCGGCTTCCCGCCACCCTGCTGGCCGAAGGCGTTCCCGCCTTCCGCCTGTTTGTCGAAGCCGGCTTCGCCACCAGCAACGGGGAAGCCCGGCGTCTGATCCGTGGTGGTGGCGCGCGGGTGAACGACGTGGTGGTCGGTGACGAGGCGCAGGTCGTATCCAGTGCAGACCTGATTGACGGCGCGCTCAAGCTTTCTTCCGGCCGCAAGCGCCACATTCTGGTCCAGCCGGGCTGACATGCCCCCCAGGCGCGCGGGAAAAAATACGGCACCCGCCGTTCAGGCCGACCTGTTCGCGCCGCCACCGCCAGCAGCCCCCGCCATGGCCACGCCGCAGCCCGCTCTACGCGGTGCTGCGCGGCAGGTAGCGGCCCCGGTCCTGCCGCCGCTACCCGCCGTCCCGCCCGAACTGTGGGAACGGCTGGCCTTTTCACGCTTTCGTGCCCGTTTCCACCTGGGTGCGCGGGAACGCGCCTATCTGGACAACCGTGGCCTGCCGGAAGTCATGGCGCACGCGGCCGATTTCATAGCCAGCCGGCTTGCCCCGGCCCGGCCGGACAAGGATGGCAGGCAGACACCATGGCGCGGCCACCCGGTCTTCATCGCCCAGCATGCCACGGGTACCTGCTGCCGGGGCTGCGTTGCCAAATGGCATGCAATTCCGGCCGGGCAGGCACTGGATGCGCGCCAGCAGGCCCATATCCTTGCGGTGATACAGGAATGGCTGAAGCGTCAGGGAGACACGCCTACACCCGCGCCCAGACCTGCCCCCCGCTGACCCAGCATTCATAACCCCGTGGGGCGGGACCTGCCGCCTCGGTCCGGCCACCGGGCGCCTGCGCGCGCCCGTCGGGGCCGAATGTCCACATATGCAGCGGGCAGACAATCCGGCCATACAGCACGTAACCGGCGGAAAGCCGGGCATTTCCGTGCGGACAGCGGTCATCGATCACGGCGGGACTGTCCTCATCCACCATCCACACCACCAGGGCACGGTCATCACACAGCACACGCTGCGGGGCCGCGCGCGCCGCATCCAGCGTGCACAGGACGCGGGAACCCGTGGGCACCTGTTTCATTGACTGCATGCTCCCGCCGGTTTCCGGTCATCATCTATCATCTTACCTAAAGGGAGCGTGTCGTCTATCCTGCGCCCATTCCGCGGGCATGCGGCACATGGCCCGCTTTTTACAGGATATGATGACGCATGGCTCTTTCCCCCCAGCATGAACATCTTCTGGACCGCCTGGCTGAAGTGGCCGTGCGCGTTGGCGTGAACGTCGCCCATGGCCAGCAGCTTCTGATCACGGCACCACTGGACGCCGTGCCGCTGGTGCGCCGGATTACGGAACATGCCTACAAGGCCGGTGCGTCACTGGTCACCCCCTTCTATGCCGATGACGCGACGACGCTGGCCCGCTTCCGCCATGCCGCCGACGACACGCTCGATACCGCCGCCGACTGGCTGCAGGACGGCATGGCCACCGCCTACCGCAAGGGGGCGGCACGCATGGCGATTACCGGTGGCAACCCCGTGTTGCTGGCCAATGAGGCCCCCGAACGCGTCTCCCGCGTGGCGCGCGCGGCATCCCGTGCGGGGCGTCCGGCCATGGAACTGATCACGCGCTTTGCCATCAACTGGAATATCGTGGCCTTCGCCACGCCCGCATGGGCGGCACAGGTCTTTCCCGACCTGCCGGAAGATGAAGCCGTGAGCCATCTGTGGGATGCGATCTTCCAGGCATCGCGCGTGATGGTGGATGACCCGGTGGCGGAATGGAAAACCCATAACGCCCGCCTGCACAAGCGCGCGACATGGCTCAATGACCGCCGGTTCGCGGCCCTGCACTTTACCGGCCCTGATACGGACCTGACCGTGGGCCTGGCCGATGGCCATGCCTGGGCAGGCGGGGCGGAACCGGCTGGCAACGGCATCGTGTGCAACCCCAACATTCCGACCGAGGAAGTGTTCACCACCCCCCATGCCCGCAAGGTCAGCGGCACGGTGCGCGCGACCAAGCCACTGTTCCATCAGGGCACGCTGATCGACGATATTGCCGTACGCTTCGAGGAAGGCCGCATCGTCGAAGCCCGCGCAGGCCAGGGGCAGGCCGTGCTGGAACGCATCCTTGATACCGATGACGGCGCCCGCAGGCTGGGTGAAGTCGCACTTGTTCCCGCGTCCTCCCCCATTTCCGAAAGCGGGATCCTGTTCCGCAACACCCTGTTTGACGAGAACGCGGCAAGCCACATCGCGCTGGGCCAGTCCTATGCCAAATGCATGCTGGATACTGACAACCTGACCGAAGCCCATCTGGCGCAGCAGGGGGCCAACAGCAGCTTCATCCATATTGACTGGATGATCGGGTCCGGCAAGATCGACGTGGACGCCATCAACCATGACGGCACCCGCGAACCCCTGATGCGACAGGGTGAATGGAGTAACCAGCCATGACCGATTTTTCCCTCCGCAGGGCGCTTGTCGCCACCACCTGTGCCCTTGGCATGGCCTGCATGCCGGGTGCCATGGGTGCGGCACGGGCGCAGGCACCGCAGGCGGCAGCCCCCCAGCAGGCTCCCAGCGCCGCCCAGCAGGCCGCGATCCAGCGTGACATGAACACGGTGGCGCAGTACAGGCTGCCAAAGGACTTCTTCACGCGCATGACGCCGGTGATCCAGCAGATCCGCGAATCGCGCATCTCCCCGCCCGAGACGCCGAACATGTCGCTGGAAGAAACCATCAAGCGCACGGAAGCCATGCCGCAGCTTCAGCCGATCCTGCAGAAATACGGCATGTCGGCGCGTGAGTTCGTGATGGGCATCACCACCTTCGGCATGACCACCGCCGTCCTGCAGCATCCCGCACAGGACAGCCGTTCCATGCCCACGCTCAACCCGGATAATGTCAAGCTGATCAAGTCGCATGAAGCCCAGACCCAGGCGCTGATCCAGGCCATGGGCGGCGAGGGCGAGGGACAGATGGAAGAACAGCCGCAGGCCACACCCCGCCGTTAGGGGATTGCCTGAGCAGACGATGTTGCCAGAAAAGCTTCCGCGAGCCGCCTTTTTGAAAAACGCGGCTCCCGGAAGATTTCCGGAAAATGCTTTACCAGAGATTTTTCACGATGGTCCGGGAAGCGGCTTTGCGGACTATCCCTGATGCACGGTCAACAGGGCCAGTATACGTGCCATCACCCGGTCCTGCGTGTAGCATGCCATCGCCCGCGCGCGTCCGGCACGGCCCATGCGCTGGCGCAGGGCGTCATCCGCCACAAGCCGTGCGAGCGCCGTCTCAAGCCCGGGCACGTTGGCCGGGGGCACAAGCAGGCCGGTTTCCCCCGCCACCACCTGCTCCCGCGGGCCGGAAATATCGGTGGCCACCACCGGCAGGCCGCACAGCATGGCCTCGATCACGCTCATCGGCAGGCCCTCGAAGTGGCTGGGCAGCACGAAGATGTCCGCCGCCGCCATGATCGCGGCCACGTCCTCACGATATCCCAGAAAGACCAGCCTTGACCCCAGCACCGCACGGGCGGCGGCGAAATAGGGCTCCAGGTCCTCCCCCCGGTCACTGGGCAGGCGCTCACCCACAATCCACAATGCCGCATTGTCCGGTACCGCGCGCATGGCCGCCAGCAGTTCGGGGTATCCCTTGCTGCGCACAAGGCGTGAGACCGCCAGGATCACGACCTGCCCCTCCGTCACGCCCATCTGCGCGCGCAGGTGGGTACGGACGGTCGGGTCGGGGTGGAAAATGGCGGGATCGCGTCCATTGCCAATGCCCGCAGCCCTGTGATGGATGCCCAGCCTGCGGGCGTCGCGTGCTTCCTCCTCCGATACGGTCAGGTAGATATCCGTCACCTTTCCCGCCAGCCATTCCAGCACAAGGGCCGCAACGCGCCGCAGGCGCGAGCCCGGCTGGTTGAACAGAAAGCCGTGGCAGGTATAGGCGACGCACGGCACCCCGCACCGCCAGGCGGCAAACCGCCCCAGCAGGCCGCTGATGGGCATGTGGGCGTGCACGAGGTCGGGCTTTTCGGCCCGGATCAGGCGCACCAGCGCCCGCCACGCCCGCCATTGAGCAAGGGGGGAAAGGGTGCGCGACATGGGAACGGCGACCACCCGCAGGCCTTCCGCCCGCATGGCATCCAGCAGCGCGCCATCGGCACATGCGCCCACGACATCATGCCCCTGCCCGCGCAACGCCAGCATGAGGGGAAAAAGGAACTGACGCATCGAGAAATCGACATTGGTGATTTCAAGTATCTTCATGCCAGCAGCAGCAGTTTTTCGCGCTGCAGGGCCCAGCGCACCACCTGCCGCACCCTGCCCGGCGGCACGTCGTCCATCGTGGTGCTGCCCTGCGGCACGGGCGGCTGCCCGGGCAATGCGCCGCTGCCGGTCGCGTCCGCCCGCGCCGCCGGGTCCACCCGCACCACAAGCTGAAGCGTGGGACGCGGGACCTGGCCACCGCTGTACACGCTTTCCTCTATGCCGACAGTGCCCCCCATGGCACGGAAGCGCCAGTGCTGTTCGCCCCCGGTCAGCAGGATCGAACCATCCAGCGCGTCCACCGCCGTAACCGACGGATGCAGGTGCAGGCGCAGCACGAAGGCCAGTTCACGCTCGCCCTCGAGCATTTCCTCCCCGCGCAGGGTCTCGCCATCCGCGCCAAGGTAGAGCCTGCGGTAATATGTGGCCCCGGCGGAGGCATGGTAGCCATCATGGGACAGGTTGAGCCAGTGCGCGCCTTCGGCCACCGCATGCTCCACCCCCACATGGGTGGGCTTGCGGCGCACCGTGCCGTCATCCCCGAATTCGGAGGAGGACATGTCCTCCACCACCACAACGGAATGGGCCGCCGTCTGCCGCAGGGCCTCTTTCCACGCGGGCAGCACCCCGCCGCCACAATTGACGATCAGGCGCTGGCGCGCGCAGGAAAACTCGAACGAGAGCGTGCCCGCATGCGCATTATGGTCATGGTCGGGGGGTGCCGGAATGCCCGCATCCACCAGCAGCAGCGTGCGCGCGGCCTGCATGCGCACGAATCCCCCGTCGGGCATGCTGCTTGCCACCACCCGCGTGCGTGTGGCCTGGGACAGTACCATCTCGATCAGCGTGGCGCTACGCTCATGACTGCCGTTGAACAGCGCCAGCCCGCCATCCCCATGGCGCATGGCGCGCAGCACCGGGCTCATCTTGTCCAGTGCCAGGGCAACGGAATGCGGCAGCGCATGCTGGACGGCCTGCATCATGGCGCGCATTTCCGCCAGTTCGCGCAGCGCGCGCAGCTGCACCTCCGGACTGCGCTCGACATGCCAGCCATCGGGCAGGATCTGGCCTTCCACCGCTGCATCGATATAGCGGCGGTACCGGGCCAGGAAGCCGGTATATTCCGGCATGGCCACCGCGACCGCCAGCAGCCCCTTCAGCGCGGCAAGCGTCTGCCAGCCCTGCGTTTCAGGCGGCATGAGCGCCGCGATCGTGCGCCCTTCCACAAGGATCCGGGCCATGAGGCGCTGGCGGAAGGCATCGCTGGCGGAAGCGGCGAAAAAATCGTAATGCCCCAGCCATGCGGCCACACGCGCGCCAATCACCCCGCATTCCAGCGCCAGCGGGTCCTGGGCGGGGTGATGCAGCCAGTCATCGACCAGCGCGCGCGCCTTCAGCCGTGCGGCATCCGTACCCACCGCGCGCAGGTCACGCAGCCAGCGAAAACCGAGCAGCCCCTCGCGGAAGGCAGGTTCGAACGCAGGCGAATCCCACAGGCCGGGACCAACGGGATGGGTATATCCCGCCCATGTCAGGCTGCCGCGGACCAGCAGCGCGCCCGCCGCCGGATTGCCCGGCCACAGGTCACGTACATGATGGACGGGGGCCGCCGGCAGCCGCCTGCCGCCACCAAACAGCGACAGGCGCGCAAGTGACAGGCGTGCCCCGCGTGTCAGGCGCTTCAGCGGCATGACACATTACCCCTGTGATGTATCGGGGGCCATTCCCTCACGCCGGGATGGATGTCCCGGTCCGTAATTCCCTTATGGCGGCACCATAGTCGTCCTGTCCGTATACGGACGTGCCCGCCACCAGTACATCGGCCCCCGCCGCCACGGCCAGCGGCGCGGTCCGGGCCGTGATGCCACCATCCACCCCGATGCGGATGTCACGCCCCGTGGCATCGGCCATGCGGCGCAGGGTTCTGATCTTGTCAAGCTGACTGGTCAGGAATTTCTGGCCGCCGAAGCCGGGATTGACCGTCATGACCAGAATCATGTCCACCAGATCCAGCACCTCTCCCACCGCTTCGGGCGGGGTGGCGGGGCAGATGGCGATGCCGGGCTTCACCCCATGGTCGCGCACATGCTGGAGAGAGCGGTGCGTATGCGGCCCGGCCTCCACATGCAGGTGGATATGGTTGGCGCCTGCCTTTGCAAAGGCCTCGATATAGGGGTCGACCGGCGCGATCATGAGATGCACGTCAAACGCCAGCTTCGACTTGGGTCTCAGCGCCTGGACGAGTTGCGGCCCCATGGAGAGGTTGGGCACGAAATGCCCGTCCATGACATCCAGATGCAGCCAGTCGGCGCCCGCCTGTTCAACGGCGGCGACTTCATCCGCCGCGCGTGAGAAGTCCGCAGCCAGCAGGCTCGGTGCGATAAGGGGGGTCTTGAGAGCAGCCATGCCTGTTTTTTAACAGAAATCCATGACGTGCGCCAATATTTCCTGCCTCCCATCCTCCTCTTTCAGGCGCGGCGGAAACGGGCGGCGAAAAACCCGTCCATGCCGCCCTGCGCGCCCAGCATGCCGGGGTGGGTGCGCAGCCACCCCTCCGCCGTGCGGGCCTGCGGCAGGAAGGCCAGTTCCTCCGGCGTGAAGGGATCGGCAATCAGGCCCATGGCTTCCGCCGCGCGGGCGCGCTGGCCGCCTTCCTCGGGCTGGAGGGAACATACGGCATAGACCAGTCGGCCACCGGGGCGCAGCATGTCGCGCGCGGCGGCCAGCAGGCGGTCCTGGCCTTCGGTCATGGTGGCAATGTCCCGCGGGCGCTTGATCCACATGGCATCGGGGTGGCGGCGGATGGTGCCGGTGGCCGAGCACGGGGCGTCGAGCAGGATCGCATCCAGCGGCCTGTCGGGCCGCCATTCGGCCGCATCCGCATGGATCACATGCACGCCATCCAGTCCCAGCCGGGCCAGGTTTGTGCGCAGGCGCTCGATCCGCCTGCCCTCGCGCTCGATGGCGAACACCTCCGCCCCCGTGCAGGCCAGCTGGGCGGTCTTGCCGCCCGGTGCCGCGCACAGGTCGGCCACATGTTCGCCCGCCTTCACGTCCAGCAGGCGCGCGGGCAGGCTGGCCGCCATGTCCTGTACCCACCATGCGCCTTCGGCAAAGCCGGGCAGTTCGGAAACCTTTGCCGTGCCCGCCGCAAAGCGCACGCTGCCGCCGGGCATCAGTTCACCGCCCGGTGGCGGTTCCGCCCCGGGGCGGATGGTCAGGTCAAGGGGGGGCTCATGGCCAAGGGCGCTGGCGATGGGCCGCGCCAGCCGCCCCCAGGACTGCCACAGCCACGCCGGCACATCGAGCCGGGGCTGGTCAAGCCCCTCAAGCGCCTGCGCGCCGCCCGCCGCGACCCGGCGCAGCACGGCGTTGACCAGCCCGGCAAACGGCACCAGCCCCCGCCTGCGCGCCAGCGCAACGGATGTGGCGACTGCCGCATGCGGCGGCGTGTCAAGGAACAGCAACTGCGCCACACCAATCAGCAGCACCACCCGCACGGGCTCGGGC
This sequence comes from Komagataeibacter sp. FNDCF1, assembly GCF_021295335.1. NCBI lineage: Bacteria > Pseudomonadati > Pseudomonadota > Alphaproteobacteria > Acetobacterales > Acetobacteraceae > Komagataeibacter > Komagataeibacter sp. FNDCF1. Next base: position 2,984,829 of record NZ_JAIWOT010000001.1, on the reverse strand, counting down.
GGTTCACGCTTGAGGAAGGGGGCCAGCACTTCATTCGCCGTGCCCATGTGGCGCAGCACGGTCGCGGCCAGCCTGTGGGCGGCGGCACGGTCGCGTGGTTCGGCCGTACGGGCGGCGGCGGAATGTTCAAGCGATGTATCGAGCATGCGCCGGTGCGCGATCACCCCCTCCACGATATCAAAGGCGATATCGCGCGTGGGGTCCGGGGCGGCCTGCCCACCCTGGCGGCCAGGGCGGCCTGACCCGGATCTGCGGCCTGTGGGACGGGACGGGGACGACGGGGAAGACTTCATGTAATCCTGACCTGAAAGCTGCGGCACGCGAATGCTGGCACACGGGGGAGCCGACCGGGGCTTGACCCGGCAGGTATTCATGCCAAGCCTAGCAGCCTGTCGGGTTGGGCATTTTGCGGCTGATAACGCCGAGGCTGACCCGGCTTATGCTGCCTGAAGCCGTGCCATTCTTTTGCAGTTGTATGCGAGAGCGACGAGGGTCCATTCAGTCGTGACTTTTGCAAGGCCACGCAGACTGAATCTTCTGAAGCCCATGATGCTTTTGATAATTCCAAAGACCGGTTCAACGGTCTGTTTTCGTAGTCTGTAAATATTTCCGGCTTTTGTGGTTTCCAGTTTTTTCTTCATGGCAAGCCGCCAGGGTTCGGTGATCCGGCGCGGTTCCCTGTCTTCAGGAGGTGGCCGGAAGTCATAAGGCCTGCGGGCGCAGGGCCGTCCGATGGCGACCAGCGGATCGATGCCTTTTTTCCGCAGGTCCCGGACCGCCTGCCCGCTGGCGTAACCGGTGTCGGCGAGCACTGTCTTTGGGAGACCGATCGTGTGTTCCATCGACAGCACGGTGCTGGCAAAGGATGGCGCGTCCGCTGACGTGGCGACAACGTCGGTTGTCACGATCAGCTGACTGCCTTCGGCGCAGACCACGGCCTGGGCATTGTAAGCCTGCCGGAACTCGTGGGCGTCCGAACGCCGCATGAGGCGGCTGTCGGGATCGGTCAGACTGATCTGCCGGTCGGGTGGCGGTTCATCATCCGGCGGTTTCGGCGCCCTGCCACGACGCCCTGTTTTCGCATCATAAGCGGCTTTCTTCTTCTCGTATGCCGGTCGCGCCGCCTCGGCCTGCGCTTTCGCATCTGCTTCCAGCCGGGCGCAGGCTTCGTCCAGCTTCGCTTTCAGTGTTTCCCGTCGGGCAAGCTCTTCTGGCAGGGCCTGCGGATCTCTGTCTGTGGCATCTGCGTGCTCCGCCTGGTCCATCAGTTTCGCGATATCCACCGCCAGCTGTTCGCGCAGTGCCCTGATCCGGTCGTAGCGCAGGGAACGGTATTTCGAAGCGTCGGCATCAATTTTCGTGCCGTCAATCGATACGACACCCAGACGCAGCAGACCCGTCTCGCGCGCCAGAAGCAGGACCTGCGCAAATGCAGCTTCAATGGCTGTCCGGTTCGTCCGGCGGAAGGTCGCAATCGTATCATGATCCGGATGCAGGTTCGCCGCCACGAAGCGTACCCCGATGTCGCGATATGTCGCCCGCTCGATCCGGCGTGAGGAAAACAACCCGTTCGCATAGCTGAAGATCAGAAGGGCCAGCATCAGGCGCGGATGATACTGCGCCTTGCCTCCCGTGCGCACTGGCACGCAGAACGCACTCATCGGAACCCGCTCAACAGCTGCGACAATGAAATGCGCCATATCGTCAGCCGGAAGCCACGACGTCAGATCAGGCGGCAGAAGATACGGCTGGGATCGGTCAAACGGGATGAAGCGGCTCATCGCGACACTCTACAGCCTTACCCCTTCACAGGGTACCCCAACCCGACAGGCTGCTAGAGCCATGTCAACATCATCCTCCATAGCACAGGCCCTGACGGGCATCCGCACCCGTATCGCCGCCAGCGCGCAGGCGGCGGGGCGGCCACCTTCCAGCGTGGAACTGGTGGCCGTATCGAAGTTCCACCCGCAGGCCAGCGTCATCGCCGCACTGGAAGCCGGGCAGCGCATCTTTGGTGAAAACCGGGTGCAGGAAGCGGCGGCCAAGTTTCCCGACCTGCGCGCCCGCTGGCCCGACCTGCGGCTGCACATCATTGGCGGCCTGCAGACCAACAAGGCGCTGGAAGCCGTGCGCATTGCCGACATGATCGAAAGCCTCGACCGTCCTTCCCTGTCCGACGCCCTTGCGCGCGCGGCGGACAGGGCGGGGCGCCTGCCCGGGCTGCTGGTGCAGGTGAATACCGGCGATGAAAGCCAGAAATCCGGCGTACGGCTGGAACAGGCGGATGCCTTCATCAATGCAAGCCTGGAGCGCTTCGGGACCAGCGTGCGGGGACTGATGTGCATCCCGCCGCATGACCAGGACCCGACGCCCCATTTCCGTACCCTTGCCGCCATGGCGCACCGGCATGGGCTGGCTGTCGTATCAATGGGCATGTCGGCCGATTTCGAGCGCGCCATTGCCTGTGGTGCCACACTGGTGCGGGTGGGCAGCGCCATTTTTGGCGCGCGCCCCGCCGCCGCGCAAACCGGGCCGAATGGCACCTGAGCAGAGACGGGCCTTGCTGCGCATGGGGCGAGGCGGTAATGCGGAACTATCCGGTCGCGACGAGATGCCGGTTTTCAGTCTTCATTGCCGCGGAGCCGTCACGACATGACGCAACCCACGGGGCCCGACGCCCCCGGACCCTCGACGCCGCCGGCTGGCAGCGCCCATGCAGGCCCTGCCCCCAGCGCGCCGCCCGCCCCCCCCAAGATAACCGAATACGGGGCGGACCAGCACGAACACGCGGCCAACCCCGTGGGCTTCGCCGCCCTGCTGGGCGTGCTGGGGGTGGTGTTTGGCGATATCGGCACAAGCCCGATCTATGCCCTGCGCTCGACCATCATGGTTGTCTCGCAGCATCACCGGATCGAACCGTGGGAGGTGCTGGGCGTCCTGAGCCTGATCATCTGGTCGCTGCTGCTGATCGTGACGGTGAAATACGTCATCCTGATCATGCGCGCCGACCATAATGGCGAAGGCGGGATCATCTCGCTCATGTCGCTGGCCCAGCGTGTCGCACCCAGCAACCGCATGCGCATCGCCCTGGGCATGGTGGGAATCGGGGGGGCGTGCCTGTTCTTTGGCGATGGCATGATCACCCCCGCCATTTCCGTTCTGTCAGCGGTTGAGGGGCTGGAAGTCAGTTTTCCCGCCGCGCGCGACCTGGTCATTCCCATAGCCCTGCTGGTGCTGGTGGGCCTGTTCTCGGTACAGAGCTACGGCACGGGCAAGGTAGGGACCATATTCGGCCCGATCATGCTGGTGTGGTTCAGCCTGCTGGGCATACTGGGGGGGCTGCAGATCCTGCACCACCCCGCCGTGCTGCTGGCGATATCGCCTACCTATGCGGTGCAGTTCATCATCTATCACGGCTGGCTTTCGTTCATTGCCCTGGGTTCCGTCGTGCTGTCGGTCACGGGGGCGGAGGCACTTTATGCCGACATGGGCCATTTCGGCCGCCAGCCCATCCGCTATGCGTGGCTGTTCTGCGTGCTGCCGTGCCTGGCCCTGAACTATCTGGGCCAGGGCGCCCTGATCATTGCCGACCCCAAGGCGCTGGAAAATCCGTTCTTCCTGCTCGGCCCGCACTGGCTGCAGGTGCCGATGATCATCCTGTCCACCTTTGCCACCGTCATTGCCAGCCAGGCGGGCATCTCTGGCGGGTTCTCGCTGTGCCGCCAGATCATCCAGCTGGGCTACCTGCCGCGCATGCGCGTGACCCACACGAATGCGGAGGAAGAAGGCCAGATCTACCTGCCCGAGTTCAACCGCTTCCTGATGGTGGGCGCGCTGCTGCTGGTACTGGCCTTCCGCAGTTCGGATGCGCTGGCTTCGGCCTATGGCATTGCGGTGACGGGCACGTTCATGTGCACCTGCGTGCTGGCGATGGTGGTCTTCCGCAGGCTCTACCACTGGTCGCGGCCTGCCGCGATCGCGACCTTCGGCGGGTTCTTCCTGCTGGATACGACGTTCTTCGCCTCCAACGCGCTCAAGATCCCGCAGGGCGGCTGGGTGCCGGTGATGCTGGGCATCGTGCTCACATTGATGATGACGACGTGGAAGAAGGGCCGCCAGCTGATCATGAACCGGCAGAAGCAGGACAGCATGCCGATGAACTCGTTCCTGGCGCGCCTGCCGCAGTCACGCATCATCCGCGTGCCGGGCACGGCCGTTTACATGACCGGCAACCCGGAATTCGTGCCCGCCTGCCTGCTGCACAACCTCAAGCACAACAAGGTGCTGCATGACCACGTGCTGTTCGTGACCGTGCAGACGCTGGACCAGCCTGAAGCCGACCACGGCCACCGCGTGGCGCTGCAGGAACTGGCCCCCGACATCTACCGCATCATCCTGCGCTACGGCTTCATGGAAATGCCCAACCTGCCCCGCGCGCTGGAGGACCTGAAGGCAAACGGCCTCGATTTCGATGCGCTGCAGGCGTCCTACTTCACCAGCCGTGAACTGCTGGTGCGCTCGTCGGTGCCCAAGCTGTCGCGCTGGCGGATGTCGCTGTTCCTGTTCATGGCGCGCAATGCAACACCGGCGACCGAGTTCTTCCGCATTCCGCCCGACCGCGTGGTGGAACTGGGTGTACGGCTGGGGATCTGACCCGCATGGACATGGCAACGGGCATGGCGGAACCGCTGGCACTTTACGTGCACTGGCCGTTCTGCCTGTCCAAATGCCCGTACTGCGATTTCAACAGCCATGTGCGCGACGTGATCCCGCGTGCGCGCTTTGGCGCAGCACTGCGGCGTGAACTGGCGTTCGAGGCCGGGCGCATGGGTGACAGCCAGGCCGAACGGCCCCGCATCGGCTCGGTCTTCTTTGGCGGCGGCACGCCCTCCCTCATGGCGCCGGAAACCGTGGCGGGGCTGATAGATGATGCGCGCACGCTGTTCGGCACGACGGATGATGTTGAAATCACGCTGGAAGCCAACCCCACCAGTGTGGAAACCGGGCTGCTGCGGGCTTTCCGTGACGCCGGGGTCAACCGCGTATCCGTTGGCGTCCAGAGCCTTGATGCCGGGGCGCTGCAATTCCTGGGCCGCGAGCATGACGCCCGCCAGGCCATCACCGCGCTCGAGACGGCGCGCGGCCTGTTCGATCGCATCTCGTTCGACCTGATCTACGCCCGGCCGGGGCAGGACGCGGGCACATGGCGGGCTGAACTGGAGGCCGCCCTTGCACTGGTGTCCGACCATCTCTCGCTCTACCAGCTGACCATCGAGCCCGGCACCCGCTTCGAGGGCCTGTACCGCCAGGGCCGCTTCCGCCTGCCCGATGGTGATGAGGCGGCACATCTGTATGAACTGACCGCCGAGGTGGCGGCACGGCACGGCCTGCTGGGCTATGAAATTTCAAACTACGCCCGTCCCGGCGCCGAAAGCCGCCATAACCTGACCTACTGGCGCTATGGCGACTATCTGGGCATCGGCCCCGGCGCGCATGGGCGGCTGACCTGCAACGGGGTGACCGCCGCCACCCGCCGCCACAGGGCACCCGAACCATGGGCCGAACGCGTGGAGCGCACCGGCACCGGCGCCCACCCCGATGAACCGCTGGGCAACCGCGACCGCGCGCGTGAAATGCTGCTGATGGGCCTGCGGCTGGCGGAAGGGATTTCCACCCCCCGCTTCGCCCGCCGCACCGGCATGGCAATTGCGGATGCAACGGACCCCGCCATGATGCAGGCCGCCATGGAGGAAGGCTACCTGATCCATGATACCGCCCGCCAGACCCTGCGCGCCACGGCGGAAGGCCGCCTGCGGCTGGAAAGCCTGCTTGCCGCGCTGGTGCTTTAGGAATTTAGGCAATACCATGGCACCATGGCATTCAAGGCAGGGAGCAGGCTGCGTGTTTTCATCCGTCCTTTCACGATTTGGCCGGTCCGCGGCATGCGCCATGGCCCTGGCCTTCTTCACGGCCACCGCCCACGCGGCGCCTGAGCCTGCCGGGCCGGAACTGGTGATCGAGGACAATGATTTCCTCGGCCCCGGCGGGTCGGACCAGCTTTCCATCATTCCGCTGCTGTTCAACCCGCATGTGCGTGTGCTGGGCTTTACGGTGGCCAGTGGAGATGGCTGGGAAAACGCGGAATCGGCCCATCTGCGCCGCCTGCTGGAAATCATCGGCCGCACGGATGTGCCGGTGGCCGACGGCGCGGTCTATCCGCTGGTCAACACCCGCGCCGCGATGCGCCTGCATGAAATGCAGTACGGCACCATACCATGGAAGGGCGCGTGGGGTGGCCTTGGTTCGATCGATACGGCACCCGACACCCAGCCCGCCATCGGCCCGATGAAGGAAGGCACGCCCCATACCGCCCCGGTGGCGCAGGACGCCGCGCAGTTCCTGATCGAACAGGTGCATGCCCACCCGCATCAGGTCACCATTGTCGCGGCGGGTCCGCTGACCAACCTTGCCCTGGCCATCCGCCTTGACCCGACCTTTGCCGAGACGGCGAAACGGCTGGTCTTCATGGGCGGCATGCTGGATACAAGCATGATGTCCATTACCGGCAATGCCGACTTTGCTTCCGACTTCAACATGATCTTCGACCCCGAAGCCGCCCATATCACCCTGACCGCGCCATGGAAGGCGATTACGGTGGTGGGCAGCGTGTCCAACGATCTCATGCTCTCCCGCGATTACCTGGCGAAGCTGACCAGCCGGAAAACGCCGCTGACGGAATATATCGGCGCCAATTACGACCCCCTGCCCATGTGGGATGAAATGACGGCGGCCATCGCGGCCGACCCCACACTGGTCACATCGGCAGTGGATGCGCATATGGATATCGACATCACCCCCGGCCCGCATTACGGCCATGCCTTCGTGGTACCGGACGCGCTGGTGCCCCATGGCAGCGCCATGCAGCGCATGCATATCGTGCGTGGCATTGATGCGCAGCGCTTCCGTGACACGTTCCTGCACGAAGCGCAGGCCGACCCCGCGGCCCACGGGCTGTAAGGCGAAGGGACGCGCCCCATGCTGCACATGGTCAAGCTGGCGGTCGGGATCGGTTCGATCGAGGACCTGGCCCGCCGCCAGTCCCACCAGACCCCGCCGGTCGATGATCTGGACGGCACGGATACCGGCGGCCTGCCGTGGTTCCGCACCCGCATGTACCCCCGCCGGGCGGCCGAGATACTGGATGGCGGCTCGATCTACCGCGTGATTTCCGGCCGGATCCTGTGCCGCCAGCGCATTACCGCCATAACGCCCGACACGCGTGAGGACGGCACGGCCTGCGCCCGCGTGGTCCTGGCGCCCGAGATCATTCCCGTAAGCCCACGGGCCATGCGCCCGTTCCAGGGGTGGCGCTACCTCCGCCCCGAGGACGCGCCCCCCGACCTGCGGGCCAGCAGCCATGATGGCGACGTGCTGCCTGAAGCCCTGCGCAACGAACTGGCGGAACTGTGCCTGATCTGAACAAACTGCCCCTCCTGCCCGCGCGCGGGGACATGACACGTCTTTTCATGCTGGGACTGGTGGGGCTTGGCCTGGCCGCCTGCGCCAGTTCCGGCGGCGGGAGCGGGGGCGGTGGCGCGTCCCATTACCAGCGCTACTACCAGGGCAAGGCCGCCTACCGCCCGCCGGGTCCTGCCAGCGATCCATGGCAGCCCTACATTGCCGATGCCTCCACCCGCTTTGCCGTGCCGCAGGAATGGATCCGCGCGGTGATACAGAAGGAATCGGGCGGGAACGAGTATATCGACGGCCATCTGACCCGCTCCGCCAGCGGGGCGATCGGGCTCATGCAGCTCATGCCACCCACCTATGCCGACATGCGGCGCCGCAACCATCTGGGTACCGACCCGTACGACCCGCATAACAACATCCTGGCCGGTACGGCCTATATCCGCATCCTTTACGGGCTGTATGGCGCGCCGGGCTTCCTGGCGGCCTACAATGCGGGCACCCTGCGCGTGAACGACTATCTGGAAAACGGTCGCCCGCTACCCAGCCAGACCGTGCGCTACCTGCGCATCATCACCCCCAACCTTGGCAATGAAGTCGCGCTCAGCGGACCGCTGGCGGTCTATGGCTCATCCAGCCAGCGCGTAACCGCGACGCCCACGCCGCTACCCCCGGTGGAGACCACGATCCAGCCGGGGCACACCTATGTCCAGTACGCCACCCTCAATCCGCCTGCCCCCGTCCAGCCGCAGCACCGCACCGCCTGCGTGCAGGACGCCAGTGCGGCGTACGACCCGACCGGCACCACCTGCCGCACCGATACCCGCGCCACGGCGGCACCCGCCGCCAGCGCGGGCTACGGGGCATGGATGGTGCAGGTGGGCGCCTTCTCGGCGGAAGGGCAGGCCCGCTTCGCCAACTCCATGGCGCGGCAGGGTGACTTCGCCGCCCTGCAGGGCGCACGCAGCATGGTCATTCCGGTCAGCCGGCCCACGGGCGTGATCTATCGCGCGCGCCTGGCCGGCCTGTCGGAAGGGACGGCAACACGGGCCTGCGCCACGCTCAAGGATCAGGGACTGCCCTGCACGGTCATACGGCCCGGACAGTAACGCCGCAGGGAAGCCTGCGCCCGGCTTCAGTCCGTTGTCGTGGCAGGGCCGGCCGGACTCTCCAGCGCCGCGGGCAGGTGCAGGGCCGGCAGGCGCACATCCGCATGCCGCACCAGCATGACCGATGAAAACCCGAGCGAGAGCGAATAATCCCCCGCCGCCACCGCCCAGTTGCCGCCTGCCGCGTTCCATTGTGCCAGCAGCCGCAGGCTGACCGGCACGACCAGCCGCACCGTATGCCCCCCCGCCACCATGACGCTGCGCCACGCGGCCAGCCTGCGGGGGGCCGCCTGGTCGGCGGATGGCACGACATAAAGCTGCGGCACGGCGCGCACCGGAGTGGTATCGGGATTGGTGACGGAGAAGCTGGCGCTCAGATGCGTGCCTTCACGCACCACGTGCAGATCGCTCAGGATCAGGTGTCCGCACGTCGACAGGCCATACCCAAAGGGGAACAGCGCCGCCACATGCGCGCGCTCGAAGGCGCGGTAATCCGCATCCACCATGCCGGGCGGGTAGAAACCGCCGGTCAGGGTCACCGGCAGGTGGCCGGAAAAATCCTGCTGCCCGGACAGCAGGGCCGCAAGCGGGCGGGCATGTTCATCACGCCACGCCCATGCCTGCACCACGCTGTCCACCTTATCAAGCCAGGGCATCTGCCGGTCCGGATCATCGGCCGTGAGCACCACCGCCACATGGCCGCCCATGTCCGCCAGTGTCGAGATCATCCGGTTATCCCCGTCGCCGTCACTGAGTACCAGCGTGCGCGCCGCCTGCGCCGTGGCGGGGGGCAGGGTGCCCGGCGCACCGGCCCCCTCCGCCGCGATGCTGACGGTCACGGCCAGCCCGGCATGCCCCAGCGCCCCGGCCAGCAGGTCGGCGGCATGACGCAGGGTTGGGCGCACCAGCAGCAGCACCGGGCCCAGGGCGGGATCGAATGGCAGCACCCGGTTTTCATTCTGGAGCAGGACCGTGCCTTCCGTTTCCACATCGCCCACCAGCGTGTCGGCCGAGGGACCGGGCGCGGCCGCGCTGCCGGCGAAAGGCGGCGGATGGTCAAGACTGCCCGCCATGTAGAAAGAGGCCAGGATATGCGTATCCATGGCCTGCAGCTGAGCGGACTTCACGCTACCTTCGGCCACGGCCTGGCGCAGGGGCGCACCGAACACGTCATGGCCACCTTCTCCCGTCGTGGCCTGCTCCATGTCCACGCCCGCGGCAATCGCGCCAACGGGCTGGGTGACATCGTTCTCCCGTGCCATGCCAAGGCCGCCGGGCACCGCCATGACCATGCCGGGGAAATGCCAGGCGTCATGCACCATGGCCCCCAGCCCCGTTACCGTCTGGCATGCCGCCATGCCGCCGCACAGCAGCGCGCCCCCATGGGCGATCTCGAGCGCCGTGGCGACACCCAGCAGGCTGCCATCCGCCAGCCGGGCGGCGGCAACCTGCGCCGTGCGTCCGGGCAGGACGCCATCGGCGCGGACCTGCTCCTCCTTCATGACCGAGCCGAACACCGGCAGCACATGGCCCGACAGCAGTCCCGCGCCGATCATGCCCGCCACGCTGCCCGCAAGCACCTGGTCCTCGCCAGCCTGCAGGCGCCCTGACGGCAGCAGATCGATCCCGCCCACCCGCAGCACGGCACGGCCATGCACCCATTCACCATGCGCGCGCATGGCCCCCGCGCGGCGGGCCAGGTCAGGGTCCCATGTCGCCGCCAGCGCCAGCCATGGCAGCATGGGGGGCAGCGTATCACCGGCCGGCTGGGCCACGGTGGCGAAATCGGGCATGCGCAGTGCCGGCAGGCCAAGCCGGGGCACGCCGGGCCATGTCAGCAGGCCGGAAGCCGCCTGCGCATTCGCACCGCGCCCCGCAACCGGACGGGCCTGCAGCACGGCCTGCTGCTCGACGGGCTGCATGCGGGCGGCCATGTCCGCCGCGTGGGCCGAGCCGGCACTGCCCCCCGCCACCGCCGCGCGTGCCGGCGTGGGGGGCAGGGCCAGCAGCATTCCCCCCACGCACAGGGCGGTGGCACGACATATCCAGGACAGTCCAGGCCGGGCGGCTGCGTGTTTCATCATGGTCCATGCGCTGTTACGGGCAGGAATATTTTTGCGCTTTAATGCCCGGATTGTCACGCAAGGCACGGTAAAGTGCCCGTACGACTTGGCGGGACAGGTATCGCGCGATATGAAGAACGGACAACGCGACAGGCCAGGACGCACCCTGCCCGGCATGGCCGGCAGTTCAGGCGCATGGCCGGATTACCACCTGCGGGGGCCATCCCCGGCGTCCATAGAGGCATCATGACCCTTCGCCCGCCCAATCCTGCTCCGTCCACCATGTCCGTGGCTACCGTATCCCTGGCCGCATTGCCCCTGCGTCGCCCCATGCTGCCGCGCGCGACCCTTGCCCTGCTGGCCGCCGGCCTGCTGGCCGGCTGTGGCAGCGCCCCCCAGCATGACAGGAGCGGGCTAGCCATTCCACAGAATCGCCTGCTCAAGGAAGACCGTGGCGCCAACGGGGGCGCGACACCGCTGGAAAGCAATGGCGTCAACGCCTTCCTGTGGCGCGGCGCGCTGGATACGCTGTCCTTCATGCCGTTCGCATCCGCCGATGCGGTGGCGGGCGTGATCCTGACGGACTGGTACACGCCGCCCGCCACCAAGGACGAACGCTTCAAGATCACCTGTTTCATCCTGTCGCGCAGCCTGCGTTCGGACGCGCTGCGCGTATCGGTCTTCCGCCAGGCCTATGAGGACAACCAGTGGGTGGACACCCCGGTCGCGGCCAATACGGTATCAGACATCACGGCCCGTATCCTGACCCGCGCGCGCCAGCTGCGCACCGATAGCGGCCAGCACTAGCCCCCTTTTTCCTGCCTTTTCTGCCGGGTGGCGCCTGCCGCCCGCTCCCCCTGCCCGCGCAGGCACATGCAGCCTGCCCCGCACACCGAACCAGAAGAAGATGACCGAAACCAGCACCCCACCGGACAGCGCCCTCCCCGCCTATGACTTCAGCACGGCAGAACCGCAGTGGCAGGAACGCTGGGCCGCATCCGGCATCTTCAATGTTCCCGACGTACCGCCCGCCGACCGGCCCAAGTATTATGTGCTGGAAATGTTCCCCTACCCGTCGGGGCAGCTGCACATGGGCCATGTGCGCAACTATACGCTGGGCGACGTGGTGGCGCGCTACAAGCGCGCGCGCGGCTTCAACGTGCTGCACCCGATGGGATGGGATGCGTTTGGCCTGCCGGCGGAAAATGCCGCACGCGAACGCGGCGTGCATCCCGGTCAGTGGACGATGGACAACATCGCCGCCATGCGCACCACGCTCAAGCGGCTGGGCTTCTCCTTCAACTGGGACCGGGAAATCGCGACCTGCCTGCCGGAATACTATGGCAAACAGCAGAAGCTGTTCCTCGACATGCTCCGGGGCGGACTGGTCGAGCGGCGGGAAAGCTGGGTCAACTGGGACCCGGTGGACAATACCGTGCTGGCGAACGAGCAGGTGGTGGACGGGCGCGGCTGGCGCTCGGGCGCGCTGATCGAACAGAAGAAGCTGTCGCAGTGGTTCCTCAAGATCACGAAATTCGCCCCGCAACTGCTTGATGGCCTGTCCACCCTGCCGCGCTGGCCCGAGCGCGTGCGCACCATGCAGGAACGCTGGATCGGCCGGTCTGAAGGGGCGAAGGTCCGTTTCGCCCTGCATGAACCGCCCGCGGGGTTCGATACCGACCTTGATTCGGTGGAGGTGTTCACCACCCGCCCCGACACGCTGTTCGGCATGTCCTTCCTGGCCATTGCAGCCGACCACCCGCTGGCGGCAAAGGTGGCGGCGAAAAACGCGGCGGCAGGCGAATTCATTGCCGAATGCCAGCGGCTGGGCACATCGGAAGAAGCGATCGAAACTGCTGAAAAGCGCGGGTTCGACACCGGGCTGCGGGTCAGCCATCCGTTCATGCCCGATAAGTCCTTTCCTGTATGGATCGCGAATTTCGTGCTGATGGATTACGGTACGGGCGCGGTGTTCGGCTGCCCGTGTGGTGACCAGCGTGACCTTGATTTCGCGCGCAAGTACAACCTGCCCGTCACCCCCGTCATCCTGCCGCCGGGCACCGATGCCGCCACCTTCACCATGACCGACAGGGCATGTGACGGCCACGGCACGCTGATCAATTCCGGCTTCCTTGACGGACTGGATACCGAGGCCGCGAAAAAGGAAGCGATCACCCGGCTGGAAGGCATGGGGGTTGGCCAGGGCGTGGTCAACTGGCGGCTGCGCGACTGGGGCATTTCGCGCCAGCGCTACTGGGGCTGTCCCATTCCCGTCATCCACTGCACCGACTGCGGCCCGCAGCCCGTGCCCGATGACCAGCTTCCGGTCACGCTGCCCGAGGACGTGACATTCGACCGCCCCGGCAACCCGCTGGCCCACCACCCGACATGGAAGCACGTGGCCTGCCCCGGATGCGGCAGGCCCGCCGAGCGCGAGACCGATACCTGCGACACCTTCGTGGACAGTTCATGGTATTTCGCCCGCTTTACCGCGCCGCACGCGCCCACACCCACCGTGCCCGCGGCGGCGGATGGCTGGCTGCCGGTTGACCAGTATATCGGCGGGATCGAGCATGCGATCCTGCATCTGCTCTACGCCCGCTTCTTTACCCGCGCCATGCACGAGACGGGCCACCTGCATGTGGATGAGCCGTTTGACGGACTGTTCACCCAGGGCATGGTCAACCACGAAAGCTACCGCGACGCGCAGGGCAACTGGCTTTACCCCGAGGAAGTCGAACGCCGGGGCGACAGCGCCGTGCGCCGCGACAATGGCCAGCCCGTCACCATCGGGCGGGTGGAAAAGATGTCCAAGTCCAAGCGCAACACGGTGGCCCCCGTTGCCATCATCGAGCGCTTCGGGGCTGATACCGCGCGATGGTTCGTGCTGTCCGACAGCCCGCCGGAACGCGACATGGAATGGACGGAGGCCGGCGTTGCCGCGGCATCCCGCTTCCTCCAGCGCCTGTTCCGCATCGTACGTGGCGTGGCTGAACAGACGCCGGCTGGCGCCGCCTGCCCCGCCAGTGTGTCACGCGCGGCCGACAGCCTGCGCCGCGCCACCCACCGCACCATCGTGGCGGTGACCGACGCGCTGGACTCCTTCAGCGCCAACGTGGCGGTCGCCCGACTGCATGAACTGACATCCGCCCTGGCGGATGCGGAAAAGGCGGCGGGGGAAGACGGCATGGCCTTTGCCCGGCGCGAGGCCGCCACGGTCATATCCCTGCTGGTGGCCCCCATGGTCCCGCATCAGGCCGAAGCGATGATGGCGCTGCTGGAGCCCGGTGGCCAGCCGGTGGTGGAGCGGACCTGGCCTGCGGCCATTCCCGAACTGCTCAGGGCCAGCGAACTGACCATTGCGGTGCAGATCATGGGCAAGCTGCGTGGCACGATCGCGGTTGCCCCCGACCTGCCTGCGGAAAAAGTGATCGCCATGGCGGAAGCCGAGCCGAACGTGGCCCGCCTGCTGGAAGGGGCGCGGATTGTAAAGCGCATCCATGTGCCGGGGCGGATCGTCAATTTCGTGGTTGCGAAATAGGTCATGCCGCATCCCGTCCGTCACGCCGCCTTACTGTGTGCGCTGCTCATGCTGGGGGCATGTGGCTTCTCGCCCATGTACAAGACGACGGGAACCCATATCGGCGCGGATGGCCAGCCCACCGTGTCGAATGTGCTGGCGGAGCTCAAGCAGGTTTACGTTCCGTTGATTCCGGAACGCTATGGCCAGCAGCTGCGCCAGTTCCTGCAGCAGGATCTGAGCGGCGCCGGGCCGGAAAACCCGACCCGCTACGCGCTGCGGATCAGAAGCTACATCATGAACGAAGCGGTCGACATCCACGCCGACAATACCAGCGGCCGCACGCGCACCACCGCCTTTGCCCACTGGCAGCTCTATACGCTGGGGGAAGACCCGCAGTTGCTGGCGGGCGGCGATGCCTCGGTGGTGGATGGGGTGAACAATACGTACGAGCAGTATTTCGCCCTGACCCTGAACCTGGAGACCGTGCGTGGCCGCGTGGCCAAGAACATGGCCGAACAGATTACCCAGCAGGTGGCCGTCTGGTTCCGCACCCATGCCAAACCCGCGCTGGACGGCTCGGTCCCCGGACAGAACCAGCCGCGTTATGTCGACCCCAACAGCATCGTCAACCCCAACAACCAGATGCCCGCCCAGCAGCCGGGTGCCGACGGCCTGCCCGCCATGGCAACGGGGCGTACCGATTCGCAGCTGAATGAGCAGAACAACGAGGGTGCGGACATGACGACCGAAAGCGCGCCCGCCGACAATATTCCCGCCTCCTCCTCACGCTACGTCATGCCCGATGCAAGGACGAACACTACGGATGACATGTCCGGCATCAGCATTGGCGGGCACGGCAGCCAGTGAAGGTCAGCCCGCGCAATATCACCACGACACTACAGGCGCCGGGCAGCCTGCGGGCCATCGTGCTGCATGGGGATGATGTGGGGCTGATCCGCGAACGCGCCACCATTGCCGCGCACGCCATCTGTTCCGACCTGCAGGATCCGTTTCGTGTGGCCATGCTGGGGCGTGCGGACCATGCCCGGCTGGAGGAGGAAATGACCGCCCTGTCCCTGTCCGGCGGCAGGCGCGTGATCTGGGTGCGTGACGGGGCCGATGACCTGCTTGAACCGCTCCGGCACGGCCTTGCGCAGCATTCGGACGCGCTGGTGGTCGTGGAAGCACCCGCCCTTGATTCCCGCTCAAAACTGCGTGGCTTTGCGGAAAAGGATGCACAATGCGCCCTGATCGGCTGCTATCCGGAAGAAGGCCGCGCGCTGGAGGGGGCGATCCGCCAGATGCTGGCGGCACAGAACGTGGGCATAGACCCCGATGCCCTGGGCTGGATGGTTGAACGGGCCGGGCCCGACCGGGCCGCGACCCGCAGCGAGGTGGAAAAGCTTGCCCTGTTTGTGGGCAGCGGCGGACGGCTGGGACTGGACGATGTGCGGGCCTGCGTGGGGGATGCCGCCGGTGTCTCGATGGAAGATGCGGCCTTTGCCGCCATGGCGGGCCAGCGCAGGGAAGCCGATGCCGCAGCCCAGCGCGCGCTGATGGTCGATGGCAGCAGCCCCGTGACCCTGACCCGCGCCCTGCTGTCGCATATTCACCGGTTGCGCCGGGCACGACTTGCGGTGGATGGCGGCATGAGCCGGGCCGAAGCCATGCGGCAGTTGCGGCCACCGGTATTTTTCAAGCGTACGGACAGCTTCGAACGGGCGCTGGCGGCATGGTCGGCACCGGCCCTGCTGCGCGCGGCCACGGAAACACAGGCCCTGGAACTGGCGTGCAAACAGACCGGCAGCCCCGATATCGTACTGGCCCTGCGCCATGTCGCCCGTCTGTGCGCGCAGGCACAACTGGCGCACAGGCGGTCCTGACGGGCGAAATATTCCCCTACCCCCTGGGGAAACACCCTTGCCGTTGGGCGTAGGCTCGGTTACACAATCCGGGTGTGTCCGCGTAGCTCAGCCGGATAGAGCACAGGATTCCTGGTTTTCAATTGGGCGTCACGACGGGAAACCACGTGGCGGATCTGCTCAAATTCGGGGAACGCTCTGGCAATACGTTGCCGTGCCAATCCCGAGCCAAGGCCGGTCAGACGACCGGCAAGGTGTAGAGACTGGATGGGCAGCACCTGCAGGCCGCTTGCGGCCCATGGTGAAGGGACAGTCCAGACCACGAACGCCATGCCTGCATGGCGGCGGTGAAAGCCGAAGTGGTATGAATCCTGGGGCCGTGGGTTCGAATCCCGCCGCGGACACCAACATATATTCCAAACAGGTCGAATCAGTCCTGGGAATGACAGTCAGCTGCCATTTCCATGATGTTGCGGACCCCGGCCTGTTCCACCGGATCCTCCAGCCCGGCGCATGGGGTACCGGCGAAGAAACTGATTCGGCACGTGGGAATATCTGTCGCGTTACGGTGAAATCTTGCCGGGGCGTTCAAAAGGCTCGCAAACACTGCAATTCACCCGACGCCGTAATAGAATAAGGCGATGGAAACCGTTGATCCTGGTGCTCTATATCCGCCGATGAAGCCCAATGCCGCGAAACTGCGGCCGGTCCAATACCGCTTGGGTGCAAGGCACGGGTTTTAGCCTTCGGAGCATATCCCGAGGTTGCCGTTGCCGAAGCCGGAAATATCATAATAGTGCCCGAAGCGATCTCCGCACAAAGCAAGATCCGTCACTGACAGAAAAGCAGCAGAAAGCTGCCATGGCCGCGTTATCTGCTCTTATGGCGTGCCGTCAGTGAGCGCATGGTGCAGGTAAGACCTGTACCTGCACTCATGATGTGATATTTTCTTCTTTCATGCCACAGGCCTCATCTTCCGAGAGTTTTAAGCTCCGACAGACCCGAGACCGTTCACAGGTCGGACTGCCGCGACAATCGGCAAAAGTGTCAGCCATTGATGGCCGGGTTCAGGCCCGGCATGCTATATTACTGCCCATGGTGAATTATCTCCAGTCTCTGACAAAGAGGATCGCTCATTACAGCGGACAACGCATCCGTATACAACGCTGGGTAGACGTACACCGGATGAAGTGTATCATGGCATACTGGTATCGATGGCAGGAAGCCATATCTTGATGTAGTATATCATCATCCATCTTGATTTTTAAGGTTCTTAGGAATGGCAAATCCAAAATTAATATCTGCTATAGCCCTGACTGTAACTAAAACATTAACAGAAGGTTCAAAACTCTTCCTTGATTACCGAAGCAAAAACAAAGAAAATGTGTTGAAATCAGAAATAGAAAAAGAAAAAATTGTTTTTAATGCAGACGCAGATAAGAGAAAAAATACAACAGGTATAATCGCAGCCTCTTTGTTATCTGGTGCATGCATTTATGCTATAAAAAAGTTTAATGATGATGAATAAATATTATTTATTTTTAGTATTAAATAAACATAAAAGGTTCCGCATATGACAGATGATTTATCTGCTCTTGAAAAATTGGCTTGGAATTTCTCTTTAATACAAATTTTTGGCTATAAATTCGATCATATAAAATTGTGCGTTTTGGGGGAACGCGGAACAGGAAAGACAACTCTTCTTCATTTTATTCAATCTAATTCCGTTCCAACAAATAACAGCCAAACGGCACTTACAGAAAAACAAAAAAGTTTTCCACGAAAAATTCAAGATAAGCTTTATGATTTCAAAGAGAGTGTCGATGTTCCCGGAGACAAGGCTTTTTATAATGACTGGAAAGAAAGCTGTGAGACCGCTAACTGGATTGTTTACCTGTTTCGTGCTGACGAAATAATGCACAACGATGAGCGTGCCTGCAATCGTATGGAATCAGATATGTCTTTTATTTCTGACATATTGGATAGAAGAAAGAAGAAACCCGAAAAAATATTACTTATCGGAACCCATTGTGATTGCGACTCAGAATATGATTTACATAAAAAAATTTCTTACCAAGATCAATTAGGTTTCGTGGACAAAGGTTGACAGTAACGTCCATGATTGATTCAAAGCTGCCTTTTGGAGGCGTTGTTGGGCGAGCGAATTGGGCTTTCGGACGAGGAATGGGCCATCATCGGGGCGCTGCTTCCGCCTGAGAGGGGTCGTGGCTGCCGTCCTGCGCAAGACAATCGTCTGTATTTCGAAGGCATGATGTGGATTGCCCGAACCGGATCGCAGTGGCGCCACCTGCCTGATGATTATGGCAAGTGGAACAGCGTGTTCCGACGCTACCGACGATGGGTGACGACAGGCGTGTTCGATGCGATGCTCGAAACCTTGGCTGAAATGGTCGAGCGGGATACCACTGCCGACATGATCGACAGCACGGTGGTCCGGGCACATCATTGTGCTATCGGTATAAAAAAGGGACACAGGAAACCGAGGCGCTTGGCCGATCGCGCGGTGGTTTCACCACCAAACTGCACGCCCGATGCGACGCCAGGGGACGCCCTCTCGGTTTTGTCCTGACGCCGGGACAGACCCACGATATTCAGGGTTTCGGCCCGCTGTTCCGCATGATCGCTGACAAGATCGAGGCGTTACTGGCAGACAAAGGTTACGATGCCGACCTCATTCGCGAGGAACTTGCCAAGGCCGAAATCGAAGCCGTCATCCCGAGCAAAAGCAACCGTCGCAATCCTGTACCTCATGATAAAACCAAATATCGCTGGCGCAATCTCGTCGAGCGCCTGTTCAACAAACTCAAGAACTGGCGACGCGTTGCCACCCGATATGACAAAACCAAGGAATCATATCTTGGCTTCGTCAGTCTCGTGTCAGCACTCCAGTGGATACCCTTTGTCCACGAAACCTAACGCATACATTAAGCATTACGCGGGCCTTATGTTATTTGGATGGGATGCCAAGACCTCGAATTTTAATAGGAAGTCTTCAAGATAATGATGGCGCTCAAGAAATTCTAACGGAGATGCTAAAATGACATCCAGAATTAAAATTTTATATGCGCAATCATTGGATAACACTTCGCCTAATCCAATGACTTTAAATGGAAACTTTCTGGCAGCAGAAAACCAGGAAGAAAGGCAAGAGGCTGCGTCTATATTATCATTAATTTCGAAAAATTCTACAAAAACTACCGTGCATAATGGGACAAAGCTTATAGAATCAAAAGGAAATGGGTTTATATTTGAACTGCCTTGCGCAGAAAAAGACATATTATCCAGAGATACGTTTATAGTTTTTTGTGAAAAAAGTGATTTTAATGCGTCAGCGGAAAAATTAAATTCAATAAAATATGAAGTAACAAAATTTGCAAAATATATAAAAAGAAATGTTGACGCTGAAAGCGTTATGTTATTTTCTAAAAGATCAAGTTATGCAACGATTTTCATTGCTGGTATATTTTGTTTTTCATTTATATCTTTTTTCTCTTATTACTTTATGGTGAAATGAAAGAATATACAATGAATAAAAACCCCATCCTCGTCGACGACCTTCCTGACAATATCAATGACAGGCACTCTATTGTTATTCTCACTGATGACGACGTTGAAAAAGCTATCAGTAATGGAGAAGGAAAGTTTTTAGTAACTTCCAACCAAACTACTTTTCTGCGTTACAATGCAAATCCCGTTTCTCCATTATCCTCCAGTTTGAAGAATTTGATTTGTAAAAATATTTATACTCCAGGGAATAGACTAATTGCAAACCCATTTATTCCGTCTACTTATGAGCTTATTGATCGAGTAGCGGAAAATGTAAGCCTGTCGAAATTAACAAATTTTTCTAATTTATGCAGCCTTCTTGGTGCAAAATCCGTCTCTACTGTGAGTGTACAAGTGGCAATCGATGGTCATAACGCAGAATTCAGCTTTCCAGGTTCTGTCCCACAAATTCCAGCGGAACTGGCTGTATCAAGAAAAAAAGAGAAATATCTCAAATATGCTGAATTAATAAAAATAGAACAACGATTTTCTTCCAGTGAAGCAGACCTGAAAAAATCTGAAGAATACCTATATCAATCTGGATTAAGTAATGATCCTTTAATGATCAATATTTTTAATATAAGAAAAAACAAAAATAATAAAGCAGAAAGTTCAAATTTTGAAATAAATACGTTACTGGAAATTAAAAAAGATATGGATATTGTTTTTGAAATGAAAGTGCCCACATGGCTTTCTATGAAATATAATCAGGAAAAAGAAATTAACAAAATAACCCAGTCATCAGTAAAATTAGAAGTTGTATTTTAATTTTACCTAACTTATGTTATAAAACATGAAAAAGCGTTTTTAAATTAATGCATATCGTAATAGTGACCTGTACCTGTGCATGTACTATGATGTTTTCCCTGATTTTTAGGAAAGATGCGTATGCGGCAGTATGGTCTGCATGCCAGACAATAGAAGAAAATAAAGGGCCTTCTCCCCAGACGTGAAAGTCATGTCGGTATCACAACTTCAGGTAATGGCCTGTTTATTGAAGCCGTTCCGTATCGTTACCATGCAGGTATTTTCCGGCGTGACCTGCCTGCCCGGTAGGGTACCAGGAAGAACGTATACCAGCGATTACACTAATGGTGCGAAATGACGTGATGGAACGGTTTTTCTACCCTCAGCTGCTGATCACGACACTGAATACAGGATGGTCGACAGCACGATTGTCCGTAATCATCGGCATCGTGCGGAAGCCCGCAAAAAAAGGGTACAAATCAGGCCATCGAACGGTCCAGGGGCAGACTGACCATAAAGATCCGCGTTATCGTTGATAGTGCAGGAAAGGCTGCTGCCCGGTCCCTGGCAGCCGGGCAGCCGGACAGCGGGCTGATATCATAAACGCGGACTCTTTCTGGACAAAGTCGCGCCCCGAGCCCCAACGCCGACAGGGCTTAAGATGCCAGTCCTTTTATCAAAAAGCGCGAAGGGCGAAAGATTACGCCGGTTCTCCCGCTCCCCGTCGGGCATAATCATCACTTACGGAAAACGCCATCAGCCGCATGCCGTCCTGTCCGTAAACCCCAGGCAGGCTGTCGAATACGGTCATGAGACGCAGGTGCTGTTTTATCGCGGCTGGCAGGGCAAAGAACGCAGCGACAATTTCCTTTTCGGACATGCCTTTTTGCCAGCATGCCCCGGCAGGTCCAGAACGGGTCCAGCGGATGCAGGCCCGCGCGTCGTGCATTTCCGGCAAGAGAAGCGTCCGAGGTGAGGGCATCGAGTCAGCCTCACGAACCTCGCAGGGAACGGCTGCAGTCTTAGAGCCCGATCCGAAAGTTTTTCAACCCTGACAATGCCTTGCTGTCCGTCGTGTGAGCATTCGGATTGAGGCGATCAATGTCCATGCGGTTGAGGAAGCAATGGATTGTTCCCAATCTTTGGCGAGCCGCCTGCATCGTCCCAGCCATGCGAATGTCCGTTCCACCACCCAGCGACGCGGCAGGATCTGAAAACCCTTCACCGTATCGGACCGCCTGATGATTTCGAGGGTCCATTTTCCCATGGAGGCGAGCGCGGATCGCAATTTGTCGCCAGCATAGCCGCCATCAGCGAAGATGTGGCGCAGCCAGGGAAAGCGCCTGCGTATCGCTGCCAGAACATCAACGGCCCCATCACGGTCCTGGATATCAGCGGCATGAACGAGGAGAAAGATCAGGAAGCCGCAGGTATCCGTCACGATATGGCGCTTGCGGCCCTTGACCTTCTTCCCCGCGTCATAGCCCGAAATCCCGCCGCTTTCCGTGGTTTTCACCGACTGGCTGTCAATCACGCCCGCGCTCGGAGAGGCGTCACGTCCCTCGATCTCGCGCAGGCTCATGACCAGCACCGTATTCATGACCTCGAACACTCCGGCATCACGCCAGGCGTAAAAATAGCGCCTGATGGTCGAGACCGGCGGAAAGCATTTCGGCAGCAGACGCCACGCACACCCGGCCGAGGCTATGTAGAGCATCGCATTGACCACCTCGCGCATATCCGTCGTGCGCGGACGACCGCCCCGTTTCGCCGGGGGCACAAATGGCATGATCAAAGTCCACTCCCCGTCCGTCATGTCCGATGGATATCGCAATCTTTCCCGGCTATACTCGCGCCGGGCAATACCAGTCCATGTCACCATTCACTCCATCTCTCTGCAAAGACGGATGAATCACAACAGGCTGGTATTGTTCAAAAACTTTCGGATCGGGCTCTTAGCCAGTGTTTCCTGCTCCGCACGCACTGGGAGGGCACGAAAGTACCAGCCACATGCGGGCAGTTCACAGGTTCCGTTCTCGGCCCCTTCACCATTAAGGACAGGATGACCGTCCCGCTGCCGCCTTCGCCGCACGTACTGACCGCAAGGCACGGCCCTGTCCAAGGCACGCACGCCTGCGTGTCATTATATAGACAGCGCAGGGAGCAGATTGACCCATGCCGATACCTAATGTGGCACATGCCATTCCTGTACCATGGATCACCTGATTTGTACCATTACGGGACGGGTCGGCGTCATATCGTCAGGGTTCAATTAGCGAACATATGATGGCAGCGCCGTCACGGCTGCCTGATACCGTGCGTCCATGCAATTCAATACCTGTAAAAATATTTGAAAATAAAATTAACTACTTATAATATACTTACAAGAACCATAATGGTCATTTTTCATTTTTTTGACCTGACATGCACAGGTCTCTGTTCCTGACAGTCATGAAACAGACGGACAGCTGTACAAGACCGGTCCTGTATTACCGCATGCCATGACTTCATCTGGATGGTACATGATGGAATGCATGAATGAAATATAGATTTTGTATGAAACCAATATCAAACCCAAAAATACAATTCATGAAATACTTTGAAAATATACCCTCACTTAAAATAAACATATTAGTATGAAAACGGTTTCCTAAAGAACAGGCCAGCGCAACCATGGCGTGCTACGCGCGAAATATGCAATCAGCAGAAAAGTTCCCTGCTCTCGTTATATTAATCAAACATAGGGGTATGAATTTTACTTTCTTCCAAAGAATACGGTCCCGAGTGTGTGATTTTTGCAAGACGCTGCCTGCAATACCCTGACTATTTTTTTTGTGATTGTTGTCCGGTAAAGGGTAAATGTATGGTTAACATGTGGCAGGGTCATGCATCCGCCTGCCTGTTCCCGCAATTCCCGATTGGCATGGAGCAAGAAACATGTACAGGTTTCGTTAGAAATCTAAATAAATATACGCAACTTTTCCCGATTTATAAATAAAGATCAGTCTTCGGACTGCAGGCTGGTGGATTTCCAATGAATACCGACATAGCCATTATAGGGGCCGGCCCCTATGGTCTTTCGCTGGCTGCCCATCTGCGCGACAGGGGGGTGGACTTTCGTATTTTCGGGCGACCGATGGCCTTCTGGCGCGATCATGTGCCCAGTAAACTGTGCCTCAAGGCGGAAGGCTTCGCCCTCGACCTGTTCGATCCGAAGCGGCAGTCCACCCTCCGGCAATTCTGCGCGGAACGGGGCCATCCCTACGCCCCGACCGGGGTGCCCATCCCCGCCCGGGTCTTTACCGAATATGGCGAGGAATTCCAGAAAACCCACGTGCCCCACCTCCAGCCGCACAACGTGACGCACCTGTCACGCACGCAGGACGGATTTATCCTGCGTCTGGAAAACGGAAAAAGCGTCGTGGCACGCAATGTGGTCATGGCGATCGGGATCGGTGATTTCGCCAACGTCCCGCCCCCGGTGCGCACGCTGCCCCCCGAACGGGTCAGCCATACATTTGCCCAGACCGATTTCGCACGCTTCGCGGGCCAGCGCGTTGCGGTGATCGGGGCGGGGTCCTCGGCGGTGGATACGGCCAGTTTCCTGCATGAAGCGGGAGCCGAGCCTGTTATCTGCACCCGTCGGCCCAAGATCTGGATCAATCACCCCCCGCGCAAGATACCGCTGCTCAAGCTGCTGCTGACCCGCATCAAGAAGCCCCGGTCCGGACTGGGCACGGGCTGGCGCTCCCGCATGGCCAGTGACCTGCCCGATGTCTTCCACATGCTGCCCGCGCGCCTGCGCCTGCGCATAACACGCGGGCATCTGGGGCCCGCCGCGGGCTGGGTGACGGGACAGGTCGTGCGCGACAACAAGGTGCCCATCTGCCTCAACCTGGACCTGCGGCGCGCCAGCATGCGCGGGCAGGCCATCCATCTGGAATTCGCCGATACCGAACAGGGCACGATGCGGGAAATGGATGTGGACCATGTCTTCCTGGGCACGGGAGTACACATTGACCTTGCGCGCATCCCGTTCCTGGATCGGGCGCTGGTAGCCAGCATCCGTACGGAAGACAACATGCCCGCGCTGTCGCGCAACTTTGAATCAAGCGTGCCGGGGCTCCATTTCATCGGGCCGCTGGCGGCAGGCAGCTTTGGTCCCCTGCTGCGCTTTGCATGGGGCGCACGATTTGCCGCGCGCCGCCTTTCGGGGCGGTTCCGGCGGCAGGCAGCCGGGGCCTGGACCCGGTCGCAGCCACAATCCCGCCCACAGCCCGCCCTTGCTCAGTGAATGTCCTGCCGGTCATGGCGTGACAGCCAGGCCTGAACTGGAAAGTCCCTACCCATGAAAAATGATTTTACAGTTCTCATCATCTCCTCCGTATGGTGGTCGGCCATCACACGCGCGGCGCTGGAGTTCCTTGAAAGCGGGGTAACGGTCCACGCCATCTGCCCGCCCGGGCATTCGCTGCGCTGCATCCGCGCCATCAGTTCCGTACGCAGCTATCCCTGCGTCTCCCCCCTCGCCACGCTGTCGGACGCCATTGTACAGACAAAGCCTGACCTGATCATTCCCGCCGATGACCGCGTGGTCGGCGCCCTGCACCAGGTCCATGCGGAAGCCGACCCCGCAACCCGGGCTGGCAGGCTGTGTCGTGACATCATTGAACGGTCGCTGGGCCAGCCCGCGTATTTTGCCTATGCCCAGACCCGGCTCAGGCTGATCGATGCGTTGCGTGCGCGCGACATCCCCACCCCGGCCGCCGTCAACCTGGATACGGTAGAGGACGTGCACCGCTGGTGTGCGACGGTACCCGGCCCGTGGGTGCTCAAGCGTGACCGGAGCTGGGGTGGTTCGGGCGTGGTCATTGCCGACACCGTGCGGGAGGCCGAAAGCAGTTTCCGTCGCCTGTCACAGCCGGTCCGGATGGCCTGCGCGCTACGGGTGCTGCTGGCTGACCGTGATATCTATTCCTTCATGGAGGCAACAGCGCGGCGGTCCATGCCTGTCATCGCGCAGGCGCATGTCAGCGGCATGCCCGCCAATATCATGGTGGCATGCTGGCAGGGGAAGGTGATCGGCACGCTCGGGGTCAACGTACTCTCCTATCAGGGGCGTACGGGGGCTGCGACGGTGATAGAGATCACCCGGTCCGCCGATATGGAACGGGCGGCACGGGTGACATGCGCGGCACTGAACCTGTCGGGTTTTTTTGGCCTGGATTTTGTACGCTGCGCAAAAACCGGCACCTATCACTTCATAGAAATGAATCCGCGCCTGACCCAGATCGGCCATCTGTGCCATGGCGGCACGACACTGATCCGCCGCCTGCTGCAGCATGTGCGTGGCGGCCCGCAGGCCGCGCGTCCCGATCCCGCCATGGAAGTGGGCGAGCGCAACGTGATCGCCCTGTTCCCGCAGATCCTGCGTGCCGATGCAAGCCGGCTGAACAACGCGGCGGCATGGATCGACATTCCATGGCGCTACCCCGAACTGGTGGAGGAACTGCTACGCCGGCCCTGGCCACGCCGGGGGTCGGTGGCCCGGCTGGAGGAGCGCCTCCGCCCCAACATGCCCTATGGCAAATCGGTGGATCGGAGCGAGGCGCTGGGCAAGCTGTCCACCCTGCTGCAGGGCGGCATGGTCACCGACAGTCCTTTCCTGGCGGCATTATGAACCCACGATCTGGCGGCATGGAGCGGCAGGTGAAAGAGCGGCACCAGGCTGCCGCGTGCTGAAGGATGCATTCATTCAGGGCCGATGACAGGAGCCAGACCTGCAAACCGCAGGGAATTTCCGGCAATGCCTTTTCCACGAGGTTTCAGGGAACGCCGCCTTCCGGAAAAAGGCGGCACCCGGAATAATCATCATTCATTGACCCGCCATTCTGAAATCATGCCTGATCAATACAGAAAGGCCGCCCGGACAGCCGGGCGGCCCTGTCATGCCATTATCGGGGAAGGCCGTATTATCTGGCGCTATCCCACTGGCTCAGGATATCGGTCTTGACGTTGGCTGGCACCGGAACATAGTCAAGACGGTAGGCTGCGGCGTCCCCGTTCCTGAGTGCGTAGCCAAAGAACTTGCGCACATCCGCGCCATGGGCGGTCTTGGCGGTGGGCACGGGAACCAGCACGTAGGTGGGCGACATGATGGGCCATGCGCCAGCGCCATCGGTATCAAGCAGGTCCACCGCGAAATGGGACGCATCCTTCCAGTCCGCTGCCGCGGCGGCGCTGTTGAAGCTGTTCATGTCGGGGGCCACGAACGCGCCGCTGTGGTTCTTCAGCTTGACGGTGATCATGTGGGCATTGGCGGCAAAGGCATATTCGACATAGCCGATCGCGCCTTCGGTATTGCGCACGGAGGCGGCCACGCCATCATTGCCACGCGCGCCGATGCCACCGGGCCAGGCAATGGAAGCGCCCGCGCCCTGACCTTCGCGCCATTCAGGCGAGACATGGGCCAGGTAGCCGGTAAAGACGGCCGTCGTGCCCGAACCATCGGCGCGGTGCACGGTTGCGATTGCGGTATCGGGCAGTTTCAGGCCGGGATTGAGGGCCGCGATACGCGGATTGTTCCACTGGTCGATCTCACCACGATAGATGGCGGCCAGCGTCGGGCCATCAAGCTGGATCTGGTTGGCTGCAATGCCGGGCAGGTTGATGACCGGCACGATCCCGCCCATGACGGTCGGGAACTGGAACAGGTGGGCGGATTCCAGCTTCTGGCGGTCCATGGGCACATCGGATGCGCCGAAATCAACCGTACCGGCCAGAATCTGGTTCTGGCCCGCGCTGGATCCCACGGTCTGGTAATTGAGGTTGACGCCAGCCGCACTCCGACCGTCTGCCCCCCAGGCTCCGTAGATAGGTGCAGCGAAGCTGGAGCCGGCACCTGTAATATCAGCAGCATGCGCCATGACCGGCAGGGCGGTTGCCAACAGGGCGCATGTAAGCAGTCGAGCAGGAAAGTACATAATACTCATGTTCTCCGACATGAAAAGACAGACGTGCCTGGCTGTGCAGCAGACATGCGGCACAATAAAAAATCGCCCATATAAAATAAAATGATATGTCCATGACAGTTTTATGAAGGAAATATGAACACCTTCCGCCCTGTCATTCATCGCCTACCTTCCTTGCCCGCCCGTTCTGGAAAACCGAAAAAAAAGGGCGTGGCGCGGCCCATGCCACACCACGCCCCGATCGGGCGCATCCCGTCCGCCATATCAGGCGCGGCTGTAGGCGTCTTCCAGCCGGACGATATCATCTTCCCCCAGATAGGGGCCGGACTGGACCTCGATCAGGGTCAGGGGGATGCGACCGGGATTCTCCAGCCGGTGCACGGCGCCAAGCGGCAGGTAGACACTCTCGTTCTCGCGCACAAGGATCGTTTCCTCATTGCGGACGACATGCGCGGTCCCTTCCACCACCACCCAGTGCTCGGCACGGTGGAAATGCTTCTGCAGCGACAGCTTTCGCCCCGGTTCCACCACGATGCGCTTGACCTGGAAGCGGCTGCCCTCGATCAGGGTCTCGTAAAAACCCCACGGGCGGTAACACCGGGCATGGGATGCCGCTTCCTTGCGCCCTGCCTTCTTGATCTGGGCCAGTATGGTCTTGACGTCCTGCGCATGCTGGCGGTGCGCGACCAGGACCGCATCATCATTGACCACCACCAGCAGGTCCTCCACCCCGGTCACGGCGGTCAGGATGCCATCGGTACGGATATAGCTGCCCGATGTGTCATGCACGAACACATCGCCTATGGTGGCATTGCCTGCATCGTCCTTCGGGCTGAGTTCCCACAGCGCATCCCAGCTGCCAACGTCGGACCAGCCGAAATCGGCGGGAATGACGGTCATGAGATCGGTACGCTCCGCCACAGCATAGTCAATCGAGATATCGGGACACACGGCAAAGGCCGCCGCGTCCAGCCGCTCGAAATCAATATCGGTGGAGCGCTTGCGCATGGCGTCCCTGACTGCGGAAACGATGGCGGGTTCGAACTTTTCCATCTCGGCCAGCATGGTGCGGGCGGTGAAGACAAACATGCCGGAATTCCACAGGAACCGCCCTGTTTCGAACATCCGCGCGGCATTTTCGGCATCGGGTTTTTCGACAAATCTGGCAACGGAGAACGCCCCGGCAAATCCGTCCAGCGCCGCACCCTGTTCAATATAGCCATAGCCGGTTTCCGCCCTGGTGGGCGTCATGCCGAACGTGACGATACGACCCGCCCGCGCGACCTCCACCGCCACGGCTAGGGCGGGGCCGATATTCTGCGGCTTCTGCATCGCGGCATCGGCGGCCATCACCCACAATACGGCGTCGGGGTCCGTCTCGGCCGCAAGCAGGGCGGCAGCGGCAATGGCAGGGGCCGAATTCCGCCCCACCGGCTCCAGCAAAATACGCGCCTGTGTTATGCCGACTTCCTTGAGCTGCTCGGCCATGACGAAGCGGTGCTCGTTGTTGCACACCACGATTGGCGCGCTGAACCCCGCGCCGTGGCTGCGCAGCGCGGTTTCCTGCACCATCGTATGCTTCGAGACCAGCGGCCAGAACTGCTTGGGATAGGACCCGCGCGAGACGGGCCACAACCGGCTGCCGCTTCCACCCGACAGGATAACCGGAACCACGGGAACTGACTCATGCCGCGAGGCGGCAGGCGTAATGGAAGCGACCATCATGACTCCTTGAAAAAAAGATCATTACCCATGTGCGCGGGCACGCATGAAACCCGTCCTGGCACCGGTCTCCAACACCGCGTTCCCCGGCCGGTCAGCCAGCCTAATGCAGCTTTTGCGCCGCCTGTCGCAGCACATCAAGCGAGTCGCGAAGCTGCATCGTCTTTTCGTAATCGGCGATCTGCTGATGATAGGCCGCGAAAAGAATGGCATCGACGCGGATGACCAGCTTGCGCAGCCGCCAGAACTGTTCGGAATCAATAATCAGTGTGCGCGATGTTTCCTCCAGCGCGCCAACCTGCACATATTTTGTGTTGTGAATGGGGTCATCGTGCAGTTCCTCGAGAAAAATCGGGATGAAGCACAACGGGCCGGGACAGGGCACCGGCACGAAGGGACGTATTTCATGCCCGTCATACACCTTGACGCGGCTGATATCGAATTTGCGGTATTCGTGCACAAGCCACGCCATCTGCGCCGCCGGTGCGATGCGGGTGAAATCCGCGCGGGTGATGTCAAGGAAAACGCGCCGGTTGCGGATGATCGTCCCGTCATATTCGGCAAGCTGGCGGGCATAGGCCGCTTCTTCCTGCGAATGCTTCATCAGGACATTATGCCTGGCGAAGTTCGCATCACTATTGGCGCTCCAGTTCAGGTAACCCGCCATCCCGCCCAGCAGGGCAAGCAGCACCGGCACGGCCATGCAGGCCCAGCGGTGCCGCCTGACAAAACCCGACACACCCGAGTGCCCCCCATCTGCGTATGCCGGATCCATGTGCCGGTTCTCCCTGCCTGCACGCGCCGCCTTTCGCGCGCCATCGCGTCCCTGATCGCAATGCCCGGCGCGACGGGCGGTTCCCCTTCCCTGCCTGCCGGGCCGTTTTCGTGCCCGCATTCTAACAGAGGCAGGTCAATTTCACCACGCCCGCCCGCTCCCCCCTTTTCATGCACAATAACGGACGGCCCGCCGTGGCAGCCCCGGGCCTGCGGTTATGGCACGGGCTGGAGGCAACCGGCCTGCCGGGGCATGACCAGCCGGCAGAAATGAAACCCGGCCCCCGGTGGCTGGCCATGTCCGGCCAGCACCCGCGCAAGCCGGGGCTGGATGACCGTCGTGGCGATGTGTTCATCCCTTTCCACCATGATGAAGCGCCGCGTACCGCCATCCGCCGCATTGAGGTCCATCACCGCCTGCCCCGTGGTGCCTGAACCGCCAAACGCATCCAGCACCAGCGCATCGGGCCGCGGGCACAGCGCGCGCAGCAGGTAGGTGATCAGGGACAGCGGCTTGGGATAATCAAAGCGCACCCCGTGCAGCGCCAGTTCCGCCGCCGCCTGCTGCACCGTGCCCATGCCCTGCAGCACGGTCAGGACATGGCTTGCCTGCCCGGCGCGGTCCTTTTCCATGAATACGGCCCCGCTGCGGGTCAGGTAGAAACGGGTGGCCAGCCCGCGCCGGTCGGCAATGTCACGGAAGCCACCGGCAATGAAGGCCATGCACTGCCTGCGCGAACTCCACCCGCTGCGCAGGGTCACGGGCCGGAGCAGACGGCCGTCGCGTACCACGACCGGCGCCGTGAACCGTGGCCAGAATTTCTCACTTTTGGGAGGCGCGATCTCGCCTGAATCGAAACAGGCAGGAAAACCCGCGGGCAGCACCAGGTTGGACACGGGATTGCGCGGTCCGTTCTTGACAATGGTATTCCGGATGAAGGGCTGCCGCAGCTTGCTGTCCATCCCCACCTGCGGGGCCAGGACACTGCCGGGCACGAAGCGCTTCGCATCGCGTGCAAAGACCACCACATATTCATGATTGGTCTTGATGCGGCTGTGGTTATCCATGTTGCCCGCGTTCACCCATACAAAGGTGGCCAGGAAGTTGGCCGCGCCAAATACTTCCTCCATCAGCAGGCGCAGGCGGGGATATTCCCGGTCATCAATGCAGCAGGCGATCACGCCATTTTCCGCCAGCAGGCGGCGCAGCACGATCAGGCGCGGATACATGAGGCACAGCCACCTGTCCTGACGTGAAAGCGCGCGTGCAGCAGGGCCCATGGCGGCTTCCAGCCCGTGCGGCCAGACGGGCATGCTGGCGCTGTCATCATACAGCCAGTCCCGCCGGCCGGTATTGTAGGGCGGGTCGAGCAGCGCCATGTCCACCCGCCCCGCATGCGCCCGCGGCAACGCCAGCAGGGCCGCGAGGTTGTCACCATGGATGACCTGACTCCCCCTCTGCGCCGTGCCACGGGACAGGGCGGGATCAACCCGCAGCGTGCCCGCCACCATGCGCTCGAGACAGGCGGCAATGGCGCGCTTGCCCTCCCATTCCAGCGTGGCCACCCGATCCTTCCTTCCCTGCCGCGTGTGGCCCCTACTATCCGCCACCTGCGCTCTGAATGGGAGGGCACGTCCGGACACAGCATTGCGAGAAACGACCGGCATCGCCTGCCCCGCAGCCCATACGTCACCACATATCCATTACGGTCGATAATATCGTGACCCTGATATATCCGTCTCCTCCCGTTCCACTCCATACCCCCGGTTCCCAGGCCGGTTTCCGGAGGCATGACATGCCCTCCGTCCTCACCGGCGCATCCGGGGCTGGCCAGAAGCCTGCGGACAGGAAGCGACCCGGACCCGACACACGCGCGGGAAACCGGCATGGGGAGGAACGGTGGAGCAGGCCCGGGACTGGCGGTCCGTTTTATGATGATCCGGTACAGCATACGGCCTGCAACCCGCATGAACCCGGCAATTCCGATAAAAATAAGCGGCTGGAATAATCAATTGTTAATTGCTCTGCCCTAGCAGGAGATGTGCGCGCTCCATGAACGTACTGCACCGTCATGCCACGCCCCAGCCGAGGTAAAGCCATTGTCCGCGGACCTGCTCCTGACATTGACCCGTACTGAACAACAGGACCTGGAGACCATCAGGGAATCAGGCCAGTTCGACGCGGAATTCTATCTTGCCACCAATCCGGACATCGCCGGTTCCGGCTATGAACCGCTGGTCCACTATGTCAAATACGGCTTCCGTGAGGGACGGCGCCCCAACCGCAATTTCCGCCCGGCGCTGTATCTGGCGCAGCATCCCGATGCGGGCGCGGATAACCGCAATCCCTTCATCCATTTCCTGCAGACCCATTCCGGCTGCCATGTCGCCCATCAGGGACTGCTGACACGTTTCCGGCTGGAAGACCTGAGCCTTGGGGTCCGGACGCTCGAGCAGCTGCCATTTTTCGAACCGGAAGACTATCACGACCTGAACCGCGACGTGGCCCGCGCCACGACCGACCTGGCCGAACACGCCCTGCTGTATGGCGTGCCGGAGGGGCGGCGCATCTTCGGGGCGCTACGCGTGTCCGAAACGCTGGGCGCGCTGTGCTGCGGCAAGGGACTGGATGATGCGGACTATACACTCCCCGACGGGCCGGTTCCCGACAGTATCGGCATATTCCACAATTCAGGCGGCAATGTATTCATTCATGAAATCGCGGCCGACCTGCACCGCACCCTGGTCGATGCGGGCCTGAACTGCAGCCTGCTGGATGAAAATGCCGACCCCGACAGCCGTCCGGATCTGTGCATATTCGTCGCCCCGCATGAATTCTTCCATATCGGACGCGGGCAGGCATGGGCCACGGGCAGCATCATCCAGGATGCGATCATGTTCAATACCGAACAGCCGCAGACATTATGGTTCGAGCGCGGTATTCCGTTCCTGCTCATGTCCGCCGGTGTGATCGATATCTGCCATCAGATGGCCGAAGGCTTCCGGCAGGCCGGCATGCCCGCCATCCATTTCACCCCCAATATCGGCACCGGGCGCGATTACCTGCGCAAAGAAGACATGCAGCACCCCATGGTGCGCGTCCTGCCGCCCGCCTGCCGCAAGCAGCCCGATCCCCACACCCCGTTTGCCGACCGGCAGCTGGACATAAGTTTCTTTGGTGGCAGTTCCCCCCACCGGGAGAAATTCTTTGCCCGCAATGCCGGTTTCTTCGCGCAGTACCGCAATTATTTCTATTACCGCAAGTTTACCGCCCCGATTGACAGCAGCCCGCGTGACAACCCGCTCTCCCGCCTGGCTTCCCACGTTGCGGGGCATTCGCGCATCGCGCTGAACATCCACCGTGATGATTATGGTTTTTTCGAATGGCACCGTATTGTCAAGGGAGCCATGGCCAATGGCAGCGTCGTGGTGTCCGAGCCATGCCTGCCGCATCCGGTCTTCCAGCCAAATGTCCATTTTCTGGAGGAAACCGGCCGCCACATTCCCAACCTGATCGAGTGGCTGCTGAACACGCCCGATGGCCAGGCCCGCGCGGAGGAAATACGCGCGACCACGCTACAGCTGGTCAGCGCCCCCACCCATAACCGCGCCCACTGCACGCGGATCAGGGGATTCATCTCGTATGTATGGAGTACGCCCGAACCATGAGCCTCAATGCCCCGTGGATGGCCACGGCCCGGGTTGCCTGCACATTCAGAAGCCGCCGCAGGAAGCCTGCCGACCTGATCAGCGTATGCCTGACCAATTACAATTACAGCTGCTATATTCTGGAAGCACTGGATTCCATCGCCGCACAGACCCATGCACCGCTGGAACTGGTGGTGGTCGATGACCATTCGCGCAAGGATGACTCCGTCGCCCTGATCACCGCCTGGATGGAGGAAAATCACAAGCGGTTCTGGCATGCGACGCTGGTCGTGCATGCCCGCAATCAGGGTCCGTCCGCCGCCCGCAACACGGCCTTCAGCCATGCCGGCGGCACGTTCGTGTTCGTGATGGATGCGGACAACACCGTCTACCCCCGCGCGCTTGGCCGCCTGCATGAAGCCGCGCTGGATGGTGGCTTTGACGCCACGTACAGCCAGATCGAATTCTTTGGCCTGGAACAGCGCATCGGCTCGGCCGACATATGGGACCCCATGCAGATGGCACGGGAAAACTACGTGGATGTCATGGCGCTCATCCGCCGGCAGGCATGGATGGACGTGGATGGCTACAGCCATATCGACGAAGGCTGGGAAGATTACGATTTCTGGCTGAAATTCATGGATCACGGCTTTGAGGCAGGCTACGTGCCCGAAATCCTGTGCCGCTACCGCATGCATGGTGATTCGCGCACCACCAACGATGCCTGGGCCGCCCATGAGCGCCTGCGCGCCATCATGGCCTTTCGCCACCCTGAACTCACGGCCCGCGCCCGCATGGCCTCCCCCGTGGCAAAAGCATAGCCGGGGCGTATTTCCGCGCGCGGTCGTTGCTTCTATGATGGCGGGCATGACAGCGCCCGCCCCCCCTGCCGCACAGGCCCCTGACGTTCCGGCCCCCGCTGCTGCGGCTTACACCGCATCGGGCCACACCATACCGGATGCAACGGGGCGCCGGATTATCGTCACCGGCTGTGATGACACGTATTTCACGCTGGTGATGGAACTGGTTGCTTCCATCCGCGACCACACGCCCACGCCCATCGGCGTGATCGACTGCGGCATGACGCCGGACCAGATCGCCGCGCTACATGCGCGGGACATACGGGTCCTTGCACCCTTCATTCCCGATTATGCCCCGCCGCGCGCGCTGCGCCGCCGCCCCAGCCTGGCCATCAACATATGCAAGCTGTGGCTGGACCGGATGCTGCCGGAATTCGACCTGATCCTGTGGCTGGATGCGGATACATGGGTGCAGGATGGCGCGGCACTCGAACGCATGTTCGCCGCGGCCGAAAGCGGCACGCTGGCCATCGTGCCGGAAATCGGGGCCAAGACCGCCAATCTGCTGGGGGTGCGCTGGATCTGCCCGGGCTGGATGCAGATCCGCTCGTTCCTGTACAAGAACGCAACCCGTGCCCGCCTGCCCTTTTCCATCCGCAGGCGGATCGGCGCCAGGCCGCTCCTCAATGCCGGCGTGTTCTGCCTGCACCGCAAGGCCACGATCTGGCCCGTGCTGCGCCGCTGGCAGGCGCTCATCCTGCCCCGACGTGGCATGGCCTTTACGCAGGACCAGCTCTGCATGGCGCTGGCGGTCTATATCGACGGGCTACCGGTCACCCTGCTCGACAACAGCCATAATTACCTTGGCCCTTGGCTGCTGGACGAAAGCACCGGCCAGTTTGCCAACCTGTTCTTTCCGCATCCGCCGGTTGGCATCGTGCATATGGCATCGCAGAAGGCGATGCGCGCCGCGCTGGAGAACACCATGTCCATCCCCACGCTGCAGGGCGGGCAAGTGGCGGTCAACCTGCGTTATGGCGCCATGCGCCTACGCCGGGGCGGACGTATTGCCTGACGCTGCTGCCGCCTTGTCGCTGCGGGCGGCCTGCACCCGTCCGGCGGCGGCACGCAGCTGCTCCGCCAGGTTCAGGGCAAGTTCCGGCGGCAGGACGGTTATGACCCGCCTGTCCCCCTTGGGCATGTGCTCGGGTGCGGTCGCCATGAACAGGTCCAGGACCACGATGGAATCCTGCACCGCTTCCGCCCCGCAGCTGACCGTGGGGTAGACCACGGCCCGGTCGCCTGTGTCGTGTTTGTCGTTCAAGATTGAAAATTCCCTGTCATGCCACCATGCGCCACGCCATCAGCGTGCGGTGGGGGGACGTGTCTGGTCACGCCGCAGTTTCAGATTCTGGTCCTGTATGGTCTTGCGGGCGACGGCCAGTTCGTCACGCACACGCGCAAGCTCCGCCTTCAGCGCCACGATTTCAGCCCGCAGGGCGGGAAGATGATCAGCCATCTGCAACACGTTCCTTACGGTATCAGGGTGCCTTGCCAGTCGTGGCAAAGCGCGAACGCACCTGCTCGAACAGGGTTCGCGCCGCCATGTCCCTGGGGTCGGTATGTTCCATGTGGTGGCGCATGCGGGCCGCGATCTCATCGGCGTGCAGCACCTTAGCCTCCACCAGCATCTGCATGAGGTCCATGACCACAAGCTGCTGGGCCGCAATCATCTTGACGACAGGCATGACCTTGGCCTGCGCCGCATCGCCAGCGGCCTGCGCAAGCGCCTTGCGCAGCTGGTCGGTTATTGCCTGTTCGTTCATGATTACGCTACTCCGCTCCTGTCATCATGTGGCATACATGGTGATGGCAAACGGCCAGCGCAGCAATGCTGCCCGCGCAGGGCCGCCCATCAGCCTGTGATGGATCTCCCACGCTTCAGGACCGTAAACCGCCATGTCGCCCCCCGTCATTCCCGATGATGAATTACATGTGACCTACATCCTGGCCTCCGGTCCGGGTGGGCAGAACGTCAACAAGGTAGCGACCGCTGCCCAGCTGCGCTTTGACGTACGCAATTCGCCCTCCCTGCCCCCCCGCACCAAGCACAGGCTGATGGAGGTGGCAGGCAGCCGGATGACCGGCGATGGCGTGATCGTGCTGACCGCGCGCCGCTTCCGCAGCCAGACCCGCAACCGGGAGGATGCGGTGAGCCGCCTGCACGAGATGATCGGGGAAGCCAGCACGGTGCAGGCCTATCGCGTGCCCACCCGCCCCTCACGCAGCCAGCGCCGCAAGCGGCTGGACAGCAAGCAGCACCGCAGCCGGATCAAGCAGGGGCGTAGCGGCCGCTTTACGGACTGAAGGCACGCATACGCGCAGCCGCCTGATGAAAGTGATAAAAGTTTCCGGATGCCGCCTTTTTCCAGACAGGCGGCGTTCCTTGAAGCTTTTTCAGTCCGGCAATTATCCTTTGCGGACCGGCGCCTTCTGGCTCCCGGGCGCAGGCTGTTTCGGCGTGTGCTCGGTCCACCCGCCACCCAGCGCGCGGTAGAGCGTGACTAGGTTCTGGTAGCGCGAGACCGCAATCGTGATCTGCCACTGCTGGGCCTGAAGGTAATTACGCTGCGAAACCAGCGAGGTCAGGTACGAATCCGTCCCCGCCCTGTAGCGCAGCATCGCCAGGCGATAGGCATCTCCTGTGGTCGAGACATATCGGTCCATCTGTCCCGTCTCGTCACGATAGGTATCCCGCGCGGCCAGTGCGTCCGCCACCTCGCGGAAAGCGGACTGCACGGCCTTTTCATACGCCGCCGCCTTGGCGGCCCGCATGGCGCGCGATGCCTTCAGGTTACCGCTGTTCTGGCCCCAGTTGAGCAGGGGCACCTGCAGCTGGGGCGACACGCCCCATGTGGTGGCGGCCGAGGTGAACAGCCTGTGCGGCTGCAGGCTGCTGATCCCGTCCGATGCCGTAAGGGTTATGCGCGGGTAGAAGGCGGCCTTGGCGGCCCCGATATCCGCATTGGCGGCCAGCAGGTCATGCTCGGCGGACATGATGTCGGGCCGGTGTTCCAGCACCTCGGCCGGCAGGCCCGGCGGCAGGTCCTGCATGATGGTCTGTTCCCCCAGCGGGCGGGCGGGGGGCAGGTTGTCGGGAATCGGCTGGCCGATCAGCAGCGTGACCAGGTTTTCATCCTGTGCCACATGCCGGCGCGATTCATCGCGGAAGGCGCCACTCTGCGCCACCTGTGTCTCGGTCTGGCGCACGGTCATCTCATCCGTCTCGCCATGGGCAAAACGGGCCCTGACCATGTCCAGCGTGGCCTGCTGGGAGGCCATGGTCTCGTCGGACAGGTGCAATTGCGCCTGATCGCCCAGCCATGAGATATAGGCCGTGGCCACCTGCGAGATGATGCTGATGAGCATGGAGCGGGCATTCTCGCGCTGCATCAGCGCATGCTCGGCCGCCTCACGCGACAGGCTGCGGATGCGGCCGAACAGGTCGATCTCGTACGACGAGACACCGACCCCCATCTGGAAATATTTGAACAAGGGCGGGTTGCCGGTATCCAGCCCCGGCGCGAAGCTCAGACCTGCCGCACCTGACGGTGCCTGGAATATCGCCTCTCCCCCGCCACCGATGGCCGGGAACAGTCCGGCATGCTGGATATCGAACTGCCCCTGCGCACGGCGGATATCGGCCGCCGCCTGCCGCAGGTCACGGTTTTCACGTATGGCGATGGCAATAAGCGCGCGCAGCCGCGGATCGGTAAAGAATTCCGCCCAGCCCAGATCCGCCGCCAGCGGGTTTTCCACCACCGGCTGGCCGGTATTGGCGTAAGCAGGCCACGTCCGTGCCATTGGCGGGGTGGGGCGCCTGTAATGCGGGATCATGGTGCAGCCCGCCAGCAGCAGGCCCGCCATGCCAGCCATGCCTGCCCGCCTGAATGTGGAGAGAACGGTCATCTGCATTACTCTCCCTTTGTCCGTTCGGACAGGCGCTTTACCCGGAACAGGCGCAGCACCACCACAAAGAACAGCGGTACGAAATAAACGGCCAGCAGGGTCGCCGTAACCATGCCCCCGACCACCGCGGTGCCGATTGCCACGCGCGCGGCCGATCCCGCCCCCGTGGCGATGGCCAGCGGGAACACACCCACGACGAAAGCGATGGACGTCATGAGGATGGGGCGCAGGCGCTCGCGCCCGGCTTCCAGCACGGAATCTTCCAGTGTGGCCCCGTTCTCGAAAAATGCCTTGGCGAATTCCACGATCAGGATGGCGTTCTTTACCGCCAGCCCCACCGTGGTCAGCAGCCCGACCTGGAAATAGACGTCATTGGCCAGCCCGCGCCCAAGCGTTGCGACAATGGCGCCCAGCACGCCCAGCGGGATGACCAGCAGCACGGCAAACGGGATGGCCCAGCTTTCATACAGCGCCGCCAGGCAGAACAGGATGACAATGAGCGCCAGCGCATAAAGCGGGCCGGTGGATGCACCGGATGCCATCTGCTCGTAAGACAGGCCGGTCCACTCGTATCCCACGCCGGGGGGCAGCTTGGCCAGCACATCCCTGATGGCGGCAATGGAATCACCCGAACTGTAGCCGGCAGCAGGCTGTCCAAGAATTTCAAATGAATTCAGTCCATTATAATCCTCAACCTTCTGCGGGCCCATGATCCACTGCCCGGACACGAAGGCATTGAACGGCACCATCCCGCCGGTTGCGTTGCGGATGTACCATCTGTTCAGGTCATCAGGGATCATGCGCGCATCGGGTTCGCCCTGGATATAGACCTG
The DNA here is from genome assembly GCF_021295335.1 of Komagataeibacter sp. FNDCF1. Classification (NCBI taxonomy): domain Bacteria; kingdom Pseudomonadati; phylum Pseudomonadota; class Alphaproteobacteria; order Acetobacterales; family Acetobacteraceae; genus Komagataeibacter; species Komagataeibacter sp. FNDCF1. The sequence continues at coordinate 2,945,774 of NZ_JAIWOT010000001.1, read as the reverse complement.
CTTCACACGGTCATCGCGCAGGAACTGGTTGACATAGATCGACCCCAGCGCGCCCTCGATGGTGGTGTTGATATCGGCAATGGTGATGCCAAGGGCGTTGGCCTTCTCACGGTCGATATCCAGGTGGTACTGTGGCGCGTCCTCCATCCCGTTGGGGCGCACGGCGGTCAGGCGATGGTCCTTTGCCGCAAGGCCTAGCACCATGTTACGTGCCGCCAGCATCCTGGCGTGCCCCAGATGGCCACGATCCTCCAGTTCCAGGTCGAAGCCCGTGGCATTGCCCAGTTCCAGCACGGCGGGCGGGTTGATGGCAAAGATCTGGGCGACCGGGTTCATCCAGAAATGCATCATGATGCGCATGGCGATCGCAGCCGATGTCTGTGATGCGGCGGGGCGATCATCCCAGTCCTTGAGCCGGATGAAGAAGGCGCCAGCACTCTGCCCCTGGCCTGCAAAGTTGAAGCCGTTCATGGAATAGACGGATTCGACATTCCTGCCTTCGGTCTTGAGGATATAGTCCGCCACCATGTGGTTGACCTGCGCCGTCTGCTCCAGGGTGGAACTGGGCGGCATGGTGACCTGGCCAAAGATCAGGCCCTGATCCTCATCGGGCAGGAAGCCGGCGGGCAGGCGCATGAACAGGAAGCCGACCCCCGCCGTAATGAGCACGAACACCAGCATGGACAGGCCGCTACGGCCCAGCACGCGGGTCACGCCCTTCTGGTAGCCATTGGTCAGGCGGGTGAAATGGCGGTTGAACCAGCCTGCCGCCCCGGTTGTCTTTTCATGCGTGCCGGGCTTGAGCATGGTGGCGCACAGGGCCGGTGTCATGACCATGGCCACCAGCACCGACAGCCACATGGCCGCGACAATGGTGATGGAGAACTGCCGGTAGATCACCCCCGTGGAACCACCAAAGGCGGCCATGGGCAGGAACACCGCCGTCAGCACCAGCACGATGCCGACCAGCGCGCCCGAGATTTCATCCATCGACTGGCGGGCCGCCTCGGGCGGGGAGAGGTTCTTTTCCGTCATGACGCGCTCGACATTCTCGACCACGACAATGGCGTCATCCACCAGCAGGCCCACCGCCAGCACCATGGCCAGCATGGTCAGCGTATTGATGGAAAAGCCAAGGACGGCAAGAACACCGAACGTACCCAGCAGGACCACCGGCACCGCGATGGTGGGGATCAGGGTGGCGCGGAAATTCTGCAGGAAAACCAGCATCACCAGGAAGACCAGCACGATCGCCTCGGCCAGCGTGATGACCACTTCCTTGATCGACAGCACGATGAACGGCTCGGTATCCAGCGGGTAGACGGTTTTCAGCCCCGGCGGGAAGAACTGCTCCAGTTCATGGATTTGCTGGCGCACCGCCGTTTCGGTCTGGAGCTGGTTGGCGCCCGGCGCAAGCTTCAGCGCCATGCCCGAGGCGGGCATGTTGTTGTAGAAGGAATGGGTGTTGTAGGTCTGTGGCCCCAGTTCCACATGCGCCACGTCGCGTATGCGTACCTGCGAACCGTCCTGCTGCACCTTGAGCAGGATCTTCTCGAATTCCTCGGGCGAGTGCAGGCGGGTCGGGCCGATGATGGTCGCATCCAGCCGCGCGCCCTTCACGGCGGGCACGCCCCCCAGTTCACCGGACGAGACCTGTATGTTCTGCGTCTGGATCGCGGTCTGCACATCACCTACCGTCAGGCCGTACTTGTACAGCTTTGAGGGGTCGAGCCAGATGCGCATGGCATATTCCGCGCCGAACAGCGTGTGGTCACCCACGCCGGTCACACGGCTGAGCGGGTCGGAAATGTTCGAGGCCACGTAATCCGCGATGTCAGCACCCGTCATGCTGTTATCGGTCGAGATGAAGGCGATGACCATCATGAAGTTCTTGACGGCCTTGGTAATGCTTAGGCCCTGGGCCGTGACTTCCTGCGGCAGCTTGGGCTGGGCCAGCTGCAGCTTGTTCTGCACCTGCACCTGCGCGATGTCGGGGTTGGTGCCCTGTGCGAAAGTCAGGTCGATTTCCATCTGCCCCGAGGCGTAGGACTGCGAGGAAATGTACTCCAGATGGTCAAGCCCGAACATCTGCTGCAGGATCGGGCGCACGACCGTATCGTTTACCGTATCGGCGGATGCACCGGGATAGGTGACGGTTATGGCGATCTGTGGCGGCGCGATGGAGGGATACTGCGCGATTGGCAGCCGGAAGATCGAGACCCCGCCCACAAGCATGATGATCAGTCCGATCACCCACGCGAAGACAGGCCGGTCGATAAAGAAACGGGAAAGCGACATGGGACGTTATCCTGCCTTGGCCGGAGCAGCCGCATCGCCTGGCGCCACCGTGTCGCCGGGGTGGATTTTCAGCACCCCTTCCACCACAACGCGCTCGCCACTTTTCAGGCCATCCGTCACCAGCCAGTCCGTGCCGATCGCCTGTCCAACCACAACCGGGCGGATGCTGACCTTGTTATCCGCATCCACCACCCAGACCTGCGGGTCACCGTGGGAGTTGCGCTGCACGCCTTCCTGCGGAACCAGCAGGGCATTGGGGTCCAGACCTTCGGCCAGGCGGGCATGCACGTACATGCCCGGCAGCAGCAGGCGCTCGGGGTTGGGCATGACCGCACGCACCACAACGGTGGCCGTGGATTCATCCACGTTCACTTCCGAGAATTCCATGCGTCCGGCATGCTCGTATGTCGTTCCGTCCTCAAGCGCTATGGTAATGCTGGCGGCATTGTCGCCCGCGCGGGTCAGCCGCCCCTGCGCCAGTTCGCGCCTGAAGCGCAGCAGTTCGGTCGCGGGCAGGTTCACATCCACATAAATCGGGTCGAGCCGGGTCACGATCGCAACGTTATTGGTCTGGTTGGCGGTTACCAAAGCGCCCACGGTCAGGATCGAGCGGCCAATCCGGCCGGTAATGGGCGCGTTCATGTGCGTATAGCCCAGATCGACCGTAGCGCGCTCAAGCTGGCCCCTGGCGGACTGGATATCACCCTGTGCCGCACGTTCGGTGGCAAGGGCATCATCATATTCCTGCTGGCTTATGGCATGGGCCCTGAGCAGCGGTCCGTAACGGTTCAGTTTGGCGCGGGCCGTCACCTCGCTGGCCTGGGCGTGCAGGAGCTGGCCCTGCGCGCTATCCACGGCAGCCTGGTAGATACTGGGGTCGATCTGGTACAGCTGCTGGCCTGCCTCCACGTCCGTGCCTTCGACAAACAGGCGCTTCTGGATCACGCCGCTGACCTGCGGACGCACCTGTGCGATTTCGAATGCTTCGGTACGACCGGGCAACAGGGTCGTGATCTGCACCGGCTGCGCATGGAGTGTCACGACCTTGACCGGCTGGGGCGGCAGCCTGGACGGACCGGCATGCCGCTGGCAGGCCGAAAGGGCCAGTATCAATGCCGCCGGGGCTACGATACGGGAATAATGCATCATGGTCACCAACCGGCCTGTCTGCCGTTATATAAAATATGTTTCCGGGTAGCGTCCGTGCCGTTGCCGCGCAGGGCCGCCATAAGAAAGCCAAATAACGAAACCGTTTGGTTTTCAATGAATAGAAAACTATATCGTCTCCATAAGGCGGTCAAGCTGGGCTTTTGGGCAAAATGGTCGGAGCATGTTAAGAATGGGTAAGAATGGACATGAAGTGCAACTGTCGCCCTCCACAGGGTGCGACAGCCGCAGACGTGGCCCGGGCCGACCACCGGAAATGGAGGAATGCGAACGCCGTGAACGCATACTGGATGCCGCAAGCGCGGTGTTGCAGGAATGTGGTTACCATGCCGCATCCATGGACAGGGTGGCGCAGCATTCCGCCATGTCCAAGCGCACGCTGTACCAGATGTTCACTTCCAAGCAGGACCTGTTCCATACGCTGGTCAGCAGCCGACTGTTCAATGTCACCGCCCCGTTCTGTCATAACATCAATGACCCGGCGGCCGAACTGACGGACCTGCTCCTGGCGCTGGGGGAGGTCATTCTGCGCCCGGACCGGATCAGCCTGATCCGTGCCCTGATTACCGAATCACAGGAATCGGCCGACATTCGCCAGATCCTGACAAGCCTGCGTTGCGGCGGAAAGGATAACGTGCTGACCCGGTGGCTTGCCTCTTATGTGCAGCGCGAGGGCTATGTGGTGGAAGATATTGCAGTCTACGGCAACATGCTGTTCGGAATGACGATCGGGGATCTGATGCTGCAGAACCTGGCCTGTGCATCGGAAACATCATGGAGCGAGTGCTCGATGCGCCCGCGTTTTGCATCTGCGGTGCAGATTTTCCTTGCGGGTTTCAGACGCGGATGCGGTGCGCCAGTATCATCATCATAACCAGTCCGGGCTTCAGTGAATGAGAAGACATCTTCGGTGACCGCAAGATGACAACAATGCTCCTCGATCTGCTGACCCACCGCTGCCCTATCCCTGGGCCGGGGAATGACAGGTACAGGTTCCGTGCCAGCAAAGCCCCGCCAAGAAGAAACAGTCAGAACGGCCCTATTCTTCACCGTTCGCCTTACTGCGCCTGAAATAGTATCCGGCCGGGCCCGCTTCCTGATGAAAACCCGAGGGCGGTTCTCAGTGCAAACCAACACACCGTCGCTGGCAGGCGTATCGGGTAGGGTCGGAGCAAGGTCGGTATCTTCATAAATATGCGCGTAACGCCAGCGCAAAACGGCGGACCATTTTTATCTGCATCCAGTTCTGGATGCAGAATTACCATGAGCAGCCCCCTCTTGCGTCCATAATTCACACCGGATCTTTAGCGGGTTCTTGAACATCTCCATTCCGAGACCATTGAACAGGATCCCGTTCGACATGCGGACACGCAGTCAGCAGGATTGAACCATGATGGAGAACACGGATTTTATCAGGCCATGACCAGCGACAGAATGCCAGTCGCACCTGGGTTTGGTGCCCTGCTTTAGTTTTGGCGCGCAGCAGCAGTGCCCGACATATTATTGCGTCCGGTATCGCGTTCAGGGTTTCAACACTCTTTCTGGCAGCTGCCCTACGGGGTAATGGTGCCAAGACCAGTGGTGACAACAGAGTTTGTCGCACAGAAAGCCGCAAGCGCAGCGGCCAACCTGCAAGAAGCCGGACTGGCCGATCTGGTTTATATCTGCATTGGGGATGCCGTGACGACATTTGCCCACGATATGCCGCAGCCGATCGACCTTATCCTGCCTGATGCCGCGAAAGGGCTTTATCTGGATATCCTGCGCCTGCTCGAACCGAGGCTGAGAAAAGGAGAAAGAAGGTCCTGTCTTGAGCTACCGTGCTGCGCTTTGCATCCTGGGCGGGATTTTGGGCACAAAAAAAGCCACCCGTTGGGGTGGCTTTTTTTCTGTCTTATCAGACACATATTCATGGTTGCGGGGGCAGGATTTGAACCTGCGGCCTTCAGGTTATGAGCCTGACGAGCTACCGGGCTGCTCCACCCCGCGTTTGTTTGGGGAGACTGGAAGACCTGGCGGCGACCGACTTTCCCGTGCCTTGAGGCACAGTATCATGGGCGCTGGGGCATTTCACGGCCGAGTTCGGGATGGGATCGGGTGGATCATTCCCCGCCATTGCCACCAGGTCATCCAGTCTCCCCGGTATGGGGAGGGGATGTGGATGGGTTGGTGTTTTTTGTCATGTGTTGAGAGTGGATGACTGCTGTGCATGTGTGTTGCCCTTTCAAGGGGGCTATGGAATGAGCCTATTGGGCGATTAGGACCAGTTAGCTGCACGCATTACTGCGCTTCCACACCTGGCCTATTGACGTGATGGTCTATCACGGCCCTTGGGGAGACCTTGTTTTGAGGTGGGTTTCCCGCTTAGATGCTTTCAGCGGTTATCCCGTCCACACTTAGCTACCCGGCTGTGCCGCTGGCGCGACAACCGGTGCACCAGAGGTATGTTCATCCCGGTCCTCTCGTACTAGGGACAAATCCTCTCAAGTCTCCAACACCCACGGCAGATAGGGACCGAACTGTCTCACGACGTTCTAAACCCAGCTCACGTACCACTTTAATCGGCGAACAGCCGAACCCTTGGGACCTGCTCCAGCCCCAGGATGTGATGAGCCGACATCGAGGTGCCAAACCTCCCCGTCGATGTGGACTCTTGGGGGAGATCAGCCTGTTATCCCTAGAGTACCTTTTATCCGTTGAGCGATGGCCCTTCCACGCGGGACCACCGGATCACTATGGCCGACTTTCGTCTCTGATCGAGCTGTCACTCTCACAGTCAGGCGGGCTTATGCCATTGCACTCGACAGCCGGTTTCCGACCGGCCTGAGCCCACCATCGCGCGCCTCCGTTACACTTTGGGAGGCGACCGCCCCAGTCAAACTGCCCACCATGCAGGGTCCCGGACCTGGCTAACAGGCCTCGGTTAGACATCAGAAACAGTCAGGGTGGTATTTCAAGGATGGCTCCACCGGAACTGGCGCCCCGGTTTCAAAGCCTCCCACCTATCCTACACAGAATGTCTCTGATGCCACTGCAAAGCTGCAGTAAAGGTTCATAGGGTCTTTCCGTCTGACCGCGGGTACCCCGCATCTTCACGGGGAATTCAATTTCGCTGAGCCGATGCTGGAGACAGCGGGGAAGTCGTTACGCCATTCGTGCAGGTCGGAACTTACCCGACAAGGAATTTCGCTACCTTAGGACCGTTATAGTTACGGCCGCCGTTTACCGGGGCTTCAATTCAGTGCTTGCACACCTCCTCTTAACCTTCCGGCACCGGGCAGGCGTCAGGCCGTATACGTCGTCTCTCGACTTCGCACAGCCCTGTGTTTTTACTAAACAGTCGCTACCCCCTGGTCTGTGCCACCCGCCGATGGTTGCCCACTGACGGGTCTTGCTTATCCCGAAGTTACGCAAGTAATTTGCCTAGTTCCTTCAGCATCGTTCTCTCAAGCGCCTTGGTATTCTCTACCAGTCCACCTGTGTCGGTTTCGGGTACGGTCTATATGCCAGAGCTATTTCCTGGAATACGCCAAAAGCCGGATCAATCCGATAAGACCCGACAACATATTGTATTCGTCACTTCTGGCAGGCCCGGGAATATTTGCCCGGTTTCCATCGACTACGGCTTTCGCCCTCGCCTTAGGGGCCGGCTCACCCTGCGCGGATTAACCTTGCGCAGGAACCCTTGGACTTTCGGCGACAGTGTTTCTCGCACTGTTTGTCGCTACTCATGTCAGCATTCGCACTTCCGATATCTCCAGAGAGGGTCACCCCGTCTCCTTCACAGACCTACGGAACGCTCCGCTACCGCGCATACATAGTATGCACCCACAGCTTCGGCACGTGGCTTGAGCCCCGTTACATTTTCGGCGCAGGGTTTCTATTAGACCAGTGAGCTATTACGCTTTCTTTAAAGGATGGCTGCTTCTAAGCCAACCTCCTGGTTGTTTTGGAATCCCCACATCCTTTCCCACTTAGCCACGATTTGGGGGCCTTAGCTGGTGGTCTGGGCTGTTTCCCTCTCGACAATGGACCTTAGCACCCACTGTCTGTCTGCCGAGCTCATACTTCCGGGTATTCGGAGTTTGGTTAGGTTTGGTAAGGCTTTGGGCCCCCCTAGCCCATCCAGTGCTCTACCCCCCGGGGTAATACTCGACGGTCTACCTCAATAGATTTCGCGGAGAACCAGCTATTTCCGAGTTTGATTGGCCTTTCACCCCTAGCCACAGCTCATCCCCGACTTTTTCAACAGGCGTGGGTTCGGCCCTCCAGTGCGTGTTACCGCACCTTCAGCCTGGCCATGGCTAGATCACTCGGTTTCGGGTCTTCTGCCAGCAACTCGTCGCCCTGTTCAGACTCGCTTTCGCTGCGCCTACACCTAACGGCTTAAGCTTGCTGCAAACAGAAACTCGCTGACCCATTATACAAAAGGTACGCCGTCACCCCATAAGAGGCTCCGACTGCTTGTAGGCATTCGGTTTCAGGTCTCTTTCACTCCCCTCGTCGGGGTGCTTTTCACCTTTCCCTCACGGTACTTGTTCGCTATCGGTCACCAGGGAGTATTTAGGCTTGGAGGGTGGTCCCCCCATGTTCAGACAGGATTTCACGTGTCCCGCCCTACTCAAGGATCACTGTGGACACTACGCATACGGGGCTATCACCCGCTCTGGCCGGACTTTCCATTCCGTTCTGCTTCTTCCACAATCATCACGGGCCTGTTCCGCGTTCGCTCGCCACTACTAGCAGAATCTCAATTGATGTCTTTTCCTCCGGGTACTTAGATGTTTCAGTTCCCCGGGTTCGCCTCAT